>NZ_DATBKY010000027.1:0-29445 GCF_036555685.1 Actinophytocola sp. | reverse complement strand
ACGACTGCGCGCCGATGTGGTGGTAGCCGACCAGCACACCGAACAGCGGGTTGCGCGCGGCCGAGCGAGGCGGGTTGAGCCGCTCGACGACCTGCTCGAACGGGACGTCCGCGTGCGAGAACGCCGCCAGGTCGACCTCCTTCACGGACGCGACGTGGTCGGCGAACGACGCCGCGCCCGACACCGGCGTGCGCAGCACCAGGGTGTTGACGAAGAACCCGACCAGCTCGTCGAGCGCCTCGTCCGTCCGCCCGGCGACCGGTGAGCCGATCGGGACGTCCTCGCCGGCACCGAGCCTCGTGAGCAGCGCGGCGAGCGCGGCCTGCAGCGTCATGAACAGGGTGACCTGATTGGCGCGGGCCAGCTCGACCAGGCGGTTGCGCAGTTCGCCGTCCAGGCGCAGGGACACGACGTCACCCCGGTTGCCCGCGACGGCGGGGCGGGGCCGGTCGGTCGGCAATGCGAGCTCCTCGGGCAGGTCGGCGAGGGTCTCGCGCCAGAACGCCACCTGGCGGGCGGCCAGGCTCGCCGGGTCCGTCTCGTCGCCGAGCAGGTCGTGCTGCCACAGCGTGTAATCCGCGTACTGCACCGGCAGGTCCGTCCACTCGGGATTCGTGCGGTCCCTGCGGGCGGTGTAGGCGGTGGACAGGTCGGTGAGCAGCGGGCCGAGCGACCAGCCGTCGCTGGCGATGTGGTGCAGCAGGATCAGCAGCACGTTGTCGTCCGGGGCCAGCTCGAACACCGTGACGGCCAGCGGCGGCCGGTCGGTCCGGGACAGGTCGTGCGGCTGGGCGACCGCGGCGGCGAGTGCCCCGGCCAGGTCCTCCTCCGCGCAGCTCACCACCGTCGGCTCGATCCGCGCGTCGACGAGCCGCTGGTGCGGCTGTCCGTCGACGACCGGGAACACCGTCCGCAGCGCCTCGTGCCGGTCGACGACGTCGCCGAGCGCCTCGGTCAGCGCGGCGAGGTCGAGCTCCCCGCGCAGGCGCAGCGCCAGCGGCGCGTTGTAGGTCGCGCTGGGGCCGTCGAGCCGGTCGAGGAACCACAGGCGCTGCTGGGCGAACGACAGCGGCACGGTCTCGGGCCGCTCGGCCGGCCGCAGCGCCGGCCGGGCGGCGTCCACGTCGGCGATCCGCTCGCTGATGCCCGCGACCGTCGGCCACTGGAACAACCTCTGGATGGGCACCTCGACGCCCAGCGCCGCACGCACCTTGCTGATCAGCCGGGTCGCCAGCAGGGAGTGGCCGCCCAGCAGGAAGAAGTCGTCGTCGATGCCGACCTCGGGCAGGCCGAGCAGTTCCGCGAACAGCCCGCAGAGGATCTCCTCGCGCGGGTTGCGCGGGCCGCGGCCCGCGAGGTCAGGACCGAGGTCGGGGGCGGGCAGGGCTCGCCGGTCGAGCTTGCCGTTGGGGGTGAGCGGCAGGGCGGTCAGCTCCACGATCGACGAGGGCACCAGGTACTGCGGCAGCCGGTCCTCGGCGTACCGGCGCAGCGCGGCGGCCACGTCGTTCGCGCCGCGGGCGGGCACGACGTAGGCCACGAGCCGCATGTCACCGGGGCGGTCCTCACGGACGATCGCCGCCACCTGCGCCGCGGCCGGGTGTGCGGACAGCACGGTCGCCACCTCGCCGGGCTCGACCCGGAAGCCGCGGATCTTGACCTGGTCGTCGGCGCGGCCCAGGAAGTCCAGCACGCCGTCGGCGCGCCACCGCACCAGGTCGCCGGTGCGGTACATCCGCTCACCAGGCCCGCCGTAGGGGTTGGCGACGAACCGCTCCGCGGACAGCGCGGGCCGGCCGACGTAGCCCTTGGCGAGGCCGACACCCGCCACGTACAGCTCACCGGGCACGCCGGGCGGGACCAGCCGCAGCGCGTCGTCGAGCACGTAGGCGCGCTTGTTGGCGACCGGTCCGCCGATCGGCACCGACGACAGCGGCGCCACCTCGGCCCCGGCTCGGTGTGCCGTGGTGAGGCCCATGCTCTCGGCCGGACCGTACCCGTTGACGACTCCCAGGCCCGGGTGGCGCCGGGACACCTCTTCGACGTGTGTCACGGAAGCGGACTCCCCTGCGGTAATCGCCCAGCGAAGCCCCCGGAAGACCGCGGGGTGCTCGTCGAGCATGTGGTTGAACAGACTGGCCGACATCTGGAGCATGGTGACCCCGTGCCGGGCGGTGAGCTCGGCGATCAGCGCGGGCTCCGGCCGCTGACCGGGGTGCAGCACGCAGGTCGCGCCGAACAGCAGCGCGCCGAACAGCTCGAGCGCGAAGGCATCCCAGGACACCGGCGCGCACTGGAGGAACACCTCGTCCGGGCCGAAGTCCACATAGGACTGCCCGGTGAACGTCCCGGTCAGCGCACGGTGCGGGGCGGCGACGCCCTTGGGGCCGCCGGTCGAGCCCGAGGTGAACATGACGCACGCCAGCGCGTCCGGGCCGACCGGCACCCCGGGGCCGGTCTCGGCCGTCCCGGCGACGTCGGCGGCGACCACGGTCCGCACCCCGGGCAACAGGCCGGCCCGGTCAGACGTGGTGACCACGACCGGCGCCGCTGTCCGCTCGACGGCTGCCCGCAGCCGCCGTGCCGGGAAGTCCGGGTCGAGCAATGTGTACGCGGCACCCGCCTTGAGGACCGCGAGGAGCGCGGCGACCAGTTCGAACCCGCGGTCGAGGTGGATACCGACGACAACCCCCGGCCGGACGCCGAGCGCCACCAGGTGGCGGGCGAGCCGGTTGGCGCGGCCGTCCAGCTCCCGGTAGGTCCTCCACTCGTCGCCGAGCACCAGCGCGACGGTGTCCGGGGTGCGAGCGGCCTGCTCGGCGAACAGCTCGTGCACGCACCGATGCAGCGGCGCGTCGGTCGCGGTGTCGTTCCACTCCAGCAAGATCCCGTGCCGCTCATCGTCGCTGAGCAGGTCGACGGCACCGATGCGGACGTCCTGGTCGGTGAGGACGGCGTCGAGCAGCCGCACGAGGCGCGCGACGAACGACTCGGCGGTGGCGCGCTCGAACAGGCTCGTGGCGTAGCAGAGCGAGCCGCCGGCCCCGCCGATGGTCAGGGTGAGGTCGAACTTGGCGGCCGGCACCTCGATCGGCTCGACGGCGCTGTCGAGCCCGGGCAGGCGCGGACAGGCGGGCTCGTCGCCGTCGACGACCAGCACCACCTGGAACAGCGGGTGCCACGACAGCGACCGCGCCGGGTTCACCGCCTCCACCACGCGCTCGAAGGGCACGTCCTGGTTGGCGAACGCGGCCAGATCGCGTTCCCGGACCCGCGCAAGCAACTCGCCGAACGTCGGATCGGCCGAGGTGTCGGTGCGCAGCACCAGCGTGTTGACGAAGAACCCGACCAAGTCGTCGAGGGCGCGGTCGCCGCGGCCGGCGACCGGGGCGCCGATCGGGATGTCGGTGCCGGCACCGGCCCTGCTCAGCGCCGCGGCGAGTACCGCATGCCAGACCATGAACACCGTGACCTGGTGGGCGCGAGCGACTTCGGCGAGCCGGGCGGTGAGGCCGGCGGGCAGGGTGAACCCGACGATGTCGCCGTCGGACGCGGCCAGCGCCGGACGGGCGCGGTCGGTCGGCAGCACCGGGGAGTCCGGCAGGCCGGCGAGCTCTGCCCGCCAGAAATCGAGCTGGCCGGTCGCGATGTCCGTCGGCTCGTCCTCCGTGCCGAGCAGCTCGCGCTGCCACCGCGCATAGTCCGCGTACCGCACCGGCAGTTCCGTCCACTCCGGACCGGCATCGGCCAGGCGGCTGGCGTAGGCGGTGGCGAGGTCACCGACGAGCGGTGCCACCGACCAGCCGTCGCAGGCGATGTGGTGCAGCACGAGCAGCAACACCGCCTCGTCCGGTCCGAGCACGAACACCGACACCCGCAGCGGGACCTCCGTGGCGAGGTCGAACACGTGCCCGATC
The DNA here is from genome assembly GCF_036555685.1 of Actinophytocola sp. GTDB lineage: Bacteria > Actinomycetota > Actinomycetes > Mycobacteriales > Pseudonocardiaceae > Actinophytocola. Next base: position 25,528 of record NZ_DATBKY010000027.1, on the reverse strand, counting down.
GCGCGATCGCGGGCGGTCGGGTACTCCCGCGGCGTGCAGTGGAACACCTCGACCACGGCCCGCGGCTCCACCAGCCGCGGCCGGGGACGGCCGCCGACCGCGGGATACACCGTGCGCAAGACGTCGTGGCGCGCCATCAGGTCGGACACCGCCCGGTAGAGCGCAGCCTCGTCGAGCGTGCCGCGCAAGCGGTAGGCCAGCGGGACGTTGTAGGCGGCGGCGCGCTCGACCTCGCCCAGAAACCACATGCGCTGCTGGGCGAAGGAGACCGTGAGCTCGCCGTCGCCACCGTCGCCTTCGTGGCCGCGCCGGACCGTGGGCCGGGCCGCCGCGAGGAGCCGACGGGCGATCGACGCCGGTGTCGGGGTCTGGAACAGGGTACGGATGTCGACCTCGGCCGACAGGGCGGACCGGATGCGGCCGAGCAGCCGGGCGGCGAGCAGCGAGTGCCCGCCGAGGGCGAAGAAGTCGTCGTCCGGGCCCACCGCGGGCAGGCCGAGCACGTCGGCGAAGAGCCCGCAGAGGATCTCCTCGGTCGGCGTGCACGCCCGCCGCCCGGCGGTCAGCACCTCCGGCACAGGCAGTGCGGACCGGTCGAGCTTGCCGTTGCCGGTGATCGGCAGCGCGTCGAGCGGCACGATCGCCGACGGGACAAGGTGATCGGGCAGCAGGTCGCGGAGGTGGTCGCGCATCGCGGCCGGAGTGACCCCGCCGCCCGTGACGACGTAGGCCACGAGCCGCTTGTCGCCCGGCACGTCCGCACGGACCACGACCGCCGCCTGGCGGGCGTCGGGGTGGCGCAGCAACGCCGCCTGCACCTCGGCGGGCTCGACCCGGAACCCGCGGATCTTGACCTGGTCGTCGGTCCGGCCGAGGTATTCGAGCACCCCGTCGGCACGCCAGCGCACCAGGTCGCCGGTGCGGTACAGCCGCTCCCCCGCGCCGAATGGGCTCGCCACGAACCGCTGGGCCGTCAGGCCCGCCTCGCCCGCGTAGCCGTGCGCGGTCCCGACTCCTGACATGTACAGCTCGCCGGGGACGCCGACCGGCACCATGGCGAGCCGCTCGTCCAGGACGTGGCAGCCCTTGCCCGCGATCGGGGCACCGACCGGGATCGAGCCGCGCTCGACGTCGGCGAGCCGCATCCGGTGGGTGACGGTGAAGATCGTGCACTCGGCCGGGGCGTAGCCGTTGACGAGGCGCAGCCCGGGGCGCCTGTCGAGCAGCCGGCCGACGTGCGCGACCGAGGCGGCCTCGCCACCGGTCATCACCTGCCGGACCGCGTCGAAGGTCTCCGGGTGCTCGTCGACCAGGTAGTTCAGCAGGCTCGCCGACACATGCAGCGTAGTGACGCCGTGCGCGGCGACCAGGTCGGCGATCGTCTCCGGTCGCGGGCTGCCGCCGGGGTGCAGCACGCACGTCCCGCCGGAGAGCAGCGGGCCGAACAGCTCCAGCGCGAAGGCGTCCCAGGAGACGGGCGAGCACTGCAACCACACCGCGTCGTCCGCGAAGTCCACGTAGGACTGACCGGTCAGGGTTCCTGCCAGCGCCCGGTGCGGGGTGAGGATCCCCTTGGGTCTGCCGGTCGACCCGGAGGTGAACATCACGCACGCGACGTCCTCCGACGAGCCGGGGACGACGAGCGGGCCGGGGTCGCCGTCGATGGCGACCCGCACGGCGCGGACGCCGGGAAGCTCGGCGTCGGTGACCGCCAGCCGCACCCCGGCCGCCTCGATCGCGGCGCTGAGCCGCGCAGGCGGGAACTCGGGGTCGAGCATCGTGTAGGCGGCCCCCGCCTTCAGCACGGCGAGCACGGCGACGACCATGTCCACGCCGCGGTCGAGGTGCACGCCGATGACTGTCCCCGGCTCGGCGCCCGCGGCGACCAGCGCGCGAGCCGTGCGGTTGGCCCGCGCGTCCAGCTCGCCGTAGCCGACGCGGTCCTCGCCCGCGATGACGGCGAGCGCGCCGGGGCGCCGCGCGGCCTGCCGCTCGAACAGCTCGTGCACCCGGGTGTCGGACGGGGCCCGCGAGGCTGCGTCGTTCCAGCTGGCGAACAGCCGCCGCTCCGCCTCGCCGGTCAGGTCGACGGCGCCGATCGGGGTGTCTGGCTCCGCGGTCACCCGGTCGAGCAGGCGCACGAGCCTGCTCCCGAGCCGCTCGACGGTGCCGGGTTCGAACAGGGCGGCGGGGAACTCCAGCACGCCGCTGATGCCGTCGTCGCCCTCCCGGACCTCGAGCAGCAGGTCGAACTTGGCCGTTCCCGTGCGGATCGGCTCCGGCCGGACCGGCGCGTCACCGAGGCGCAGGTCGGTCACCGCGTTGCTCTGCAGGACGAGCATCACCTGGAATAGCGGGTGCCACGCGGGCGAGCGGCCGGGGTTGACCGCGTCGACGACCCGCTCGAACGGCACGTCCTGGTTGGCGAACGCGGCGAGATCGCGCCCCCGGACGCGGGCCAGCAGCTCGCGGAAGTTCGGGTCGCCCGAGGTGTCGGTGCGCAACACGAGGGTGTTGACGAAGAAGCCGACCAGGTCGTCGAGCGCCTCGTCGGTCCGGCCCGCGACGGGAGTGCCGATCGGGATGTCGGTGCCCGCGCCGTGCCGGGTCAGCACTGCCGCCAGGGCGGCCTGCAGCACCATGAAGACCGTTACCTGTTCGGTGCGGGCCAGGGCGCGCAGCCTGGCGTGCACGTCGGCCGGGACGGTGAACGGGACCGACGCACCGGCCGGGTCGAATACCGCGGGCCGCGGCCGCTCGGTGGGCAGCGCCTCCGGGAGCCCGGCGAGCTCCGCCCGCCAGAACGCCAGCTGTGCCGCGGCGAGGCTCTCCTGGTCGTCCTCGGCGCCCAGCAGGTCGCGGTGCCAGACCGCGTAGTCGGCGTAGGCGACCGGCAGCTCCGTCCACCGTGGAGCATCGCCGGCGAGCCGGGCGGCGTAGGCGGTGGCGAGGTCGCGCAGCAGCGGGCGCATCGACCAGCCGTCGCAGGCGATGTGGTGCAGCACGAGCAGGACCACGTGCCGGTCGGCTGACTCGCGGTGGACGACGACCCGCAGCGGCGGCTCGGCCGCCAGGTCGAACCGGTGCCGCGCCGCCGCGATGAGACCGTCGGCGACATCGACGACCGCGACGTCCGGGACGGCGTCGGTGACCACCTGGTGCGGGACGCCGTCGGCGACCGGGAGAACGGTGCGCAGCACCTCGTGGCGGTGCGCGAGGTCGGCTACGGCCGCCGACAGCGCGTCGAGGTCGAGGGGACCGTCGACGTGCAGGGCCTGCGGCGCGTTGTAGGTCTCGCCCGCCCCGCCCGCCTGGTGGGTGAACCAGAGCCGGTGTTGGGCAGACGACAGCGGGACGTGCGCCGCCCGCGCCGTGCGGACCAGTGCGGCGCGGGCCGCGGTGGCGGTGTCGAGCCGCTCGGCGAGCCCGGCGACGGTCGGCGCGGCGAACAGGTCGGCGATCGCCAGCTCCACGCCCAGTGCGGTGCGTGCCCTGCTCACCACCCTGGTGGCGAGCAGGGAGTGCCCTCCCAGGGCGAAGAAGTCGTCGTCGATCGTGATTTCGGCGAGGCCGAGCACCTCGGCGAACAGTCCACAGAGGATCTCCTCGCGGGGGTCGCGCGGGGCGCGGCCGGCCGCGTCGGCGACGTGGTCCGGGGCGGGCAACGCCGCCCGGTCGAGCTTGCCGTTCGGGGTGCGCGGCAGCTCGTCCAGCAGGACGAAGACCGGCACCATGTGCGCCGGCAGCCGGTCGGCGGTGTGCCGGCGCAGGTCGGCGGGGACCACCGGCCGGGCGGGAACCACGTAGGCGACCAGCTGCTGGTCGAGCGCCAGCACCGCGACCTGGGCGACGTCGGCGTGTTCGTTGACCGCGGCGGCCACCTCGGCGGGCTCGACCCGGAAGCCGCGGATCTTCACCTGGTGGTCGATGCGGCCGAGGTAATCGAGCACGCCCGCGCGGTCGCGGCGGCCGAGGTCCCCGGTCCGGTACATCCGGGTGCCGGGCGGCCCGTACGGGTCGGCCACGAACCGCTCGGCGGTCAGGTCGGAGCGGCCGAGGTAGCCGTCGGCGATGCCGATCCCGGCGAGGTAGATCTCCCCCACCACGCCGGGGGGCACCAAGCCGAGCCGAGCGTCGAGGACGTGTGCGCGCTTGTTGGTGAGCGGGAGTCCGATGGGGACGGACGGCGCCGCCGGGTCGGTGGTGTCGTCCACTTGGTACCAGGTGGTGAACCCCATGCTCTCGGCCGGGCCGTAGCCGTTCACCACCCGCATGCCGGGGTCGCGGCGGTGCGCCTCGACCACGTGCGTCGGCGACGCGGCCTCGCCGCTGGTGAACGCCTGCCGCACCCCGGCGAAGGCCTGTGGGTAGTGGTCGACCAGGTGGTTGAACAGGCTCGCGGAGGCCTGCAGCATGGTCACCCCGTGCCGGGTGACCAGGTCGGCGATCAGGTCGGGGTCCGGCAGCCCGTCGGGGTGCAGAACGCACAGGCCGCCGTGCAGCAGCGCGCCGAACAGTTCCAGCGCGAAGGCGTCCCACGACACCGGGGCGCACTGCAGGAATACCTCGTCCGGCCCGAAGGTGCCGTAGAGCTGGGCGAAGTAGGTGCCGACCAGCACCTTGTGGGAGGAGGTGACGCCCTTGGGCACACCGGTCGACCCGGAGGTGAACATGACGCAGGCCCACGCCCTCGGGTCCGTCCGCGCGGGCAGCTCGTGACGCGGCTGCGCGTCCTCGACGCACAGCACCTCGCCGGTCAGCCGGGACGCGAGGGCGCGGTTGGTGACCACCAGTGGCAGCGGGATCGCGTTGAGCCGGGCGTCCGGGAAGGCCGGGTCGAGCAGCGTGTAGGCCGCTCCCGCCTTCAGCACGGCCAGCAGCGCCACCACCTGGTCGATGCCGCGCTCCAGGAACACGCCGACGACCTCGTCGCGCACGTCCAGCGCCCTGGCGAGCCGGTCGGCCCGCGCTTCCAGCTCGCCGTAGGTGAGCGCGCCGGTCGCGTCGACCACCGCGGGTGCGTCCGGGTTGGCTCTGGCCTGCTCGGCGACGAGCTCGTGCAGCGTGCGGTCGGGGACGTCGGCCGCGGTCTCGTTGGTGGCGAGGATCAGGGCGCGCTCGCCGGCGGTGAGCAGGTCCACCGCGCCGATCGGCGTGTCCGGGTCGGCGGCTAGCAGGCGGACCAGCCGGTCGGCCATGGCGGCGACGGTCTCGGCGTCGAACAGGTCGGTGGCGTACTCCAGCACGCCGTCGATCCCGTCCGCCCGTTCGGTGACGTCCACGGTCAGGTCGAACTTCGTCCACCCCGGTCGGACGGGTGCGCTGTCGTCCTCGTTGTTCTGCAGGACCAGCATCACCTGGAACAGCGGGTGGCGCGCCCCGCGCGGCGGGTTCACCGCCTCGACGACCTGATCGAACGGCACGTCCTGGTGGGCGAAGGCCCGCAGGTCGGTCTCGCGGACCCGGCCGAGCAGCTCGCGCAGCGACGGGTCGCCCGCGGTGTCCACCCGCAGGGTCACGGTGTTGACGAAGAACCCGACCAGATCGGCGAGCGCCTCGTCGGTCCGGCCCGCGACCACCGAGCCGATCGGGACGTCCGTGCCGGCACCGAGCCTGCTGAGCAGCGCGGCCAGCGCCGCGTGCAGCACCATGAACGTCGTCGTCCTGGTCTGCCCGGCGAGTTCGGCGACGCGCGCGGTCGCCTCGGCGTCGAGCCGGAAGCCGACGGTGGCGCCGCGGAACGTCGGGGTGGCGGGCCGAGGGCGGTCGGTCGGCAGCGGGACCTCGGCGGGCACCCCGGCGAGCTCCGCGCGCCAGAAGTCCAGCTGCTCCGCGTGCGGCAGCTCGCGGTGCCACAGGGCGTAGTCGACGTAGCCGACCGGCAGGTCCGGCCACACCGGCGCGGCACCGCGCCGGCGGGCATCGTAGGCGGTGGTGAGGTCGTGCAAAAGCGGGCGCATCGACCAGCCGTCGCAGGCGATGTGGTGCACGACGAGCAGTACGAGGTGCTCGCCTCCGGTGTCGAACACGCTCAGCCGCAGCGGCAGCTCCCTCTCGAGGTCGAAGACCCGCTCGACCTCGGCATAGATCGCCGCGTCGACCGCGTCGATCTCGGCATGGACCGCCGCGTCGGCACCGGGCGTCTCGACCACGCGCACCGGCGGGCGGGCGATGTCGCGGTCCACGATCTGCTGTACCGGCTCGCCCGCCAACGCGGGGAAGATCGTGCGCAGCGGTTCGTGGCGATGGGTCAGGTCCATCGCCGCGGCCCGCAGCGCGGCGGGGTCCGCGGGGCCGGTGAAGCGCATCAACCGGGCGATATTGTGCTTGGCGCGGCCGCTCTCGAGGTGGTCGACGAACCACAACCGGTGCTGGGCGTGCGACAGGGGCGGCAGCGCCGGGCGCGGACGGGCGGTCAGCGGCGGTCGCGTCGACCCGGTCACCAGCACCGGCGCGAGCGCGGCGACAGTCGGCCGGTCGAGCAGCGTCCGCAGGTCAAGTTCCAGCCCGAGCGCGGTGCGGACCTTGCCGATCAGCCGGGCGGCCAGCAACGAGTGACCGCCGAGTGCGAAGAAGTCGTCGTCGATGCCGACCGGGCCGGTCCCGAGCACGTCGGCGAACAGCTCGCACAGCGCCGCCTCGCGTGGAGTGCGCGGTGCGACACCGGTCGTCCGGGGCGCGGGCAGCGCCGCCTTGTCGAGCTTGCCGTTCGGGGTGACCGGCAGCGCGTCCACCCCGACGAAGGCCGACGGCACCATGTGATCGGGCAGCAGATCGCGCGCGTGCGCCCGGAGGCCGTCCACCTCCCCCACCACGTAGGCGACCAGGCGCTTGGCGCCCGGCACGTCCTCGCGGACCACCACGGCGGCCTGCCGCACCCCGGGGTGGCGCAGGAGGGCCGCCTGCACCTCGGCCGGCTCGATCCGGAAGCCGCGGATCTTGACCTGGTCGTCGGCGCGGCCGAGGAACTCCAGCGCCCCGTCGGGTCGCCACCGCACCAGATCTCCGGTGCGGTACATCCGCTCACCGGGCTTGAAGACGTTGGCCACGAACCGTTCCGCGGTCAGTGACGGCTGGCCGGCGTAGCCGTGCGCGAGACCGCCACCGGCCATGTACAGCTCACCGCTGGTCACCGGGTTCAGCGCGTCGTCGAGCACGTGCAGGCGCTTGCCCGCCAGCGCCCGTCCGACCGGGATGGTGGGGTGCTCGAGGTCGGCGGCGGTCACGGTGTGCGTCGCGGTGAAGATCGTGCTCTCCGCCGGGGAGTACCCGTTGACCAGCACCACGTCCGGCCGCAGCCGCAGCAGCCGCTCGACGTGCACGACCGACGCCGCCTCGCCGCCGGTCATCACCTGGCGGATCGCGGCGAAGACCGACGGGTGCTCGTCGACCAGGTAGTTGAGCAGACTCGCCGAGACGTGCAGCGTGGTTACGCCGTGCCTGGCCACCAGGTCGGCGATCACCTCCGGTGCCGGGCTGCCACCCGGGTGCAGCACGCAGACCGCGCCGGACAGCAGCGGGCCGAACAGCTCCAGGGCGAAGGCGTCCCACGACACCGGGGCGCACTGCAGCCACACCTCGGCGGGGTCGAAGTCCACGTAGGACTGTCCGAGCAGGGTGTCGACGATGGCGCCGTGCGGGGTGACGATCCCCTTGGGGCGGCCGGACGACCCCGACGTGAACATCACGCACGCCGGGTCGCCAGGACCGACCGGCACCGGCGGCACGGCCGGGTCCTCGGCCGTCACCGGCACCGCGGTCACGCCGGGGAACAGCGACCCGTTCCCGGTCACCACCACCGACGCGCCCGCCTGGGCCAGCACCGCCCGCAGCCGCGCCGCGGGGAAGGCCGGGTCGAGCATGGTGTACGCGGCGCCCGCCTTGAGCACGGCGAGCACCGCCACCACCATGTCGATCCCGCGGTCGAGGTGCACCCCGACGACGTCGCCCCGGCCCACACCTCGGGTGACGAGCCCACCGGCCAGGGTCGTCGCGCGGCGGTCCAGTCGGCCGTAGGTCAACCGGTCGTCCCCGGACACCACCGCGGTGGCGTCCGGCGCGAGCCGCGCCTGGCCCTCGAACATCTGATGCAGGCACATGCGCGCCGGGCCCGCCCCCGGGCCGGCGAGCTCACGCTCCCGCTGCTGCGACTGGGTCACCGTCAACCGCACCTTTCGATTCGCGAGTGGACGGTCAGCCGCGAGCGAGGCTCGCGGGCCGCAGGTCGGTCCAGTTGGCCTCGACGTGGTCGAGGCAGGCCTGCCGGTTGTCCGGGCCGAACGCGGTGGTCCAGCCGGCGGGCACGGCGATGTGTTCCGGCCACAGCGAGTGCTGGTTCTCGGCGTTGACGAGCACCAGGAACACGCCGTCGGGGTTGTCGAACGGGTTGGTCACGATGTCTCCTCTGTGGTGGCCGGCCGCAGGTGCGCCGGCGGTTCGGTGGGCAGGTCGCGGTGGGACTTGATGGGGCCGATGAGCCGGACGAACCTGCCGAGCATGGCGGCGACCAGCACGATCCACAGCGCCTCGCGGACGCCGACGGCCGCGCCGAGCACGCCGCCGAGCACGGCACCGAGCGGATTCACCCCGAACTGGATGAACCGCGAGCTGGCGTACATCCGGCCGAGCAGGCCGGGCGGGCAGTAGGCCTGCCGGAAGCCGGTGGACATCACGTTGCCCACGACCATGCCGATGGACGGCACCAGCAGACCGGCCACGAAGAAGCCGAGTCCGAGACCGTCGTGGGTGAGCGGGATCAGCAACCCGAACGGCGCGCAGCCGATGGAGAATCCCAGCAGGGTGCGCGCGGTGCCGAACCGCTCCCCCGCCCTGCGGGCCACCATCGCGCCGATCAGCCCGCCGACGAAGTCCGCCGCGAACAGGAAGCCGACCACGCCCGGTTCCGCGCCGACCGTGCGGATCAGGAAGAACACGGTGAGCGCGTACATCGCGTTGAGGGTGAGGTTGTCGACGGCCGCGCTGAGGGTGAGCACTCGCAGGTAGCGATCCCGGAACACGAACCGCAGGCCCTCGCCGATCTCGCGCCGCAGCGTGGTGTCGCGCTGCTTGCGCTCGACGGTCTCCGCCACCTCCGTCCGGCTCAGGCAGAGCGCCGACACCGCAAAGGTGACGACGTCGACCACCAGGCCGATGACCGCGCCTGCCCACTGGGTGATCAGGCCGCCGAGGCCCGGCCCGGCGAGGTTGGCGACCTGATCGGTGCCCTGCAGTTTCGCGTTGGCCTCGGACAGGTCCTTCTTGGTCACCACCGCGGGCAGGAACGCCTGGTAGGCGGTGCTGAAGAACATCGAGGCCGCGCCGACGACGAAGGCGACGGCGACCAGGTGGGCGATGGTGAGCACGCCCGCCAGCGCCGCGAGCGGCACGCTGAGCAGCGCCACGATCGAAACCACGTCCGCGGTGAGCATGGTCGTGCGCCGTGAGCGGCGGTCGATCCACGCCCCGGCCGGCAGGCCGAGCAGCAGCCACGGCAGCCAGGCCATCGCGTTGATCACGCCCATGGCGATCGTGCCGGCCTGCAGGGTGACGACCGCGACCAATGGGAACGCGACGCCCGTGACGGCGCTGCCCACCTTGCTCGTCGCCTCACCCGCCCACAGCAACCGGAAGTTCCGGTTGGCCATCAGGCGGGTGGCCACGTCGGGTTTGGTGTGGACGGTGGTCATGCCGGCACCGCCTCGCGTCGGAAACCTGGACGGCGGAGGCGGTCCGCCCGCCGCGGTCGTGCTGAGTGGGTCATCCGCGCACGCCTCCCATCGGTTCGGCGACCGGCTCGCGCACCTGCGCGGCGGACCGCCACACGTCGTCCACGCCCAGGTCTGCGGGGGTGTACTTGCCCAGCGCGCTGATCAGCAGCCGCATCTCCAGGGCGAGGCACTCGACGAGGTTGGCCAGGCCCCGCCCGGCGTCGGTGTCGACGGCTATCAGGGCAGCACGGCCGAGCCCGACCGCGCGGGCGCCGAGCGCGAGGCTCTTGACCGCGCGGGTGCCCTCCCACATCCGGCCGGACGCCAGCAGGCATCCGGCGGGCTCACCGACGCGGCGCAGGCACTCCGCCAGCGGCAGGCCCACGTGGTCCAGGAAGGACATCGGTGCCCAGCCCGTCCCGCCTTCTGCGCCGTCGACGGTGACCGCGTCCGTGCCTGCCTCCCACGCCACCGACGCGGCCAGGCCGACGTCGCGGCCCGGCGGCAGCTTCACCCACACCCTCGCCCGGGGGAAGTTGTTGCGCATCAACCGGATCTGCTGGCGGAGAACCTCCTCGGTGAAGGTGCCGGGGCTCGCGCAGCGCAGCTGCCTGTCCGCTCCGGGCCCGAACACCGCGTCCACGTCGAACGCGTCGCCCAGCCGCGCGGCGGCCGGCGCGTCGAGAACGGTCATCCCGCCCAGGCCCGGCTTGGCGCCCTGCCCGACCTTCAGCTCGAACCCGAGGCGTCCCGACTCCAGCAGGGAACGCGCCGACGGGTCGCTGTAGACGAGGTTCCACACCTCCGCGTCGGCGTCCTCGGTGCTCTGCTGCACCACGAGCCCGCCGAACCGGTCGGGGAGCGCGTCGGCGTAGGCGGTGATCCGGCCGAGCAGCGATCGCGCGCCCGCGGCACCGCCGACGCGGCGGTACCCGTCGACCGGCACCACGTTCTCCCCGACGACCATCGGGATGCCGAGGCGGCCCGCCTGGGCGCTGGCCGCCACCCCGAGGTCGACGCTGGCCACCTGCGTCGACCCGAACGCGGACAGGTACACCGGCAGCGGCGAGCGGAACCCGCCGATCTCGGTGTCCAGCACGACGTCGCGGTACACCGGTTCACGTGCCAGCTCGATCAGCTTCTCCAGCCGCCGTGGTACGAACACCGGCGGCACCAATCGCGCGGCATCGAGCTCATCCGTCTCGTGTGGACGCTCCGCGCCGAACAGGGTGCGTCCGTACTCACCGAGCGGCGGGAACGCCGCGGCTGTGCCGGCACGGGCCCGCTCGCGGACCGCCTCCGCCGGAAAGGTGTCCGCCCGCAGCACGTTCACGGCGCCACCACGCCGGGGACCTTCGGGTACGCACTGGCCTGCCAGACGTGGTCCAGGCCGGCGACGTATCGGGTGAACCGCTCCAGCCCAATGCCGAACCCGGCGCTGGCCGGCACGCCGTCGCGCACCATCCGCAGGTACCAGCCGTACTTAGCCGGGTTCTCCCCAGTCTCGCGCATCCGGGTGACGATGGTGGCGTAGTCGTTCTCCCGCTCGCTGCCGCTGCACAGCTCCCCGTAGCCCTCGGCGGCGATCAGGTCGAAGTTGCGCAGGAAACCCGGCCGCTCGGTGTTCTCCCGGTCGTAGAACCCGCGCGATCCCTTGGGGTAGTCGGTGATGAAGAACGGCCTGCTGGACTTGTGAGACAGCATCGCCTCGCCCACCCAGTCGATCTCGGCGTCCGCGTTCTGGTCGTGGCCCATCCCGTGCAGGTCGGCGACCGCGGCGGCGTGTGTGCGCCGCTCGAACCCGCCGTCGAGCAGGTCGGCGAACGCGCTGGTGTCCCGTCCGAGCGACTCCAGCTCCGCGGGCAGTTCGGTCACCACGCGCCGCACCACGTGGCTGACCAGGCCCTCGGCGACCGCCATGATCCGCTCGCGCGTCGCGCCCGCCATCTCCACGTCGACTTGGTGGAACTCGGCGAGGTGGCGGCTGGTGGAGGATGTCTCCAGGGGCTCGAGCCGCACGTTCGGTGCGATGCAGAAGATCTTGTCGAACGCGGTGAGCGATGCCTGCTTGTACAGGATCGCGCTGGTCATCAGTTTGTAGCGGTGGCCGTAGTAGTCGACGTCGACCTGCTTGGCGCCACGCGCGCCCGGGTCGGTGACCGGGCCGATGACCGGCGGCAGGAGCTCGGTGAAGCCCTCGCCGCGCAGGTACTCCCGCGCCGCGTCGAGCATCCGGTGCTGGATGGTCAGCACCGTCCGGGTGACGGGTGAAGCCAGGTGCTCGCGCGGCCCAGGTGGCCGCGCGGCGTCGTTGCCGATGTTCACGGGTTCGTCTCCAATCAGACCGGCGGCGGCGACCGCGGGTTGTCCGGTCGCCGAGCGTTCGAGGGCGGCGTGGTCGTAGCGGCGTTCCACGTAGGACAGTGAGCGCAACAGCCCGGCCGCGGTCAGCCCCGGCACCGGCCGCGGGCGCACCAGCCCGCCGAGCGGCATCGAGCCGATCCCCGACCAGTGCAGGCGTCCGCGGTCGTCGAGCCGGCTGCGGGCCCGGCCAGGGTTGTCCGGGTGCAGGCAGAACGGAACGTCCAGGTACCCCCGCTCGAACGCTCGGACCAGCGCCACGCCCAGGTCTGGCGACAGGTCGAGGACGGCGTTCACGAGTGCCCGCGCCTCCGCGAGGATCCCGGTGTCCTCGATGCCGGTGCGGGTTGCGGCGACGGCCGCCGTGCCACCTTCGTCGTCGGCCGCGCGCGCGGCCAGCTCCAGCGCGGCCACGTTCTCGGCGATGGTCGGGATCCGGTGTGCCTCGGCGACGGTCTTGACGATCAGCCGTTGCGCCCCGGAACACACGGCCAGGCGTGCGGCCTGTTCCAGCAGCAGGCTCGCACCGTCCGGAGTGCGCGGGTAGACGCCCATGTACGCGTAGATCACGACATGCCAGTCCAGCCCGTGCAAATGCTCGGCGGCCAACTGGCGCAGCGAGCGCACCGCCTCCATGTCCTGTGCCTGGTTGGTCTGCTGGGCGTAGCTCAGCGACACGCTGCGCAGCCCGTGCTGGCGGAAGAACAGGCCCTCCAGCACGGAGATCGCCACCAGCAAGCTCGGCGGGCACAGCTGGCCCATCATGCAGCCGCCGAAGGATTCCAGATGCGGCTCGATGCCGTGCTCGCGGACGGCGGCGAGCCGCATGCAGCACTCGGCCCAGTTCAGCACCGACTCACGCAGCGGGATCCGGCTGTAGGGCAGGCAGTAGGACACCGGACCGCCCTCGGTGGCGTGCAGTCCGGCGGCGACCAACACGGCCACGATGTCCTGCGGTGCCGCCGAACCGTGGCGCACCTGCACCGGGAACCGCGCGTCCAGCACGCCGTCGAGCACCCCCGCCGTGGTGGCGAGGTCGTGCGCGACGACCGGGTACCCGTTGAGGTCCAGCCCGTCGCGCAGCGCAGCGCGGGCTGCGGCGTGGTCGCCGACGCGGGTATAGCTATCCAGGGTGATCGTGCCGACCGTGGTGGCCGCCGCGTCGCGGGTGGCGACCAGGCCGGCACGCATCAGGCGGGGATCGCTCATCCCCATCCTCGGCTGCACGACCAACCTGCCCGCCGCGCCGGCCCGCGTCACGAACGCGCCGAAGGAGCCGTCCACCCCGGTCAACTGGTCACGCTCGCGGACAGTCTCGGTAAGACCGTGTCCACATAGGAACGGAGCTGGGCCGGACCCGCCGCGTCCTCGAACACCGCGTCGAACCCGGCGTCGAGGAGCACCGCCCGGTGGTCCTTCGCGCGCGGCCCGTCGATGCCGAGTTTCCCGCCGATCACCACGGGCGTGGCGGCCAGTTCCTGGCAGGTGCGGACGCGGCCGATCACCCTCCGGCCGTCCCGCCGGCCGTGCCCGTTCACGGTGCTGATCACGACCAGGTCCGGGCGCGCCCGCAAACATTCCGCGACCAGCAGGTCGTCGGGGACGCAGGCGCCGAGGTTGATCACCCGGTGCCCAAGCTCCTCCAGGACCAGCTGGAGGTACACAAGGTTCCAGGTGTGCGCGTCGGACGCCACGCTCGAGACGAGAACCGTCAGCTCCATATGTGGTGGTGATCCTTGTGTTTTGCTTGCTGCCATTACCGCTACTCCTCCAGCGAATGCGGCGTTTCCAGTTCGGAAACTACGGCGATCACCGCGGCGCAACCGGCAGCAGAACCGGCACCTCAGCGGCAGTTTCGGCGATGCCCCCGCCAACCACGGCACTTTCTTCGTGGCGCGACGTAAAGGCGCAGGAGGCGACGAGCGCGCGCGGCGTTCGCGGCGCGGGCTCGACCAGGTTCGCCCCGGGCCGGACGGTCAGGGCTACGGCACGACCCGCGTCACGTGGTGACCGTCGTCAGCGCGGCGCGCGGGCCGTCTGACGGCACGACAGCAACAGCGAGGGGCGGGCGCCGAGGTTGTTCCACCTCTATCCGTGCCGGCGCGGTCATCCGGTGCTCCCCTCGCAGCAGGGCCCCAACGAGCACCGGCACGGCGAACCGGGATCGCCCGGCCACATGGCGGGCACGAATCAGACCCCGCTGCACCAGATCCCGCACCAGCCCACCCGCGGCGGCGACGGTGCGGCCGGTGCTGGTGGCGACCTCGGCGAGGGTGCGGGCGGGACCGGTCAGCCCCGCGAGTGCGGCGCGGTCAGCGGGGGCGAGCGCGGCGACCCGAGCGGCGAGCCGGCCCATCAGGTCGGCGTCGACGAGCGCGCCGGGGTCGGCGGCCAGAACCTCGCGGAGCGTCGGTAGGTCGAAGACCTCCAGCCAGGACGCGGCGGCGGCGAGTGCGGGCGGCAGCCCGTCGGTCAGGAGGCACAACTCGGCGATGTCCGGCGCGTCGGCCGCGGACAGCCGCTGCCGCGCGGCGGTGACGTGGTGGACGAACAGGCGCACGGCGGGTTCTTCCGCGAGCAAACGGGGTTCGACGGTCGCGGGCACCGGCAGCGGGGCAAGCAGGAACGGCCGCTCGCCGGGCAGACCGCACTGACCGTCGGCGGTGACGAGTACCCGTAGTCGTGGGCAGTCACCGAGCAGCCCCAGCAGCGCGTCGACGTGCAGGTTCGCAGCGTTGACGTCGTCGACCACCAGGAGCGTGTCGCGTTCACCGATCAGCCCGGCCAACGCTGTCGTACCCGCGCCGAACAGCGCGGCCACGGCGGTGGTGAGCAGCGCTGCCAGCCGGATGTCGCGTACCGGTTGGGTGAGCGCGCCGTACGCATGCGGCGCGCTCACCCACAGCACCGGCGTGCCCGCGCTGTGCAGGTCGGCCGCAACCGCGACGGCGAGCCGGGTGCGGCCGACGCCGGGAAGTCCGTGCAGGGTCACCAGCCTGCCGTTGTCACTCGCCAGTTCCCCGATGATGGCACCGAGTTCGGCGTCCCGGCCGAACATCGGGGTCAGCACGGTCGGCGGTACCGCGATGTGCGGACCGTACTCCTCGCGCAGCGTCCGGCCCGCACGGCCACCGGCGGCCAACTTCAGGTCGTCGCTCGCGTCCCGGCCGAGTCGCAGCGCGCCGGTCAGCAGCCGGACGGTGTCCGGGCGGGGCTGGGCCTTGCCCTGTTCGAGGTCGCGGATCGCGCGGACGCTCACGGTGGACAGGTCGGCGAGCACGCGCTGGGTGAGACCCGCCGCGCTGCGGTACCTGCGTAACAGCGGACCGAACTGCGTCGCGGGATCGTCCGCCAGGGCGGGGTTGGCCATCACTTGTCCTTCCGGTCGCACGGTCTGCTCGCCCCCACTCTCGCGCCGGTCCGTTATCACCCTGGCATCCCACGCTTAACCCCTTCGCCCTGCGAAGATGCGGCCTTTGTCGCGAGCCGGTGGGTGCAAACGCCGTGATAACCACGGGATAAGGCCGGTCCATAGCGTCGTCGTCGTCGAGCGAAACTCCAGCCCGGCACCAGTGAGAATCGAGAGGAAACACCGTGTTCCGCAGATTTGCCGTCGCTGCCCGCGCCACCGTCGCCGCCGCCCTCGCCGTCACGGCCCTGTCGGCTGGCACAGTCGTCGCCTCTGCGGATCCGCCGGTCAGCCACGACTCCGGCGCGAACACCGCCACGTCGTTGAGCGACCCCTGGGACTGACGTCAGGGCGTGTTGCCGGCCTGGTTGCCGGTGATCACCGCGAACATCCGGTCGGCGGCGGCGCGCTCCCGGTCCATACCCCGCTCCGCGAACACCGCGACCGCCTGCTCCAACAGCTCCGCCGCCCGCCGCCGCTGGCCTGTCCGCATCAAGACGTCGGCTAACGCGGTCCGCACCACCGCGCACCCGTGGCGGTCCATGATCGTCTCGCGTATTTCCAGCGCCTTCTCGAACCAGCGGCTCGCGAGATCGAGCCGGCCCGCCGCGGCCGTCACCTCGCCGAGGTTGAACAGTAGGTGTCCTTCCCCGATCACGTCCCGGCTGCGGCGCACCATCGCCAGCACCTCGGTGAACGTGCGTTCGGCGTCCGGATGCGCGCCGCTGCGGAACTGCACCTGGCCGAGCCTGCGCAGCGCGCGCGCCACCCCGCCCGCGTAGCCCACACCGCGGTTGATCTCCAGCGCCTCGGCGAGATCGGCCCGCGCGCTGCCGAACTCGTTCTGCAGGCACAGGATGTAGGCGCGCTGCGTCAGCACGGTTGCCCGGCCTACGACGTCGTCGACACGCCCGAAATCGCCGATGGCCTGCTCGTACAACGACAGCGCCAGCTCGTCGTCGCCCGCGTACCGGGCCAGCAGCGCGAGGTCGCGGCGGCACAAGCCGGCACCGCGTGGTTCGTCCAGCGTCACGAACTCGGCCAGCGCGGCACCGAGTGTCTCGTGCGCGCGTCGGTACTGGCCCCAGGTCAGGTACAGCGTGCCCAGCGACCCGAGCAGCGCCGCCGTGCCCCGCACGTCGCCCGCCGCGCGGGTGGCGGTGAGCGCAACCTGGTGCGTCTGGTGCCACTCGTCGAGGTGACCGCGCAGTTCGCACAGCGTGGCGACCGTGACCGCGAGGTCCCAGCCCACCTCGTGCAGGCCAGCGTCGACCGCCTGTCCGACGGCCATGCACAGGTTCTCCCGTTCGCCCTCCATCCAGTCGAGCGGGTCGGTCATCGCCTGGTCGACGTACTCCGGGTGTGGCCGCCACCGGGCGCCGTCACCGTGCAGCACAGTGAAGTCCCCGCCGTACACGCGCCGATGTGCCTCCTCGGTCAGAGCCAGCCAACCGCCGACGACCCGTGCCACCGCGCGCACCCGACGATCCGGCGGGATGTCGGTCTCCGCCTTCTCCCTGGCGAACAGGCGCAGCATGTCCTGGAAGCGATAGCGGAACTCGCCCGTCGGCGCTACCGAGGAGACCTCGAGCATCTGGACGTCGACGAGCGGTTCGAGCAGGTCGGACGGGAAGCGGCGGTCGTCGTCGAGAACGGCGCCGGCCAGCCAGCCCGGCAGCGTCGGCCCCTCGAACTGGCTGAGCAGCGCGAACAGTTCGCGTGATCGGTCGTCGAGACCGTCATGGGTGAGCGACAGGCTCGCGCGGATGGTCATCTCGCCGTGAGCGAGCTCGTCGAGGCGGTGCCGTTCGCTCGCCAGCCGGTGCACCATCGACGCAAGCGTCCAGTGCGGTCTGGCGGCGAGCCGAGCCGCGATGATCCGCACCGCGAGCGGCAGCCCGCCGACCGTCGCGACGAGCGCCTCGGCCGGCGCGCTCTCGGCGTTGACCCGGTCCTCACCCAGCACCGCGGCGAACAGGGCGAGCGACTGGTCGACGTCCAGCACGGGCAGGTCGACGCGGTGCGCGCCGGGCACCCCGGTGAGCCGTGCGCGACTGGTCACGATGACCGCGCAGGTGCTGCTGCCGGGGAGGAGCGGCAGTACCTGACGTTCACTCGTCGCGTCGTCGAGCACCACGAGCACTCGCCGCTCGGTGAGGACGGTGCGGTACATGTCGGAGCGGCCGTCGAGGTCGGCGGGAATCGCGGGACCGGGAATGCCGAGGGCGCCGAGAAAACGGCCCAGCACGTCGAACGCCGCACTCGGCTCGGCGCGGGTGCCGCGCAGGTCGCAGTACAGCTGACCGTCCGGGAAGTGGCCGGTGGCGACCCGGTGGGCGAGATGTGCGGCCACGGTGCTCTTCCCGACCCCGGGCCGCCCGGTGACCACGACGATGCCGACGGCACGACGATCGCCGGTCAGCACCGCCTCTGCCGCGTCGAGGACGGCCTCGTGGCCGACGAAGTCGGCGGTGTCGGCGGGCAGTTGGTGTGGGCAGGTCACGCGGGACACCGGTGGCACCGGCTCCGGGTCGCGCAGCGGCGGGGCGGCCACGGGGGCCGTGCGGGTGAACGGCAAGCTTTCGTCGCCGGCGAATATCGCGTTCTCCAAGAGCCGCAGCTCCGGTCCCGGTTCGAGGCCCAGCTCGTCGACGAGCATTTCTCGGCCCTCGCGGTACACGTCGAGTGCCTCGGCCTGCCTTCCGGACCGGTAGAGCGCGATCATGAGCAACGCGCGCAGCCGTTCGCGCAGCGGGTTCTGGTGCGTCAGGTGCGTGATCTCCCCGACGAGCCTGCGATGCCGGCCGAGATGCAACTCCAGTTCGAGGTAGTCCTCGATAGCGCTCAGGCGTTCCTCGTCGAGCCGCAGCGCCCTGGTCCGCAGGGCGCGACTCGGCAGGCCGTCGAGGCACGCTCCGCGCCACAGTGCGGCAGCGGCACGGAGCATGTTCGCCGCCTCGGCTGTGCGGCCCTCCATCGCGATGGCCCGTGCCTCGGCCACCGTCGTCGTGAACACGTGCGCGTCGAGATTGCCGCCCGACACCCGCAGCACATACCCGGGCGGTTTGGTCTCGATCGCGACGCTCACTCCCGCGCCGGCGAGGTTCTTGCGGAGGCGGGACACGCTTATCTGCACCTGGGTCCGGGCGGTGTTCGGCGGATTTTCGTCCCACAGCGCGTCCACCAAGTTATCGATGCTGACAACCTGGTTCGCTTCCAGCAGCAGGAACGCGAGGATGACCTGCTGCCGGCCGGGTGGAATACGAACGGGACCGTCGGGCCCCTCCACGTCCACCGGACCGAGGATGCAGAACCTCGGGTACGGGGCGCTGTGCAGCGCAGCCAACTCCTTGCCATGCTCGACGATCACCCGGCCCTGGGGCGATTCCTCCAATGTACGTGTGCCCCCCGCCGCTGCCTATCGCTCGCGCGAGCGAAAGACTGCGCCATTTGGCCACCGGAAAATGGTGCCATTCGGGGCATCAAGGCACCGTGGGTGGGGATAACGCGGGGATTGCGTGGAGATGTCCGATAGCAGGAAGATCGACGTACGACCACGGCGTGCCCGAGGAGATCGCTCATGGCCGGCAATCCGCAGAGCCTTCCCGCCAGCGCGGCCGTCATGACCGTCGGCGTCGACCACGTCCGCCTGCTGTATGCGTATCTTGACGCGCTCGAAATCGACGGCTACGCGTCACTCATCGACGAGGACGCCCATGTCCGCGGCGTCAGCTCCCGCGACACGAACAGCCGCGAGGACGCGGTCCGCATACTGCGCGAGCGGTCCCCCGGCGCCCACGAACTCTGGACGATCGAACCGGGCGACGAGGCCCTCATGGTCACCGGCCGGCACACCTGCAGCACCGGCACGGTCGACTTCGCCGACGTCTTCACCCTCTCCGAGTGTGGTCTGATACACAGTCATCACCGCGTACGCCGCGGATGAGGATCCTGAGGTTCCGACTTGTATGTAGGCCGGTTGGCAGGCTGGCTGATCACTGGCGCTAGACGGTATGTCGTGACTGGTTCGTGGTGAGTGCGGTTGCGGGCCGGGCCTCGCTCACAACATCGGTGGGTTGCCGGGCAGGGCTGCCTGCTCGGCCCCGGTGTTGTACGAGCGTCCGAGTGTGGGGCTGGATGTGCACGCGCGATCGGTAGCGGCGGCAGCGATGCAGCACCGGCCGGCGCGTGGACCAGACGGGGAAGCGTGCGGTGGGGTGGCCGGCCGGCCACTCAGGCCGCCTGGCCACCCCGGGGACCCTCAGCAGAGGTGCGTGGCGCCGAAGTCGTCCAGGTAGACGTCATACACCCAGCCTTCGACGTTGGTGCCGGACAGACGAAGGTGCGTCCAGGTGTTTCCGTAGCTGTTCACGACATAGCAGTGACGGACTGGCCGGGCCATTTCCCCAACGGCGCGGCGACCGTGGCCTTGCTGGTCGATGCCGGCGCCGACGTGCACGCCCGGTTTCACGGTGCACACGAGGAAACCCCACTGCATTGGGCGGCGAGCTCGAATGACGTGGCGGTCCTCGACTCGCTGCTCGACGCGGGCGTCGACATCGACGCGCCCGGCGCGGTGATCGGCAGTGGCTCCCCATTGTCGGACGCGACAGCCTTCGCGCAGGGGGACGCTGCGTACCGGCTGGTCGAGCGGGGCGCGGCAACCACGTTGTGGACCGCGGCGACGCTCGGGCTGATGGACCGCGTGCAGGCCTATTTCTCGCCCGCGCAGACACCGGAGCAGCACGAGATCGATGCGGCGTTCTGGGGCGCGTGTCACGGCGGCCAACGGGAAGCAGCCGAGTTCCTCGCAGCCCGCGGCGCGACCGTCAACTGGACCCCACCGTGGGAACCCCACTCGACGTCGCGGAACGCAGCAACGCCGAGGACCTGGCTCGCTGGCTGCGCGAGCGCGGCGCCGAATCCGCCGCGGATCTGGCCTAGCCGGCCAATCCGTGAGCGGGCCGGCGCACCTGCTCACGACAACCACGGTGCGCTGTCGCTGCCTCCCATCAACCGCTTGCCGCTAACGCCGTTGTCGCTACTCGGCGTCTGCTTGGTGGAATGTTTCCGGTGCGGCAAGGTGCGATGACGGCCCTGGAGATGCCGGAGTCGTCCTTGTCCTCCTCGGCTTCTCCGGCTTTTGCTTCTCCTGATTCTCCGGCTTGTGTTTTTGCAACTCCTCGGGATGCAGGATGCGTAGGAAGTAGCGTTCTGAGAAGCCTGCCAGGAAGGCAGCCAGGATGTACACACCGCCACTGTCCACCTGGATCCCGCTGATGACCTGCCAGCTGAGGAATAGGTAGACGACGAGGGCGGCGATGGCACCGGCGATCGGCTTCAGCGACAGACGAAGCAGGCTGGTCCGGAAGTCACCCAGCGTGGCCCGGGCGTCTCGCACGCCGAACATGCCGCTGATCACGCCGCCCACCGCGCCAACTACCGATATCCCGAGCGCGGCCACGATCTGGGTCAGCCAGGTAGTGGACAGATCGAACACCGGCCAGTTGTCCGTGTTCTGACTCGTCTCGACCTGAGTCGTCACAAACGGCATCACACCCATCAACAAAACCCAGGAGGCGAACATGTAGATCCACAGCCGCCTGAGTCTGCTGACCTGCAGGTCGTCCTCAAGCTGGTCCTGTTCGTCGATCTGGAACGCGGTGATCACCGCTTGCTGGAGCCGGAGCCGAGCTGCGTCCTGTTCGTCGGAGTTGTACGTGCGTAGGTCAATCAGCTGCTTCTGCACCCACTCCGACCTGGCGGCGCGGATCTCAAGGAGCCGCCGAACCATGTCGAAACGTACCGCGAGAGTCTTCAGTGGATACAACATCACCAGTTGACGTTCCGCCAGGGTGAGAACGTTGGTACAGACCGCAAGATTCGGGCGGCGCGACTCTAGCTGGTTTCGCGCTATCGTGAGGTAGTCACCGCATCTCTTGGCATCTCCGTATATACCAGCCTTTTCGTCGTTGAGGCGCTCGTTGGCCACGAGCGAGAGAAGATCTCCACGTACTCGAATATAGCGGGCTACTTGCAGGCTGATCTGTGAGCTGATATACCGGCCGCGGCGATACACCTTTCCGATCTGCAACGTGCCGGGGTCGAACACGTCGGTGCCATCACCTTCTTTTGGCATCGAGGACGGAAACACCCTACTGCTCCGCGCCAGACGCCAACGGCGCCCACCGTTCGGGGCGAACTTGGTATCGATCGATTCTTCATCGGGACGCGTCACGTCAGCAGCTCCATCGCGGCATCTCCCCAAGTGAGACGAGGAGAATCGTACGTCAGCGGAGAGGTGAGCTCGCCAGCACGCAGCATCCGAAAGTCCCACGATCACCGTTTGGAAATGGCTGGTCAGGATGCTCGGCGGCAACTCCGCCTTGATGGATGGACAAGCAAGGGCGCTCGGCGAATAGATGCCTGATCGTGATAACGACGGACGAGACGTCACGATCTGAACCGGTCTGCCTTATCCATGGAACTTCGCACATTCGTCTTGATCAGCACCGACACATAACCCAACTATGCGTCGTCAAGCCGCCAACCGATGATGGAATGTGGTTGGGAGGCTGGCGTACAAGCGCTCGTGTACGAACCACACTCCGCGATGTACGTTCGTCAGTGAAAACACCAGCAACACGACCAACGCGGTCACGACCTCGACGGCGATCTTGCAGTCGTCGCCGATGATGAAGTCGCAACAGAACTGTCCGAACGATTCCAGGAACTTCACTTCGTGACCTCCACGCGGGGCTGGTCAGCCCCGCGCTCGCCCCGGTCCGGCAGGTGTCGCCGTTGTCATTCCTCGTTCTACTCGTCCGTTGGGGGTAATTTTCCGGCGATCGGCGCCTCGCGAGACCTGGATGTGCAACGCTGGATTGGTCGTTGAGCTGGGGGCAGCGGATGGCGGACAGCGCGAACTGGCGGGCGCGGATGACGAGCGCACGCCGTTACGGGGAATTGCGCGAGCGGCTTCCCGGCTGTCAATCGCCGAGAAGCGGCGAAATTCGGCGGCTGCGCGGATCGCAGTCGTCCACCGCACGCGACTCTGCGCCCACGATCACTGGTAGTTCGCAGAGCACGGAGGAACATCGTGGTCGGTCGTCCCCGCCGCCGGTTGACTCGGCTGGCACTGGTATTCGTCCTTGCAGTCACCTTCGGCATGGTTCACATCCCGCCGTCCGCCCAGGCCGATCCGTCCGCCATCGGCCATTGCTGGGTCGTTGAGAACCCGTCCGGCCCGCCATACCTCGACTGCTCCGACCTGGTGATATCCGTCGAGGTGATCCAGCCCTGGCACGGCGAATGCCCGCAATGCGGATTGGCTGTCCAACTCGAGTCCGTGATCCAGCCGGAAATTCTCAACGAGGCCAGTCGGCACATCGCGGACGGGTTCGGTCAATGGAGTCAGGCCGCCAACATCGCCGACCAAACCGAACAGGCCCGACTGCGCAACCAGGCGCTCGATGTCTACACCGAGGCCGCCAACCTGCTCGGCGACGCGCCGGCACAGGTCGCCGCATTCGGCCTGATC
Source organism: Actinophytocola sp. (assembly GCF_036555685.1). GTDB lineage: Bacteria > Actinomycetota > Actinomycetes > Mycobacteriales > Pseudonocardiaceae > Actinophytocola. Next base: position 2,511 of record NZ_DATBKY010000027.1, on the reverse strand, counting down.
GACCAGGACACCGGCCAGCTGTACGCGGTATCGGACGGCCCGTACCCCGAGCCCTGGGGTCCACTGCCGGACTCTTGGGGCCCAAGCCCACAGCCCTGGCAATGGCCACACCTGATAACAGATGCCGTGGCCGATCTCCAGATCGGCATCGCCAACCCCAACCAGATGCCACAACAACGCGCGCTCGCCACCGAGCACCTCGACGAGGCCTACCAGGACTTGATCACCACCCTCACCACAGCCTAGGTGTCGAGGGGCGCGAGGGTGCCGCGCCGAAGGACGGTCAGCGCCGGTCGTGGATCCGCCGCTGTTGGTTTTTTTCGTTGGGCAATGTATCTGCGTCAAGTTCCACGCACTCATTTATTAGGACACCTGCCAGCCCATACGGTCGCATGGCCGACAGCGGAGGCGAGTCATGTACCACCAGAATCCGACGCCGCGCCTCATAGGAATCCAGCCGGAAGCCTTGCGGAATCGCGTCTTTGAGATCCGGGCTGATCAGCTGCTAGTCGGCCGGGACAGCGAATGTGACCTGGTGCTCGACGACCCCCGGGTCAGCCGTAAGCACGCCACACTCCGTCGGACCGGCGGCAAGGTAACAGTCCAGGACCTCGGTTCACGCAGCGGAACCCGTATCAACGACACCACCGTGACCGTGCCGGTGACTCTGCAAGACGGGGATATCCTCGCGTTTGCCGGCGTGCCACTGCGCTTCGAGCAGCACGCCAAGCGCGGCGATGGACCCGAAACACTCCTGTGGCAACCCCGGGCACCGGTTGCGCCGCGCTTCGAAGTCGAGCACCAACGCGGTGGCGTCATCAGCAACGTCGGACGGGACCAGCACAACTACAACTCGTACGTGCAACACGTGATGCACGAGCGGCAGAGCTTTCTTCGCGACATCGCCGCGACCCGAAGCAAGGCGTGGCTGCTCGTCTGGTTCGGCTTCATACTCGTCGTCGTCGGCTTCGGAGTATGGGCGGCGAACATCTTCAACTTCATTGACAACGTCCAAAACATCGGCCCTGATGCGCAACCCGACGACCTCCCGCTCCTGGGCCGAGAGGTGTTCGGTATCCCGATCGCCGTCTACGGGTTCTTCGCCGTGATCCTCGGCTCGGTTCTGCTAATCATCGGCATCGTGCTCCACATCGTCGCCGCCGCACGGCGACGGCGTGTGCCGGCCATCCCTGTCCCACCTACGTCGTACTGACGGGAACACAAGATGACATTCAACATCCACAACCAGCACGCGAACGTGATCAACCAAGCGGCCGGCAACCAATGGATCAGCGGCGGCCAACACGTGACGGTCACCACCCTCGACGCCGCGCGCAGTGCCGTCGACTCCCTGCGACAAGTAGTCCGCACGCTTCCGCTCGACCAGGCCACCAGCTCGACGGCGCGAACCTCCGTTGACGAACTGGGCACTGAACTACGCAAGCACAGTCCCGCCCCGCCGGTCGTGGAAGGCCACCTGCGACGGCTGACCTCGCTGCTCAAGTCAACAGGAGCGCTCGTCACAGCAGGCGCCACGCTGATCGGCCCGCTGCAAGTCATCGCAGGATGGCTCGGGGACCTCGGCGCAAGCACGCTCCAGTTGCTGTCGTGATCCATACATAGGGCCGTTTACGGCACCGCCGGCCTTCAGTCCCGGCTGTTCGGCTGTTCCTGCCATACCAGAATCACCCCGCTTCTGAATGTGCTTGTGCTCGGCCATTCTTCTCAGACGTGGTTGGCGTAAACGCCGTGTTAGTTGAAGCGAGCACTACATACACGATGTTCTTCAGATCTTCGCGACGGCTTTGCCGAACTTGGCCCGTACGTAGCCTTTGCCGTATGTCGACGCCCTCGCACCGGGCGGCCGGCGCTTGGCGTACACAGCAGCTCCTCGGCGGGACCGCCTCGGCCTGCTCGGCATCGCGCCGATCTCCCCGGGCGGCTCGTTCCCCGCTCAAGCCGGCTACGTCCTTGATGGTCCGATCCCCGAGGCGACCAGCTTTGCCGTCGCAACGGAATGGCATTCACGGTGAGATCATCCCGGTAGGGTGACGCCGGACTTCGAACAGCTGTAGTCAACCGATCTCTGGAGGTAACCCTTGAACCTACGTCGGACGGCGGCCCTGGCCGCCGTGCCCCTGGTCGTGTCAGCTGCCGTCGCCGTGACGTCGTCGGCCAGCGCGGCTGGAGCACGGCAGGAACAGTTCTGCTTGGTCGCCGGAGGCCATGAGCAGACCGTGCAGCGGCCGAGCGAGGTCGTGGATCGGCTTGTCAAGGACACCCAGTCGTACCGCGGTATGTGCGCGGAGTACGGCGAGCAGCTCAGACTTGGCAACGGCAAGCTGATCGCCTACAGCGTGCGGAAGGGATCTCGCCCGGTGTCGATCGGGCTGATCATGACCGACGGCGTTCTCGACGGCCTGCCAACCGACATGCCGACCGACGGCAAGTGGTGCTTCGACAAGGACGGCAACGGCACGGTCGACCCGATGACCGAGTGCACCGGCGGGT
>NZ_DATBKY010000026.1:0-13710 GCF_036555685.1 Actinophytocola sp. | reverse complement strand
CCGGCCTCAGCCCGACCAGGCCCAGTCGCGGATCTCGGGCGGGTCCTCGCCGTGGTCGTAGGCGTAGCGCCGCTGGGCGGTGCGCTCGTCGGCCATGCGCTGGCGCACGGCGGCCGCCCGCTCGCCCAGGCCCGGCACCCGGTCGATGACGTCCATGACGAGGTGGAAGCGGTCCATGTCGTTGAGCACGAGCATGTCGAATGGTGTGGTGGTGGTGCCCTCCTCTTTGTACCCACGCACATGAATGTTGTGGTGGTTGGTGCGCCGGTAGGTCAGCCGGTGGATCAGCCACGGGTAGCCGTGGTAGGCGAAGATCACCGGCCGGTCGGTGGTGAACATCGCGTCGAACTCGCGGTCGGTCATGCCGTGCGGGTGCTCGGTGTGCGGCTGCAGGCGCATCAGGTCGACGACGTTCACCACGCGCACCCGCAGCTCGGGCAGGTGCTCACGCAGCAGCGACACGGCGGCCATGACCTCCAGCGTCGGCGCGTCGCCCGCGCATCCCAGCACGACGTCGGGCGGGCCGCCGCTCTCGTTGCCGGCCCACTCCCAGATCCCCGCGCCGCGCGTGGCGTGCAGGACGGCCTCGTCCATCGGCAGCCAGTTGGGTGTCTCGTTCTTTCCCGCGACCACGACGTTGACGTAGTCCCGGCTGCGCAGGCAGTGGTCGGCGACCGAGAGCAGCGTGTTCGTGTCCGGCGGCAGATAGACCCGGATCACCTCGGCCTTCTTGTTCATCACGTGGTCGATGAAGCCGGGGTCCTGGTGGGAGAAGCCGTTGTGGTCCTGGCGCCACACGTGCGAGGTGAGCAGGTAGTTCAGCGACGCGATCGGCCGCCGCCACGGCAGTGCCTTGCTCGTCTTGAGCCACTTCGCGTGCTGGTTGAACATCGAGTCGACGATGTGGATGAACGCCTCGTAGCAGGAGAACAGGCCGTGCCGGCCGGTGAGCAGGTAGCCCTCCAGCCAGCCCTGGCACAGGTGCTCGGAGAGCACCTCGACCACCCGGCCGTCGCGGGCGAGGTGCTCGTCGACCGGCAGCACCTCGGCCTGCCACTGCTTGCCGGTCGCGGCGTAGACGGCGTCGAGCCGGTTCGACGCGGTCTCGTCCGGACCGAAGATCCGGAAGTTGCGCGCGCCGGCGTTGCGCTCCACCACGTCACAGAGGAACCGGCCGAGCACGCGCGTCGGCTCCGAGGCCGGCGCGCCGTGACCGTCCACAGTGACCGCGAAGTCGCGGAAGTCCGGCAGGGCCAGCGGCCGCAACAGCAGCCCGCCGTTGGCGTGCGGGTTGGTGCCCATGCGCCGCCTCCCCGCGGGCGCGGCCTCGAGCAGCTCCGGTGCCGGCCGGCCCGCGTCGTCGAACAGCTCCTCGGGCCGGTAGGAGCGCAGCCACTCCTCCAGCATCGCCAGGTGGCCGGCGTTCTCCCGCACGGTCGCGAGCGGCACCTGGTGCGCCCGCCAGGTGTCCGCCACCCGCACGCCGTCCACTTCAGACGGACCGGTCCAGCCCTTGGGCGAGCGCAGCACGATCATCGGCCACCGCGGCCGCTCACCGCGGCCGTCCGCCCGGGCCGCGAGCTGGATCGCGGCGATCTCGTCGAAGACGTCGTCCAGCGTGGTGGCCATCTCCTGATGCATCCGCTCCGGATCCGACCCGCTGACATAGCGCGGCGCGTAGCCGTAGCCACGCAACAAGGCGTCCAGCTCGTCCTGCGGGATGCGTGCCAGAACCGCCGGATTGGCGATCTTGTACCCGTTCAGGTGCAGGATCGGCAGCACCGCACCATCGTGCACGGGATCGAGGAACTTGTTGGCGTGCCAGCTCGTCGCCAGCGGGCCGGTCTCGGCCTCGCCGTCGCCCACCACGCACGCGACCACCAGGTCGGGGTTGTCGAACGCCGCGCCGTAGGCGTGGGCCAGCGAGTAGCCCAGCTCCCCGCCCTCGTGGATGGAACCCGGCACCTCCGGGGCCACATGGCTCGGCACGCCGCCGGGGAAGGAGAACTGCCGGAACAGCGCCCGCATGCCCGCCTCGTCCCGCGGCACCTCCGGGTACGCCTCCGAGTAGCTGCCCTCCAGCCAGGTGTGCGCCAGCAGCCCCGGCCCGCCGTGGCCGGGCCCGATCACGTACATGATGTTCGCGTCGCGCTCCCGGATCACCCGGTTCAGGTGGGCGTAGACGAAGTTGAGCCCGGGCGTCGTGCCCCAGTGCCCGAGCAGTCGCGGCTTGATGTGCTCGGCCCGCAGCGGCTCCCGCAGCAGCGGGTTGTCCAGCAGGTAGATCTGTCCCACCGACAGGTAGTTCGCCGCCCGCCAGTACGCGTCGACCCGTGTCAGCGCGTCCCGATCCAGGGTGACCACGCCCGCCTCGGTCATGAGGTCGCCTCCTCCCCGTTCGACCAGGCGAAACTACCTCCGGACCCGGCCTGGCGCAGTTCGGCTACCCGGGCTCGCCCAGGGAAAACGGGCGCTCCTCGGTAGACAGCCCGGCGAGCGTGCCGATGCGGGCGGCGAGCTCACCCGCGTCGAGCACCCGCGGGTCGGTCGTCAGCCCGATGCCGAGCACGCCGTGCCAGCTCAACGCGCCCAGCGCGAGCGGTGCGCCCGGCGCGAGCGGCAGGATGGGGTAGACCTGCTGCAGCGGCACGCCGGCGATCGACAGCTGCTCGACGGGGCCGACCAGATTAGACGCGATGGCGTGGAAGAACCGCCGGCCGTACACGGTCCGGGCGAACCACCTCGCACCCGGCTCCGGCAGCACGCGCAGCCCGGTCGCCATCACGAACCTCGACGCGAGCGGCCTGGTCGGCGACCGCAGCCGGCCCGTGCGGCCGCGGAGATCGGCGAGCAGGCCGGCGAGCGGGCGGCCGTCGACCGGCACGTCGATCATCGCCGCCGCGGTCGAGTTGCCCTCGGCCGCGGCGCCGGGCATCCGCGCCATGAGCGGTACCGCGACCCGCAGCCGTCCGCCCACCCGCTCGGCGAGACCCGGGTGGGTGGCCGCCACCGCCTCCCCGAGGAGCGCGAGCAGCAGGTCGGTGAAGCGCGTGCCGAGCGCGGCGCGGGCCCGGCGGAGCTCTCCCATGTCGAGCGCGGCGGTGGCGTAGGCCCGCCGGGGCGAGCAGTCGCCGAGCCGCTTGCCCGGCCGCCCGTCCACGGCGAGCTGGACCAGCCCGGCGCCGGTGGCCGCCACGCGCCGCACCGTGCCGGGCTGCCGTGCGCCGCCGATCGGCAGCCCGACCCGCGGGCGCATCAGGTACAGGGTGTGCAGGATCGTGCCGATGCCGTCCGCGACGGCGTGGTGCACGACGACGACCAGCGCGGACCGGCCGCCGCCGACGTCGGGCACGAGCACCATCCGCCACAGCGGCCGGTTGCGCGGGAGCGGAACCTCGGCGAGGTCGGCGACGATCCGGTGCAGCCCGGCGAGGTCGCCGCCCGCGGAACGCTCGACGAGATGCCAGGACCAGTCGAGCTCGCCGGCGGGCACCCAGCGTGGTCGGCGCCATCGCGCCGGGGCGGCCGGCCGCTGGCGGAACCGCGGCATCCGGTCCAGCTCGCCCGCGACGACCTCGCGAACCTGTGCCAGCGTCGGGCCGCCGGCCGGCTCGAAGATCACCATGCCACCGACGTGCTGCGCGGCGCCGGTCTCCTCGACGTGGAGGAAGAACGCGTCGCTCGCGGGCACGACCTCGCCCCGCGTCCGGGCGGCGCGCCGGTCGTGCCAGGCGTTGGCGATCGGCACGGCCACCGCGACGAGTACGACCCCGGCGACGGCGTCGAGCAGGTAGTGGTTCGCGGTGGCGACGATGACGACGATCGTCACCCCGACGTGCGCCGCGCAGAGCAGCTGCACCCACCGGCGCACGGCGAGCCCGGCCAGGATCACCGACACCCACAACGTCCAGGCCACGTGCAGCGAGGGCATGGCCGCATGCTGGTTCGCCTCGTCGATCACGCCGGAGCCCCACGAGCCCCAGGTCCGGCCCTGGCGGACGGTGTCCACGAAGCCGAGACCGTCCAGCAGTCGCGGCGGCGTGGTCGGATACAACGCGAAGCAGGCGATGCCGATGACGTTGACGAGCACGAACGAGTCGCGGGCGCGGGCGAACGCCGCGGGCCGGCGCAGGTACAGCCAGACGAACGCGACAAGCGTGCCGGCCAGGTAGCCGAAGGCGTACTCGTAGTTCGCGAACGTGGCCAGGACCTCGTGCGGCGCGAGCCAGTCGTTCGCCGCGCGGCCGACGTCCAGGAACAGGTCCCGCTCGAGCGCGTACAGGTCGCGGCCGTGCCGTGCCGCGGCGGTGCCCGGCAATGTGTCCACGATGAGGTAGGCACCGAACAGCACCAGCCCGATCGCGAGCTGACGCCACAGAACCGGGCGGGCCGGCTGATCCGCACACGCGGTCATCCGGCGATCATCGCACCGCAGGCTCCTGCGCCACCGGCGGCTGGCTCGCGGACCACAACGCGGCCGACGGGGAGTGCGCGAGGCCGAACACACCGGCGACGACGAGGAGGCCGGCCACGGCGATGCCGGCGAGCGAACCCGCGTCCGCCGGCACCGCCATGTCGAACGCGAGCATGCCGACCGCGTAGCTCGCCACCGGGTTCACGGCGTTCATCGTGGCCACCGACCACGGCAGCGACCCGGTGGCGAACGCGCTCTGCTCGAGCACCAGCCCGAGCAGCGTCGAGACGGCCAGCGCGTAGCCGACCCAGTCCCGGGCGGTGTGGCCGACGCCGCGGTCGACGAGGTCGTCGGCGGTGAGCTTCATGAACACCGCGCTCATCGAGAAGCACAGGCCGGCCGCGGCCGCGACGAGAACGCTCGCCACCTGCCGGCGCACCCGGGTGGCGACCAGCACCAGCACCACGACCCCGCCCACCGCCGACAGTGCCGCGAGCAGGACCCGGCCGCGGTTCGCCTGCCCGGACAGCGGGGCCGCACCGTCCACGAGCAGCAGCACCGCGAGCCCGCCGCAGATGGCGGCGGCGGACGCCCAGTCGCGCGGCCGCGGCCACCGGTGGCGTTCGAGGGAGGTCATCGGCAGGGCGAACAGGAGCTGGGTGACGAGCACCGGCTGGACCGCGGCGACCGAACCGAGCCGCAGCGCCGCCGCCTGCGACGCGAACCCGGCGAGGTTGACCAGCCACCCGGTCAGCCATGTCCGGTCCCGTACGAGGCGGGCCATCAGCCCGGCGGCGCCCCCGACGATCGACCGCCCGCGGCGCCCGACCGTCCTGGCGGCGCGCTGCTGAAAGAACGCCGCGAGCGCGAACAGGAACGCCGCGAGCAGGGCGAGCGGCAGCACGAACGCAGCGGTGCTCACAACGGGATCGCCTCCTGCCGTACCAGCCCAGGATGCACCGGGCGGCCGGATCCGCGCAGGGCGAGCGGGTCGTGTGCCTCGGGCCGGCCGGACGGTTGACGGGCGGTCGCGGCCCGGCAAACATCGCTACGGACCCGACCGAGGAGGACTCTGTGAGCAGGCGCGTGGCGACACAACCGCGAACCGGTCTCGTGATCGGCATGATCCTCGCCGCCGCGCTGCTGCCGGCCGTGCCGGCGTCGGCCACCTCGCCCGCCTCCGGCGTCCACGTCTGGCTGACCACCGGGGACAAGGCGAACCTGCTCACCGAACAACCGCCGGACGCGATCGGCGCCCCGGTCGACGGGGCGCCGACGATCGAGGTCGACCCTGCGCGGCGGTACCAGCGGATGGCGGGCTTCGGCGCGTCGATCACCGACTCCACCGCCCACCTGATCGCCACCTCGCGGCACCGCGACGCCATCATGCGCGACCTGTTCGACCCGCGCCGAGGACTCGGGCTGAGCTACCTCCGGCAGCCGATCGGCGCGTCCGACTTCGTGGCCGGCGACCACTACACCTACGACGACGTGCCGGCCGGCGAGACCGACTACCGGCTGGCGCACTTCTCGATCGACCACGACCGCGCCGAGATCCTTCCGCTGCTGCGCCAGGCGCGGGCGCTGAACCCCGACCTGAAGGTGATGGGCACGCCGTGGAGCCCGCCCGCCTGGATGAAGACGAACCAGTCACTGGTCGGCGGCCGGCTCATCGACGATCCGAAGGTCTACGAAGCGTTCGGCGACTACCTCGTCCGGTTCGTCCGGGAGTACCGCAAGGCGGGCGTGCCGATCGACGCGCTGACGCTGCAGAACGAGCCGCAGAACCGCAACCCGAGCGGCTATCCCGGCATGGACCTGCGCGATCCGGAAGAGGCGCGGCTGGTCGGGATCGTCGGCCACAAGCTGAGCCGGGCCGGTCTGCCGACCAAGCTCCTCGGCTACGACCACAACTGGTCACTGCACCCCAACGACGTCGGCCCGCCGGAAGACCCGGCGAACCCGGAGTACGCCCGGTCGTTACTCGAGAACCCGACCGCGCGCCGCTACCTCGACGGCATCGCCTACCACTGCTACAGCGGCGACCCCGAGCGCCAGTCGGAGCTGCACGACGCGTACCCGCACGAGGACATCTACTTCACCGAGTGCTCCGGCACGCAGTCGCAGGACCCGGCGACGACGTTCCCCGACACGCTGCACTGGCACACCCGCTACCTCACCGTCGGCGCGGTGCGCAACTGGGCGAAGACCGTCATCACCTGGAACCTGGCGCTGGACCCGGCCGGTGGCCCGCACAACGGTGGCTGCGACACGTGCGTGGGCGTCGTGACCGTCGACCCGGGGACGGGCGAGGCGACGCCCACCGCCGACTACTACGTCCTCGGCCACGCGACGAAGTTCCTGCGCCCCGGGGCCGTGCGAGTCGGCTCGACGGTCGCGGGCAACATCCACGACGTCGCCTTCCGCAACCCCGACGGATCGATCGTGCTGATCGCGGTCAACGACGACTGGGGAACCGGCACGGCGACGTTCAACGTCCGGCTGGGCAAGCGGACCTTCTCCTACGAACTGCCCGCCGGCGCGGTCACGACGATGACGTTCCACTGAGCCGACTCGAACACCTCGGTCACGAAGCCGTGCTCTGTGGGGTGCGAGGCATTGACGCCGCCTCTCCGGGGTAGCCGATCCCGACCGCCGGCGACGGCGGATCGAGGAGGCTGAACCGGCATGACCGAGCTGCTGACCGGTGACTTCTACCGTTTCGAGGAGCTGCTCTCCGGCACCGAACGCGCGACCCTGCTCCGCGTGCGGGAGTTCCTGCGCACCGAGGTGGCGCCGGTCGCCAACGACTGCTGGGCCCGGGCCGAGTTCCCCGCCGAGCTGATCAAGGGGTACGCCGAGCTCGGCATCGCCGGGCGGGCCTACCCGGAGGACTCCGACCCGAAGCCGACCAGCCTGCTCAGCGGCTTCCTCGCCCTTGAGATGGCCCATACCGATCCGTCGATGGCCACGTTTTTCGGCGTGCACACGGGCCTCGCCATGGGCAGCATCGTGGCCTGCGGCTCGCCGGAACAACGGGATCGCTGGCTGCCGGCGATGGGCCGCCTGGAGAAGATCGGCGCGTTCGCGTTGACCGAGCCGGAAGGCGGCTCGGACGTCGCCGGGGGCATGCGCACGACCGCCCGGCGCGACGGCGACTCGTGGGTGCTCAACGGCGCGAAGCGGTGGATCGGCAACGGCACCTTCGCCGACCTGATCGTGGTGTGGGCCCGCGACGAGCAGGACGACCAGGTCAAGGGTTTCGTCGTCGAGAAGGACGTGCCGGGCCTGACCGCGACCAAGATCGAGAACAAGATGGCGCTGCGCACCGTGCAGAACGCGGACATCCTCCTCACCGACTGCCCGGTACCGGAGTCGAACCGCTTGCCGAACGCGAACTCCTTCCGCGACACCGCGATCGTGCTGCGCCGGACCCGCAGCGGCGTCGCCTGGCAGTCCGTCGGGGTGATGCTCGCCGCCTACGAGATCGCGCTGGACTACGCGAAGAAGCGCGAGCAGTTCGGCCGCCCGATCGGCGGATTCCAGCTGGTGCAGGACCTGCTGGTACGCATGCTCGGCAACGTGACCGGCTCGTTCGGCATGGTCGTGCGCCTCGCGCAGCTGCAGGACGACGGCACCTACCGCGACGAGCATTCGGCCCTGGCCAAGGCGATCTGCACGACTCGCATGCGCGAGGTCGTCGGCTGGGCTCGGGAACTGCTGGCCGGCAACGGAATCGTCCTCGACTACGACATCGGCCGGTTCGTCGCCGACGCGGAGGCCCTCTACTCCTACGAAGGCACCCGGGAGATCAACACCCTGATCGTCGGCCGCGCGATCACCGGAATGAGCGCGTTCGTCTGAGACCGTCCGTCCGGATCAGCCCTGGTTCACGAGAACGCCTGCGCCGCGGCCGCCACGATCTCGTCGTGCGGCACGTCCCGCAGGTGCTGGCTGACGTTCCAGCGGTGACCGAACGGGTCGGTGAGCTGCCCGTGCCGGGCGCCCCAGAACGTGTCCGCCAGCGGGGAGCGCACCTGTGCGCCGGCCGCGACCGCCTGTGCGAACACAGCCTCGGCGTCGTCGACGTCGAGCTGCAGGACCACGGCGGTGCCGCCGATGGAAGGCGGTGCGAGGACGCCCATCTCCGGGAACTCGTCGGCGAGGTGCAGCGAGGACGACCCGACGCGCAGTTCGACGGACATCAGCCGGCCGTCGGGGGTGGGGATCCGGCTGACCTCGGTGGCGCCGTACGCCTCGCGGTAGAACGCGACGGCGGCCTCGGCACCCCGGACCACGATGTGTGCGGTGATCGACATGCCCTGACCGTAAGCAGCCTGTCTTGTACGTTCTTGGTCGTGACCGCGAACGTGCGGATGTGGCGTCCGGCGGAGCGGGTGCTGATGCTGGCCGGACGCACCACCGGGTACGCCATCGAGCCACGCGGCGAGTACGTCTTCGGCATCGTCGCGGGCGGTTCGATGCGCGCCGCCCGCGGCCGGCGGCGGTACGTCGTGCGGTCCGGGCAGCTCGTCGCGTGGGACCCGTCCGACGCCCATTCCGGTGAGGCGGCCGAACCCTGGTCCGCGCGGTTGATGATCGTCGAGGCCGACGAGGAGCTCCTGGACAACGTCGCCTTTCCCGCACCGGTGCTGTCCGATCCCGCGCTGGCGGAGGCCTTCGTGCGAGTACACAAGCTCGTGGCGGGCGCGACCACCAGGCTGGAACGCGACAGTGCGCTCGCCACCTGGCTCCAGGCCGTCGTCGACCGGTACGCCACAACGCGAACGGCGAGGGCCTCCGGAGGCGATGCGGAGTTCCGGCTCGCGCGCGAGTATCTGGTCGAGCACGCCGAGGCGGCCATCAGCCTGGCGGAGCTGGCCGCTGTCGCGGGGACGGACAAGTTCCAGCTGATCAAGCTCTTCCGGGAGCGCACCGGTCTGCCGCCGCACGCGCTGCAGATCGCCCACCGCGTACGGCGTGCCCGCACGCTGCTGGAGGCCGGTCACACGGCCGCCGAAGCCGCCGCGCGAACCGGCTTCACCGACCAGAGCCACCTGCACCGGCACTTCAAACGCTCGCTCGGGTTCACCCCTGGCCAGTACCGGCGGCTGATCTCCGACTCCTAGCCGCCGTCCCGAAACGGCTCGTCGGGATCCGCATAGGCCCGCATCCGCACCACCCGCCCGTCGCGCACGGTGTACACGTCGGCGACCGTGCCGCTGTGCTCCGTCCCGTCGGCCAGCGTGCCGTGTACACGATGGACCACGACGACGTTCCCGCCGCGCACGGAGGCGTGCCGCTCCGAGTGCAGCTCCCGCCAGCCCGCGCGGGAGTCCCGCAGGTACTCCGCCACGGCGGCCGGGCCGTGCCGCACTCCCCCGCAGGGAAACTCGTCGGGCTCCACCCATTCCACCTCCGGATGTAGCGGCCGCACCGCGGCGTCGATGTCGCCGCGTGCCCAGAACTCGTACGCGCCGAGCACCAGCGCCACATCCGCATCGGACGGCGTGTCCGCTGCCCTCATGACATATCCCCTTCGCACGGGTTTTCGGCCGGTTAACGGTCACCGTGGCGCAGCTGTTCATCCTCACCTGCGGCCCGTCCGGCGACAAGGGGCGGCACCACCACCCTCGCGCGCATGGCCATTCGAGCTGAGTAATAGTTCAGCCAGGAAAGTGAGTGCCGTCCGAGGGGGAGCGTGCCTTGACAACGGAGAACACGACGGAGAACACGACGGAGAACACGGCGCGGAACACGGCCGGCGTGCGTGGCGCGACGGCGCTGGTCACGGGCGGGTCGCGAGGGATCGGGGCGGTCATCGCGAGGCATCTGGCCGACGCGGGGGCCACCGTGGTAGTCACCGGGCGGGATGTCGGCGCCCTCGACCGCGTGCTGGCCGAGCTTCGCGGGTCGGGGGCCATCGCACATGCGTTACCCGCCGATCTCACCGACTCAGCTCAGGTGAGCGAGCTGCACCGGCGCGTCGGCGAGCTGGCCGGCCCGGTGGACCTTCTCGTCGCCACGGCCGGTGGGCTGGGCGAGCCCGTCCAGCTGGTGTCGATGACCGACGAGCAGTGGCACGCCAGCATCGACGCCAACCTGACCTCGGCGTTCTTCACGCTGCGCGCCTTCCTGCCCGACATGATCGCCCGGCGCCGCGGGGCCGCGGTACTGATGTCGTCGACCGCCGGGCGGCAGACCTCGCCCGCGTCGCCCGCCTACGGCGCCGCCAACGCCGGCCTGCTGATGCTCACCCGCCAGGCCGCACTGCAGGTCGCCGAACACGGCGTGCGGATCAACGCCATCGCCCCGGGCACGATCCACACCGAACGCCTCGACCGGCTGATGCCGGCCGACGCCCGCGAGCGGGTCGCCGCCATGCACCCGCTCGGCCGCATCGGCACGCCCGACGACGTCGCGAACGCGGTGCTGTTCCTCCTGAGCGACAACGCGTCCTGGATCACCGGCGCGACGCTCGACGTCAACGGCGGCCGCATCATGACCTGACCGGCGCCGGGTCAACGCGGCGGCGCCGCGACCGGGTGGGTGATGCCGGTCGGGAGCTCCGGGTCCACCGCGGCCTGCACCGCCGCCTCCTCGATCGCCTGCGCGAGCGTTGCCAGGTCCGCGCGGGAGAAGTACCGCTCGTCCCCGGACAGCACCAGCTCGACGGCACCCGGCGGGTCCTCGACGCAGAGGTGGAGCTTGGCTCCCGAGACGTGCGCGTCCTGCTTCCAGGAAAGCTCGCTGCCCGCGAGCGCGGCGCGGATCTGCGCCGCCGGCGGCGCGGCCAGCCCGGCCTGCACCCGAGGCCGCCGCCTGCGGTCGTTGAAGTAACAGGACAGGTCGAACTCCTCGCCGCGGTCGCGTTCGACCCGGCTGACCACCTCGTCCTGTTCGTACGCGTCGTAGTAGGCATTCCGGTACGCGTTGAGCGCCCGGCCCGATGCCCGGGCGACCACCTCGCCCATGGTGAGGTCCGCGACGTCGAGCACGAACGGCACGATCTTGATCAGCGCGCTGACCGAGTCGGCGTAGCCGGGCCGGAACCGGTTGCTCACCATCATCATCGTGAGCAGCGGGTTGACGCCGGCGACCCGGCCGACGCCGACCAGGAACGACGCCAGCAGCGTCGGCGACTCGTGGAGGCGGTCCCGGGCGGCGACCGCGTGGATGGCCATGCGCATCGCGGGCGACCGGTAGCGCAGCATCGAGAAGCGACGCTCCCCCGGGTACCGCGGCTCGCCGAGCGGGCGTGCGGGCGCGCTGCGCAGCACGCTTTCCTGGTACCGCAACGACTGCTCGTTCTGCCGCCGCCCGACCGGTGACGCCTCGAACGCCGCCTGCGCGAGCGGTGGGAGCGCCGTGACCGCGCCCGCGGGCGCACCCGTGCGCGGGTCGCGCGCGTCGATGTCGGCGAGCAGCGCGGCCAGCCCGAACCCGTCGATCGAGGTGTGCAGGTAGACGGCGACGACGTGGGTGACCGTGCGGTCGCCGGTCTGGTCGCCGGAGCCGGCCACGATCGCGGCGATCCGCACCGGCCACTCGGTCTCGTAGGCGAACGGGACGACCTTCCAGTGTTCGGCGAGCGCCTCGGCGACCTCGGCGGGCTCGTCGGTCCCGGCGGCCACGACGAGGAGCGGAATCTTCCCCGCCTCCGACACCCGCTGCAGCGGCGGCCCGGACTCCCGCAACACCAGCCGCGTGCGCAGCGCCTGGTGCCTGCCGACCATGAAGGCGAGCGTGTCGGCGACGGTGTCGACATTCGCGCCGGGGCCGGCCGGTGCGATGTGCGTGACGGTCGCCGTGCCCGCCTGCACGATCGACTGCCAGAGCCCGCGCTGCCCGAACGTCAGCTCGGCCTCGCCGGCCCCTTCCCCCTCGAACGCGACGAGCACGCGGTCCACGACCTCGCCGCGCGGCACCTCGGAACTTGGCATCGTTGGCCACCTCGTGTCAGTTGCGGGTCGCGGGCTCGGTCCGGCCGGCCGGGGAGCCATCCGGTGTGCTGTCCGGGTCGCCGGTGCCCAGCTGTCTCGCGGCCGCGTCGACGGCGGGCCGGATGAGCAGGCCGGCCGCGAGGAAGACGGCGGCGAGCGCGAGCCAGCCGAGTGGTCCCCGTTCGACGACGCCGGCGGTGATCAGCAGCGGTCCGACCATCAGCGCGGCGGCGGACCCGAGCCAGAACACCGAGAGGTACTCGCCCTGCCGGTCGCGGGGGGCCAGCGCGTAGGACACCGACAGCCGGCCGCCGAACTGCCACAGCTCGCCGAAGGTCAGCAGCACGGTCGCGACGACCACGGCGAGCACCGCGCCGACCGCGTTCAACAGCCCCGACAAGGCGAGCAGGGCCATGCAGCCGGCGAACGCCAGGGCCGCCCGGCGCAACGCCCGGACCCCGCCCTCACGGGTCTCGGTGCCCTTGCTGAGCCGGACCTGCAGCAGCACCACGAGCACGGTGTTCAGCACCACCAGCGGCCCGACGACCGCCACCGGCGCCTCGGTCCGCGACGTGACCCAGAGCGGGATGCCCATGGTCAGCACCGTGACGTTCAGTACCAGCACGGCATTGAGCGCCGTGACGATCAGGTACCGGCCCTGGCGCAGCGACCGCGGCCAGCCGCGGGCGGTCCTACGGTCCGGCGGGTGGTCGGCCAGCAACGGAACTCGCCCGAGGAGGAAGCCGGCGAGCAGGAACGTGGCTCCGTTGCCGAGCACGATCATCAGGAACGCCGGGCGGGTGTCGATGAGGAGGATCAGGGTGGTGAGCAGCCCGCCGATGCTGAAGCCGAGGTTGTAGACGACTCGCAGCACGGCCAGCACCCGCACCCGCAGGTCCTTGCCGATGTGCCGGTCGACGTACATCTGGCTGACGGGGTCGATGGCTCTGGTCGGGATGCCGACGAAACAGGACACCACCAGGAACGTGACGAAGTCGTGGACGAGGGCGAAGGCGATGAACCCGACGCCGCGCCAGTAGTGCAGCAGGATGGCCGCCGCTCGCGGGCCGATGCGATCCGCGAGCATGCCGATCGGGGTCATCGCGACGAGCCCGCACGCGTTCGCGACGGTGAAGCCGACGCCGACCTCGACGGTGCTCATCCCGGCGCTTCGGGTGAAGAACACCGCGAAGCCCGCGATGTACAACCCGGTGCCGATGGCGTCGACCAGGCCGATGAACACGAGCAGGCGGCTTTCCCGCGGAACGTCGAGACCCGGGATGCGCACCGACAAGCCCCTTCCTGCGCGGCCGGCCGGCCGGCGGCATGATGAGTGAGAGGCGTGGGGGGCCG
>NZ_DATBKY010000025.1:0-49068 GCF_036555685.1 Actinophytocola sp. | reverse complement strand
GCGGCACGGGCGGGGCTTCCGCTCCGCTCACGCCGCCCGGCCTGCGCGGCGCAGCTCACGGCCCGCGGCGGGAGCGCCGCCACCGGCGGCACGGATGACCTCAACCAGGTGGGCAGCTCCCTCAACCAGGTGGGCAGCTCCCTCGGCCGCGATCGTCTAACCCTGGATCACCGGCATCAAGGACGCGTACGCGTCGCTGCGCGATGGCTTCGCCATCCTTGACACCGGCGACCCAGGGCTACGTGACGGCCTGTACGAGGGAGCCGGAGGAGTGTGGAGCGGAACGTCGATGGCCTGTGTGGCGACGTAGCGAGCATGGTTCAGACGTTGCTCACGGCGGCAGGGACGGTCTTGTCTCTGGTCGGCATTGCCTGTGCCGTCGTCGCTTACCAGGGCACCTGGCAGGAGCATGGTGACGGTCCGCTGTATCCGCGGATCGCTTCTTGGCTGGCCCGCGCCCGGTTCCGCGTTCGTCGGATCTTCGGCAGGTCACCGGGCGTTGTTGTGGGAGTGGGCGCGGCCGTGGCTGCTGCGGCGTCAGCCTCCGGACGCATGACGGTCACCGGTCCTGCGATTCCCTCGGATGCCGACCTGGACCGCAAGGTCGAGCTACTGATCCGGCGGGTCGAGAACATTGAGCGTGAGGCCGCTGACGACAGGAGCCACCAGGCTCGCGAGGTAATGGCGTTGCGCGAGGAGATCGACAAGACGTCTTCGAACGCGGCTCAGATGGCGGCCGAGATCGACGCCAAAGCCAAGTTCATGGTCCTGGGCTCCATCCGTTTGCAGCTGTTCGGCCTGGGACTCGTCGGCGCTGGCACCGTGCTCCTGTCGCTCGCCGGATTCATGGCCTAGCCGGACCAAGATCAGGCCGTCTCCAGGCCGTCAGAGGTTGGGGAGCGGCGAGAGTCGACGAGAACGTCGAGCAGTGTTCACGCAGGTCAGCGGCATGATCGGGTCGCGGCTCCGCGGACGAGACAGCCCGGCAATCAGAACTGGTAGTACAGGAACGGGCTGAATGTGCCGGCCGCGGTGAGCACCGCCGCGTAGAACAGGCCCACCGTCATCACGCCTACACGGAGGACCGCCGCCGTTCGGGAGCGGGACGACTCCAGCAAGGGGCCCGTGACCGGATGGGCCGGGAGGAAGACGACCGCGAAGGCGCACAGCAGGATTGCCAGCCGTTGGTTCGTGAACGCCTCCGCGACCACGTCCGTCAGGCCGTCGAACGAGGGCAGCAGCATGTGGCCGATCATCGTCAGGGCCTGGGCCATGTCCGACGAGCGGAAGAAGACCCAGCCGAACACCACCAGCACGAACGTCAGGATCCGGCGAGCGACGGCGCCGACGGGGGACGACGGCCGGCCCTCGATGGCGAAGCCGCGCTCGATGATCAGCAGGGCCCCGTGATACAGGCCCCACACCAGGAAAGTCCAGTCCGCGCCGTGCCAGAAGCCCGTCAGGGCGAAGACGATCCACAGGTTCCGATACGTCCTGGCCGTGCCGTGGCGGTTGCCGCCCAGTGGGATGTACACGTAGTCGCGGAACCAGCGCGACAGCGACATGTGCCAGCGCCGCCAGAACTCCGTGATCGTCACCGACGAGTACGGGCGGGCGAAGTTCTCCGGCAGCCGGAAGCCCAGCATGCGGCCCAGGCCGATCGCCATGTCCGAGTAGCCCGAGAAGTCGAAGTACAGCTGCAGTGTGTACGTCAGCGCGCCCAGCCACGCCATCGTGAACGTCATCTCGTCGTTCGGGGTCGCGAAGCACGCGTCGACCAGCGGGCTGAGCGAGTCCGCGATGATGACCTTCTTGCACAGCCCGAGCGCGAACCGCGGGAAGCCCGCCGCGATGTCGTCCAGGCGGTGCGTCCGCTCCTGTGGCAGCTGGTCCGCGATCTCCCGGTACCGCACGATCGGGCCGGCGATCAGCTGCGGGAACATCGAGATGTACGTCGCGTACGCCACCGGCTGGCGAAGCGCCGGGCGCTCACCTCGATAGACGTCCACGACGTAGGAGATGTTGTGGAACGTGTAGAAGGAGATGCCGATCGGAAGCAGCAGGTGCACCACCGGGAAATCGCCGCCGAAGAGCCGGGCGAAGCCGTCCAGCTGCTCGGTCAGGAACCCCGCGTACTTCCAGACGACGAGCGCCGCCACGTCGAAGCAGATGACGCCGATCAGGATGCCGCGCTTGCGCCGCCGCGCGAGGGCCCACTCGTCCGGCTCCAGGAACTGTCCCGCGAGGAAGTTCACGAGCATCGCGACGAGCAGCAGCAGCACGGTCGGGCCGGCGCCGACCGTGTAGAAGACCAGGCTCGTGAGCGCGATGATGCCGTTGCGCCAGCTCCGCGGGCACAACAGGACCAGCCCCAGCACGATGGGCGTGAAGATCCACAGGAACAGCGGGCTGGCGAACGACATCGGCCGCGCCTACGTGCGGCCGGCGGTCCGGCGCCGCCTCGCGACCTCCGCCAGTACGACGCCGGCGGCCACCGACGCGTTCAGCGACTCGACCCCGGCCGCCATCGGGATCGACACCGTCTCGTCGCACGCCTCGCGCACGAGCCGGGACAGCCCCCGCCCCTCCGAGCCGACCACCACGACCAGCGGAGACGTCGCCAGCTTCAGCTCGTCCACGGTGATCGTGCCGTCCGCGTCCAGGCCGACGATCATCATCCCGGCCTCCGCGTACGACCGCAGCGTCCGCGTGAGGTTCGTCGCCACCGCCACCGGCAGCTTCGCCGCCGTGCCGGCCGAGGTCCGCCACGCCACCGCGGTCACGCCGGCGCTCCGCCGTGCCGGCAGCAGCACGCCGTTCGCGCCGAACGCCGCCGCCGAGCGGATCACCGCGCCCAGGTTCCGCGGGTCGGTCACCCCGTCCAGCGCCACGATCAGCGGGGGCTCGTCCGACTCGGCGGCCACCTCGACGAGCTCGTCCGGGTGCGCGTACTCGAACGGCGGCATCTGCAGCGACAGGCCCTGGTGCAGCGCACCGCCGGTCAGCCGGTCCAGCTCCGGCTTCGACACCTCGAGCACGGAGATCCCGCGGTCCGCCGCGAGCCGCACCGCTTCGGTGACGCGCTCGTCCGCGTCGACGCCGAGCTGCACGTAGAGCGCCGTCGCCGGCACGTCCGCGCGCAGGCACTCCACGACCGGGTTGCGGCCGGCCACCAGCTCGGCCGCCGGCTTGTCCTTCGACCGGCGCTGCGCGGCCTTCGTCTGCGCGTTCGCCCGGCGCTGCGCGGGGTGGCCCGGCCGCTTCGACGCCTTCGGGGTCGGCCCCTTGCCTTCCAGGCCCTTGCGGCGCTGGCCGCCGGACCCGACGACCGCGCCCTTCTTCGTGCCGGTCTTGCGGATCGCGCCCCGGCGCTTCGAGTTCCCCGCCACGTCAGCTGTCCTTAAATGTCCACTGTGGTCCGTCGGGCGTGTCCTCGACGGTGATCCCCGCCGCCAGCAAGCGATCCCGGATGGTGTCCGCGGCGGCGAAGTCGCGTGTCGCGCGTGCCTGCTGGCGCTGCTCGAGCAGCTCGCCCACCAGCACGTCGAGCGCGGCCGACATCGAATTGTCCACTGTGGACGACGAGCCGGACCACGTGACCGGGTCCAGCCCCAGCACGCTCATCTGCGCGCGCACGGCCGACGCCGCCGACCGGGCGGCCGCCTCGTCGCCGGAGTCCAGCGCGGTGAAGCCCGCCCGCACGGTCGTGTGCACGGTCGCGAGCGCCGCCGGCGTGCCGAGGTCGTCGTCGAGCGCGGCGGTGAACTCCGGCCCGACCTCGCCCGGCTCGACCGATCCGGTCCGGCCCGCGACCCGCTGCACGAACGACTCGATCCGCTGGTACGCGCGCACCGACTCGGCGAGCGCGTCGGGCGAGTACTGGATCTCCGATCGGTAGTGCGGCGCCACCAGGTAGTACCTCAGCTCCTGCGGCCGCACCTTGCGCACCATCTCGGGGATCGACACGACGTTGCCGAGCGACTTCGACATCTTCTCGCCGGCCATGCCGACGATGCCGTTGTGCATCCAGAACCGGGTGAACCCGTGCCCGGCCGCGCGGGACTGGGCGAGCTCGTTCTCGTGGTGCGGGAACACCAGGTCGAGCCCGCCGCCGTGGACGTCGAACTCGCTACCCAGGTACGTCAGCGCCATCGCCGAGCACTCCAGGTGCCAGCCCGGCCGGCCCGGGCCCCACGGCGTCGGCCACGCCGGCTCGCCCGGGCGCGCGCCCTTCCACAGCGTGAAGTCCCGCGGGTCGCGCTTGCCCTCGGCGGCCGACTCGCCCTGCTGGACCTCGTCGAGCCGCTGCCCGGACAGCGCGCCGTACTCCGGGTACGACCGCACGTCGAAGTAGACGTCACCGGCCGCGGCGTACGCGTGCCCGCGATCGATGAGCGTCCGCATCAGGTCGATCATCTGCGTGACGTGACCGGTGGCGCGCGGCGCGATCGACGCGGGCAGCATGCCGAGCGTCGTGTACGCGTCGTCGAACTCGCGCTCGAAGCGCGCCGACCACGCCCACCACGGCGTGTCGTGCTGCCCGGCCTTGGCCAGGATCTTGTCGTCGATGTCGGTGACGTTGCGCACGAGCGTGACGGCGAGGCCCTGATGCGTGAGCCAGCGGCGCAGCACGTCGTAGTTCAGCGCACCGCGGACGTGGCCGATGTGCGGTGGGCCTTGTGGCGTGGGCCCACACACGTAGATCGACGCCGTCCCGTTCCGCACGGGATGGAACTCCCGCACGCTCCGGCTCGCGGTGTCGAACAGGTGCAGACTCACGGTTTCTCTCCTGGTTCGGGTGGGGAAAGACTAGTCGCGGGGGATCAGGCACGCGGTCGCGACCGCCGCGACGCCCTCGCCGCGGCCGGTCAGGCCGAGCCCGTCGGTCGTCGTGCCGGACACGGCGACCGGACCGCCGGCCGCCTCGGAGAGAACCCGCTCCGCCTCCGCGCGTCGCTTGCTGATCTTGGGCGCGTTGCCGATCACCTGGACGGCGGCGTTGCCGAGCCGGTAGCCGGCCGCCTCGAACCGGGCACGGACCTCGGCGAGCAGCTCGCTGCCGTGCGCGCCCGACCAGCGCGGGTCGCCGGTGCCGAACACCGCGCCGAGATCGCCCAGCCCGGCCGCGGACAGCAGCGCGTCGCACAACGCGTGCGCGGCCACGTCGCCGTCGGAGTGCCCGGCGCAGCCGTCGACGCCATCCCAGCGCAGCCCGGCGATCCAGCACTCGCGGCCGGCCTCGCGCGGGTGCACGTCGGTGCCGATGCCGACTCTCACCGGGCGAACACCGCCTCCGCCACGGCGAGGTCGAACGGCGTGGTGATCTTCATCGCCGCCGGGTGCCCGGGCACGGTCGACACGGGTACGCCGATGCGTTCGACGAGCCCGGCGTCGTCGGTGTGGCTGTCCGCCGCCGCGTACGCGCGGCGCAGCACGTCGAGCGCGAAGCCCTGCGGGGTCTGCACCGCCCGCAGGTCCGCCCGATCGACGGTCTCGGTGACGATCTCTTTCTCGTCCACGCGCTTCACCGTGTCTGCAACGGGCAGCACCGGCACCACGGCGGGTGCGCCGGCGGCCACGGCGTCGGTCACGGCGCTTATCAGCTCCGGGGGAGTGAACGCCCGTGCCGCGTCGTGGACGAGCACGATCGAGATGTCCGGCGACTCGCCGAGCGCCGCTGCGAGTGCGAGCCGTACCGACTCGGTACGGTCGGCGCCACCGGGCACGACTAGAGCGGCCGCCCCCGCCCCGGCCAGCACCGAGGCCATGGTGTCCACATGGGACAATGGGGCGGCAACGACGACGCGCCGCACGCAGCCCGCGTTGAGCAGGCCGCGTACGGCGTGTACGACGAGTGGAACCCCATGCACCGGCACGAGTGCCTTGGGGCCGCGACTGCCGAGACGTTCGCCTCGTCCCGCGGCCGGGACGAGAGCGACGGCAGCCGCTTGGATTCGGTTGTCGCTCAGTGTCGGCTAGACCGACGCCGTGGCGAGGACCTCGTCGAGGATGACCTCGGCCTTGCCCTCGTCCGTGCCCTCTGCCAGCGCCAACTCGCTGACGAGGATCTGCCTAGCCTTCGCGAGCATGCGCTTCTCGCCGGCGGACAATCCGCGATCCTTCTCGCGCCGCCAGAGATCGCGCACCACTTCCGCAACCTTGTTCACATCGCCGGAGGCGAGCTTCTCGAGGTTGGCCTTGTACCGCCGGGACCAGTTGGTCGGCTCCTCGGTGTGAGGAGCACGCAGAACATCGAAGACCCGGTTGAGACCCTCCTGGCCGACGACGTCCCGGACACCGACGATCTCGGCGTTGTCTGCGGGGACTCGTACGGTGAGGTCACCCTGCGCGACCTTCAGGACGAGGTACTTCTTCTCCTCGCCCTTGATCACGCGGGTCTCGATTGCTTCGATGAGTGCGGCACCGTGGTGCGGGTAGACGACGGTCTCTCCGACCTTGAAAACCATGTGTCCTCTGCCCCTTTCGCTGTTCCCATCTTAACACGTGCGGAGGTGGGCGTGTAACGGCCCCACGATCCGTAATCGCAGGTCAGTGGCCACGTGACCGGTCGGTCGGGGCTTGACAAACCGCGCGGGGTCGTGCTGGTCAGGTCCGAAGAGGAATTCGATCGAGGGCATCGCTCCTCCATTGTGGACGCCAGGCCGAGAAGTCGGTTGCGCCGTCAGGCAGACCACTCGAAGAAGGCGCCGGTCCGCCCCAGTACTCTTCGGCGTGAGTTGGCCTGCCCGAGGAAGGACCGCAATGGTGAGCCGTCGATCGACCGGACCGCTGCGCACGATCCTGCCGGCGGTTGCTGTCGGCCTCATCGCTCTCGGTGTGACCGCGTGCAGCTCCGGCCAGGTCACCCAGACGGACCAGATGGAGCCGGCCGTCAACGGGAGCATGGCGAACGTCGGCGAGGTCGCCCTGCGCGACGTGGTGATCGCCTACCCCGAGTCGGGCAGCTACGACGCGGGCGATGACGCGCCGCTGGTGCTCGGGATCGTCAACAACGGCGGCTCGGACGACAAGCTGACGTCGGTGAGCAGCCCGGCGGCCGCGAACGTCGACATCGTCGGCGAGGCCACGGTGCCCGCCCGCTCGGCGCTCCAGGTCGTCGTGCCGGCGGAGTCCTCCGAGACGACCCCGGCCGAGCCGACCGAGTCCCCGTCGCCTTCCCCGTCCCCATCCCCGTCGCCGTCCCCATCTCCGTCGCCGTCCCCATCTCCGTCGCCGTCTCCCACGTCCGAGACGTCGCCGAAGCCGACCGCCAGCGCGACCGCGCCGGACGCCGTCGGGGCGATCAGCATCGTGCTCCGTGGCCTCACCGCGGACCTGGCGATGGGCAAGAACATTCCGGTGACCTTCGTGTTCGAGAAGGCCGGCCAGGTCACGGTGAACGTGCCGATCGACACGCCGGAGCACGCGCGGCAGGACTCCGGCGGCGGCGAGGAGTAGCCCCGTGGTGCGGCGCCCGCGTTTTGTCGGTGGGCGCCCGTAGGTTGGTCCCGTGGCGAAGAACACGCGATCGAAGGGGCCGGGGTACCGCTGTGCCGAGTGCGGGCACGAGTCCGCCAAGTGGTACGGCCGGTGTCAGGAATGCCAGGCCTGGGGCACGCTCGAGGAGATCGGCGTCCCGCGCGCGGCGTTAGCCAAGATCGTCGCCGGCGCGCCGTCCGCTCCCGCGCGCCCGATCGCGGAGGTCGACGTCGAGGCGGCGCGGGCGCGGCGCACGGGTGTGCCGGAGCTCGACCGGGTGCTTGGCGGCGGCCTGGTGCCCGGCGCCGTCGTGCTGCTCGCGGGCGAGCCCGGGGTGGGCAAGTCCACGCTGCTGCTCGAGGTGGCGTTCCGGTGGGCGGCGCGGGACGGTGCCGCGGGGCCGTCCTTGTACGTCACCGGCGAGGAGTCGGCCGGCCAGGTGCGGTTGCGGGCCGAGCGGACGGGCAACGTGCACGGGTCGATGTTCCTCGCCGCGGAGAGCGACATCTCGGCCGTGATCGGACACGTGGACACGGTGAAGCCGGGTTTACTGGTCGTCGACTCGGTGCAGACGCTCGGGTCGGCGGAGGTCGACGGCACGCCGGGCGGCGTCACGCAGGTCCGGGCGGTCACGGCCGCGCTGGTGGCGCTCGCGAAGGAGCGCGGCCTGCCGGTGGTGCTCGTGGGGCACGTCACGAAGGACGGCGCGATCGCCGGCCCGCGGGTGCTCGAGCACCTGGTCGACGTGGTGCTGCACTTCGAGGGTGACCGGCACTCGACGCTGCGGCTGGTGCGCGGGGTGAAGAACCGCTTCGGCCCGGCCGACGAGGTCGGCTGCTTCGAGCTCGTCGACGACGGCATCCTCGGCGTGCCGGACCCGTCCGGTTTGTTCCTGAACCGGCGCGAGACGGGTGTTGCCGGTACGGCGGTCACCGTTGCGGTGGAAGGGAAGCGGCCGCTGCTGGGCGAGGTGCAGGCGCTGGTGTCGAAGTCGTCGCTGGGCACGCCGCGGCGTGCGGTGAGCGGGCTCGACTCGGCCCGGGTGGCGATGGCGTTGGCCGTGCTGGAGCGGCGGGGCGGCATCCGGCTCGCGGAGCAGGACGTGTTCACGGCGACCGTGGGTGGCATGCGGATCCACGAGCCCGCCGCGGACCTCGCGCTGGTGTTGGCGGTCGCCTCGGCGGCTCGGGACATCCCGCTGCCGCCCGATCTCGTGGTGTTGGGGGAGGTCGGGCTCGCGGGAGAGGTTCGGCGGGTCGCCGGGGTCAAGGCCCGGTTGGCCGAGGCGGCCCGGTTGGGGTTCACGAAGGCCTTGGTGCCGCCCGATTCCGGGGTGATTCCGGAGGGGATCTCCGCGGTCGTGACCGCGAACCTCGGGGCGGCTTTACAGGCCTTGTATGCCAACGCCGCCGTGAGTGAGTGACTCGTCCGCCGCGGCCCGGGGGTGCGGTGTGGCCCCGCCTGGCTTTCGTTGTGGTTTCGGTTTCGTGGTGGAGGGCCACTCTTGGCGGCTCGTCTCACCTTTCTGTTGTGCTTCTAATCCACGAGCACCGGGAGGCGTTCTACTCCGTAGACGATTGAGACCTTGCGGAAGTTGAGGTCCTCGTCGGCCAGGCGCAGGTTCGGGAAGCGGCGGACCAGAGCCGGGTACGCGGCCCGCAGCTCCATCCTTGCCAGCTCCGCACCGATGCAGCGGTGGACGCCGTAGCCGAAGGCCAGGTGGGAAGTCGGCTCGCGGGTGGGGTCGACTCGCTCCAGGTCTGGGCCCAGGACCGGGTCGCGGTCGGCGCCGGACAGGGAGACCACGACCACGTCGCCCTTGGTGATCTCCACGCCGCCCACCGTCATGTCCTCGCGGGCGAACCTCGGGAACGCGACCTGCACCACGGTCAGGTACCGCAGCAGCTCCTCGACGAAGTTGTGCACCGCGGCATCGTCGTCGTGGATGAGTTTGAACGAGTCCCGGTCCTGTAACAGAACCAGCGCGCCCAGCGCGAGCATGCTGGCCGTCGTTTCGAAGCCGCCCGTCAGGACACCGTCGGCCAGGCCGGCCAGCTCGAGATCGTCGATGTCGTCGCCGTGTTCCTTGATGAGCATGCCCAGGAGGCCGTCGCCGGGATCCTTGCGTTGCTTCTCGACGATGCCCTTCAAGTACTGCAGCGACTCGGAGATCGCGCCCAGGGACGCGGTCGCGCCACCGAAGAGATCGAACCTCGCCATCGACAGGCGCTGGAAGTCGCCGCGATCCTCGTACGGCACTCCGAGCAGCTCGCAGATCACCAGCGACGGGATCGGCAGCGCGAACTCCTCGACCAGGTCCACCGGACCGTCGACGGCGGCCATCGCGTCCAGGCGCTGCTCGATGATCGCCTTGATGCCCGGGGTCAGGCGCGCCAGGCGGCGCATCGTGAACTCCGGCGTCAGCAGCTTGCGCAGCCTCGTGTGCTCCGGCGGGTCCGCGAAGCCGAGGCCGCCGGGACTGTGGCTCTCCGACGCGCCGTGCGTGCCGACCAGGTTCGCGAAGTCGTTGGAGTAACCCTTCGCGTTGCCGAGGACGGTCTTCGCCTCCTCGTAGCCGGTCACCAGCCACACGTTGACGCCGAATGGTATGTTGATCTTGCTGACCGGTGCCGCGCTACGGACTTCGGCCAGGTCGGGGACCGGGTCGAGGCCGTCGCGCTTGAGCGGCATCAGGGCCGCATCCGGTAGCAGCGCCATTTTCGACAAGTCGAAGCCCTTGCGCTGCGCACGCGCCAGATACCAGCGCGTCACCAGGCCGACTATCCGCTCTTTCAGCCTCATGACCCATCCCCCTTACTCCGTACGCCGCGAGAGTATCCGTCCGCCGGAGACGGGGTCGGCGAACGGGGCGAACAGGCGCCTAACGCAGTGCGGCCGCCTTCGCCTCCAGGTACCGCTGCTCGGGCAGGCTGACCGTCCGCCGGGCGGCCCGGACGTACGCCTCGCGTGCCGCGTCGAGGTCGCCGGCCAGCTCGAGCAGGTGTGCGCGGACCGCGTCGAGCCGGTGGTGGCGCGCCACGCGCTTGTCGGCGGCGAGCGAGTCGAGCAGGTCTAGGCCGGCCTTCGGGCCGTAGACCTGCGCGGAGGCGATCGCGCGGTTCAGGGTCACCATCGGGTTCGGTGACATCCGGTCGAGGAGCTCGTACAGCACGAGGACCTGGTCCCAGTCCGTCTCCTTCGTGCTCCCCGCCTCGGCGTGCACGGCCGCGATGGCCGCCTGGATCTGGTACGGGCCCGGCACCGCCGTGGCCAGCGTGTGCTCGATCAGCTCGGTGCCCTCACGGATCAGGTCCGCGTCCCACCGGCTGCGGTCCTGCTCGGCGAGTGGCACCAGCCCACCGTCGGGCGTGCTCCGGGTGGCGCGCCGGGAGTCGGTGAGCAACATCAGCGCGAGCAACCCGGCCGTCTCGCCCGCCGCCGTATCGTCCTCGGCCAGCAGCCGGCGCACCTCGCGGGTCAGCCGGATCGCCTCGGCGGTCAGCTCGACGTTCTGCAGGTCCGGGCCGGACGTCGCGGTGTAACCCTCGTTGAAGATCAGGTACAGCACCTGCAGCACCACGGCGATCCGGCCGGCGCGCTCCGGCCCGGCCGGCATGGAGAAGGTGGCGCCGGCCTCCTTGATCTTCTGCTTCGCCCGGCTGATCCGCTGCGCCATCGTCGTTTCGGGCACGAGGAACGCGCGGGCGATCTGCTCGGTGGTCAGGCCGCCGACCGCGCGCAGCGTCAGTGCGATCTGCGACGGCGCGGACAGCGCCGGGTGGCAGCACAGGAACAGCAGCGTGAGCGTGTCGTCGCCGTGCCGCTCCAGCTCCTCGGCCGGCGCCGGGGTGATCAGCTCGTGGTAGGGCCGGCTCATCGCGACCGCCGTCTCGCGCCGACGCCGTGCCGACTCGCTGCGCCACTGGTCGGTGAGCCGCCGCCCGGCGACCGTGACGAGCCAGCCCGCCGGCTCGTCCGGCACGCCCTCGGCCGGCCACTGCACGGCCGCGGCGAGCAGCGCCTCCTGCACCGCGTCCTCGCACGCGTCGAACTGGCCGTGCCGCCGGACGAGGACGCCGAGGACCCGCGGCGCGAGCGTGCGCAGCAGGTCCTCGACCGTCCGGGGCTCGGACATCACATGTCGAACCCGGCTTCGAACATGATCGGCCGGACCTCGATCGCCAGGCCGCTGAACTTCGCGTCCGGGATCTGCTGGGCGAGCTCGACCGCGCGCTCCTTGGAGTCGACGTCGACCATGTAGTAGCCGCCCATGAACTCCTTGGCCTCGAGGAACGGGCCGTCGGTCACCGCTGGCACCGCGCCGGTGCCGCGCACGGTGACCGAGTTGGCAGGGTCGGCGAGCGCCTGGGTGGCGATGAACTCGCCGGAGTCCCGGATGGCCTTCATGAAGTCCTCGTGGCCCGCCATGATCGAGTCGCGCTCCGCCTCGGTGAGCGCTTCGAGAACGGCCGGGTTGACCTGCATGATCAGCAGGAACTTCATCGCTGTCTCCTTCGTCGTCCGGCCCCCAGCGGGGCCCGCGTCGGGAGGAAGTCGGACCCGCCGCCCGGCTATCGACATCATCCTCTGAAGTTCTTGCTCCGCCACACCGACGCCGTCTCCCGCTCGCGCAGCGGGACGAGGTTTTCCCAGGCGAACGCGGCGGACGCTTGCGCTGTGCCCGCAGGTTCGCGAGCTCGCCGGTCTCCGCCATGGCGGGGATGTTCGCACCTCCGCTCGACCAACGCTGGTGGTCCGGTCGCCGATCGGTGTGGTGCGGCTCACTCCTGCTCGGACGCGGCCCGCACGCCGTGTTACACACGGCAGGTTGTCTCCACGAAAGGGTGATGAGGTGGGGGTACGGCGTCTCGAGCGGTCGGCTCGCCGCGTGCTGGATCGCGTGCACGAGCAGATCGGCACGGCGGGCCTCGTGGCCGCCGCCGCGATCCCGGGGCTGGGCGCGATGGTCGACCAGCATGCCGCCGCCGTGCGCGACGTCCTGGCCACCGGCGTCGAGTCCGGCGCCGCGGTCGCCGGCACGGTGCTGCTCGCCGGCTACGCCCAGGGCGTGCTGGACCACATGCGCGAGATCGGCCTGCCGTTGCACGCCCCGGACGACCTGTTCGGGTGGTTGAGCGCCGACTGGGCCAGCATGCGGCTGGTCGCCGTCTGCGAGCTCGCGCGGAACCTGCGCCCCGGTCACCGGCTCGGCTCGACCGAGGGCCTGCCCTCCCTGGCCTGACGGACCGGCGCGCCCGGGGCCTGGACGCGCCTTGCGCTGCGCGTACCCGGGCCGGTGAAGGAGATTGTCACGGGCGGGGAGATCACCTGAAGGCGTGACCTCCACCACGACGGAGCCGCTGACAGGACTTGAACCCGCAACCGTTCGCTTACAAGGCGAGTGCTCTACCGATTGAGCTACAGCGGCTTGACCACGCGGGGTGGCCGGTGCTCATCGTAGGTCACGTGGGCGAGGACACGGCGCGCCGTTCCTAACACCGTCCGGCGGCGCGCCGATGAGCCCTGGGATACCTTCGCGAGCAGGCGCACGACATGGAGGTGACGCACCGTGTGGTTCGCGCAGCGGACCCGGTCCGCGCGAGCACACAACCCACCCCGGTTCGTCCGGGACAGAAGGATCGACTCGATCGGTCCGCATGCCGTGCAGGGGCCGGCCCTGCCGGACGAGTCGACCGTCCACTTCGTACTCGATCTCGCGGTCCGCATCGGCGAGGTGCAGATGTCGGTCGGCGCCGGTGCCTCCGACGCGACCGCCACGATCATCGCGGTGGCCAACTCCTACGGGCTGCCGCACTGCGAGGTCGACGTGATCTTCACCTCGATCACCGTCACCTGCCATCGCGGCGTCGACCGGCCGCCCGTGACCTCGCTGCGGGTGGTCCGCTCGCGCAGCCTCGACTACACGCGGCTCGCGCTCGTCGAGCGGCTCGTCGCCCGGATCACCCGCGGCCGGATCTCGGTCCGCGAGGCGCACATCGAGCTGAGCAAGATCACCACCGCGCCACACCCGTACCCGCGCTGGCTCGCCACGCTCGCCTACGCCGGGATGGCCGCCGCGATCTGCCTGCTGATCGGCGGGGACGCCGCCGTCGCCGTGTCCGCGGGACTCATCACCGCGATCGTCGACCGGATCGGCAGGCTGCTGAACAGGCGCGCGCTCCCGTTCTTCTTCCAGCAGCTCGTCGGCGGCGCGCTCGCCACCGGCGCCGCGCTCGGCCTGGTCGCGAGCGGCATGCTGGGCGCGCAGAAGCCGACGCTGGTCGTGGCCGCCGCGATCACCGTGCTGCTGTCCGGCCTGTCCGTGGTCTCGACCGTGCAGGACGCGATCACCGGCTACAACGTCACCGCCGCGGGCCGCACGATCGAGGTGTCGCTCATGACGGCGGGGCTGATCGCGGGCGTCGTGCTCGCGCTGAACGTCGCCGTCCGCTTCGGCCTGCCGCCACAGGGCCTCGCCGACCAGCTCACGTTCTCCGCGCTGCGGCTGCCGCTGCAGACCGTGGCCGGTGGCGCCGCGGCCGGCTGCTTCGCCCTGGCCAGCTACGCCACCCCGCGGGCGATGCTGGTCGCCGCGGTGGCCGGGGCGACGGGCGCCGGCGGGTACAGCGCGCTGCTGCTGGGCGGGATCGGCCCGATCGCGTCGTCGGCGGTCGCGGCCACCGTCATCGGCTTCTCCGGCGGCCTGATCTCCCGCCGGCTGAAGATCCCGCCGCTGGTCGTCGCCGTCTCCGGGATGGTGCCGCTGCTGCCCGGTCTCGCCACCTACCGCGCGCTGTACGAGCTCGCCGTGGAGCGCTCGATCGCCGGGCTCCCGACGCTCATGCTCGCCGTGTCCTCGGCGCTCGCGCTCGCCGCGGGCGTGGTCCTCGGCGAGTACCTCGCCCAGCCCGCCCGTGTCGGGCTCGGCCGTCTCGAACGCCGCTTCGCCGGACCCCGGATGGCCGGCCCCCTGCGCCCGACGCGACGCCGTCTCGAGTGACGCGTGCATCCGCACGGGCACGCACTGTGACGCTTCTTCCGTTGTGACACCGGACTTCTCGTCACCCACACCGGTCACGACTTGACTAATGTCGAGGTCCGAGAGGCTTGAGGAGGCATGCGCGGCGTGAGTGAGAGCGGACACACGACCGAACTGCCGGAAGGCGGTGGCGCCGACTTCATCGTCGTCGCCAACCGGCTGCCGGTGGACCTGGAACGCATGCCGGACGGCACGGAGCGGTGGAAGCACAGCCCCGGCGGGCTGGTCAGCGCGCTGGCGCCGTTCCTGCGTTCGCACAGCGGCGCGTGGGTCGGCTGGCCGGGAATCCCCGGCGTCGAGGTCGACGAGTTCTCCGACGACGGCATCTGGCTGCACCCGGTCACGCTGACCTCCGACGAGGTGCGCGACTACTACGAGGGCTTCTCCAACGCCACGCTCTGGCCGCTCTACCACGACGTCGTCGAGACCCCGGTGTTCGACCGCGGCTGGTGGGACAGCTACGTCAAGGTCAACCGAAGATTCGCGGACGCGTGTGCCCAGATCGCCGCCGACGGCGCGATCGTGTGGGTGCAGGACTACCAGCTGCAGCTCGTCCCGGCCATGCTCCGCGAGCAGCGGCCCGACCTGCGCATCGGCTTCTTCCTGCACATCCCGTTCCCGCCGACCGAGCTGTTCATGCAGCTCCCGTGGCGCGCCGAGATCATCCGCGGGCTGCTCGGCGCGGACCTCGTCGGCTTCCACCGTCCCGGCGGCGCCCAGAACTACCTGTGGCTCGCGCGCCGCCTGATCGGCCTCGAGCCCAGCCGCGGCGCGGTCGGCGTGCGCACCCGGCCCGGCATCGTCCAGGTCGGCGACCGCTCGGTGCGGGTCGGCGCGTTCCCGATCTCGATCGACGCGAGCAGCCTCGACGCGATGGCCCGCAGCCGCGAGTGCATCCAGCGCGCCAAGCAGATCCGGGCCGACCTCGGCAACCCGAAGAAGATCATTCTCGGCGTCGACCGGCTCGACTACACCAAGGGCATCGACCTGCGCCTCTACGCGCTGCAGGAGCTGCTCGCCGAGGGCCGGGTCGACCCGGGCGAGGTCGTGATGATCCAGCTCGCCACCCCGAGCCGGGAGCGGGTCGAGCACTACCAGCGCATGCGCGGCGAGATCGAGCAGGTGGTCAGCCGCATCAACGGCGAGTTCGCCCGCGTCGGCCGACCCGTCGTGCACTACCTGCACCAGTCGATCGACCGCAAGGAGCTCGCCGCCTTCTTCTCCGCGGCCGACGTCATGCTCGTCACTCCGGTCCGCGACGGCATGAACCTCGTCTGCAAGGAGTACGTCGCCTGCCGCCACGACCTCGGCGGTGCGCTCGTGCTGAGCGAGTTCGCCGGCGCCGCGGCCGAGCTGACCAGTGCGTTCCTGGTCAACCCACACGACCTCGACGGGGTCAAGAACGCCATGCACGCGGCGCTCACCGTCGACCCCGCGGAGGGCCGCAGGCGGATGCGTGCGCTGCGCCGCCAGGTCCTCACCCACGACGTCGACCGCTGGGCGCGCTCGTTCCTCGACGCCCTGCAGCCGGCCATGCAGGAGGCGCTGACCTGATCTTGCCGGGTCGCGCCCGCGGGCGGTTGACGGGCGATACAGTTCGGCTCTGCCGCCGTGTGCCAGCCTGAGTGCAGAGCGAGTGCACACACCCCATTCGCAAGAGAGTCGAACGTCCGTGACCGTTGAACCCTGCGCTCGAGCACGAGGTCCACGCCATGACCGCTGAGGCCCTTCCCGCGGAGCTGCGGCGAGCCCTCGTCCAGATCGCCCGCACGCCCCGCCTGCTGGTCGCCTGCGACTACGACGGAACGCTCGCGCCGATCGTGGAGAACCCCGAGCAGGCACGGCCGATGAACGAGTCGGTCGGCGCGCTGCGCTCGCTCGCCGACCTGCACGAGACGACGACCGCGGTCATCTCCGGGCGGGCCCTGCGCGACCTGGCCACGCTCTCCCGGCTGCCCTCCGAGGTGCACCTCGTCGGCAGCCACGGATCGGAGTTCGACATCGGCTTCGTGCACGCGCTCGACGACTCCGCACGCAACCTGCATCGCCGGCTCGAGGCGGAGCTGGAGCAGCTGACCGGCACCGAGACCGGCGTGTACCTGGAGGTCAAGCCCGCGAGCATCGCGGTGCACACCCGCCGCGCCGAGCCGGAGGTGGCCGAGCGCGTCCAGGCGGCGGTGCGGTCCGGCCCGTGCACGTGGGACGGCGTGCAGGTGACCGAGGGCAAGGAGGTCATCGAGCTCGCGGTCGTGCAGACCGACAAGGGCCGCGCGCTGGACGTGCTGCGCCACCAGGTCGGCGCCACGGCCGCGGTGTTCGTGGGCGACGACGTGACCGACGAGAAGGCGTTCGCCCGGCTGTCCGGCCCGGACCTCGGCGTCAAGGTCGGCCAGGGGGAGACGCTCGCGCACTACCACATCGCCGACCCGAACGAGGTCGGCATGGTGCTCGCGTTCCTGCTGGAGGAGCGCCGCAACTGGCTCTACGGCGAGCAGGCGCCGCCGATCGAGCGGTTGACGATGCTCGCGAGCGAGCGGTCGATCGCGTTGCTCACCCCGGACGCGCGGCTGACGTGGCTGTGCCACCCCGAGCCGGACTCCGCCGCGGTGTTCGCCGACCTGCTCGGCGGCTCGGCCGCCGGGCACTTCTCGATCACACCGGAGCGCGGCGGCCTGCCGCTGGGCCAGCGCTACCTGCCGGGCACGATGACCGTCGAGACCCGCTGGTCGGGCCTGCTCGTCACGGACTACCTCGACCACTACTCCTACGGCCACCGCACCGACCTCGTCCGGGTCATCTCCGGCACCGCCGCCGCGGTCGTCGAGTTCGCGCCACGGCCGGAGTTCGCGCAGGTGCAGGTGCGGCTGATCCCGTCCGACGACGGCCTGCGGGTGCTCGGCACCTCGGACCCGGTCGCGCTGCGGGCCCCCGGCGTCGCGTGGGAGATCTCGTCGGACGGCATGCACGACACGGCTCGCGCGGTGATCACGCCGGCGCCCGGCTCGCCGGTGGTGCTGGAGCTGCGGTGCGGGACGAACGACCTCGACCCGCATCGGCTGCCCGAGCGGGAGCGGGCCGCGCGCTCGGCGGCGTACTGGACGGACTGGCTGGACGGGCTCTCGCTGCCCGCCGTGGAGAAGGACCTGGTGGCCCGGTCCGCGCTGACGCTGCGCGGCCTGTGCCACGAGGAGACCGGCGCGATCATGGCCGCGGCGACCACGTCGTTGCCCGAGGAGCTCGGCGGCATCCGCAACTGGGACTACCGCTACTGCTGGCTGCGCGACGGCGCGATGACGGCGCGGGCGCTGGTGTCGGTCGGCTCGACCGGCGAGGCGGAGGGCTTCCTGCGCTGGCTGCACGGCGTGCTCGCCACGCTGCCCGGCCCGGAGCTGCTGCACCCGCTGTACACGATCGCCGGCACGACGCTGCCCGCCGAGGCCGTGATCGACACGCTGCCCGGGTACGCCGGCTCGCGTCCGGTGCGCGTCGGCAACCTCGCGAACCAGCAGGTGCAGCTGGACGTGTTCGGCCCGGTCGTGGACCTCGTCGCGGCGCTGTCGGAGGCACGCGGCAAGCTCACCGACGACGACTGGCGCATGGTCTGCGCGATGGCCGAGGCGGTGGCGCGGCGCTGGCACGAGCCCGACCACGGCATCTGGGAGGAACGGCACCGGCCGCGCCACCACGTGTACTCGAAGGTCATGTGCTGGCTGACGATCGACCGGGCGGTCAAGCTCGCGGAGGCGTACGGGCGCGCGGTGGAGCCGTTCTGGCCCGGCCTGCGCGACACGATCGCGAAGGACGTGCTGACCAAGGGCTGGAACGAGGAGGTCCAGTCGTTCACCACGGCCTACGACGGCACGGACCTGGACGCCGCGACGTTGCTGATCGGCATGGTCGGGCTGCTCGACCCGTCGGACGAGCGCTTCCACGCGACGGTCACCGCGACGGAGGCCGAGCTGCGCAGCGGCTCCACGGTCTACCGCTACCACCGCGACGACGGCCTGCCCGGCAACGAGGGCGGCTTCCACCTGTGCGCGGCGTGGATGATCGAGGCGTACCTGCTGACCGGCCGCCGCACGGAGGCGGAGGATCTGTTCGCCCAGATCGTCGACGCGGCCGGGCCCACGGGCCTCCTCCCCGAGGAGTACGACCCGGTGGCCGAGCGCTCGCTGGGCAACCACCCGCAGGCCTACTCTCACCTGGGCCTGATCCGCTGCGCGCAGCTGCTCTCCGCGTGAGCCCGCGCACCGTGTGAACGCGTCCGGCCGCATCGGGCAATACCTGATGTGAGGACGATGACCCAACGACAACCGGACAACGACGTACCGGTCGACCGGGACCGGCCCTACCTGGGTGGGCCGGAACCCGCGGTCGAGTTCGGCCGGCTGTTCGACGCCTACGCCCGCCCCCTGCACCACTACCTGGCCCGGCGGGTGGGCCCGGACGCCGCGCACGACCTCGTCAGCGAGACCTTCCTGGTCGCCCTCGACCACCGCCACACCTACGACCCGCGGCGCGGCGTGGTGCGCTCCTGGCTCTACGGGATCGCCACCAACCTGCTGCGCCGCCACGCCCGCGACGAGGTCCGCGCGCTACGCGCGACGGCCCGCTCCGGGCACACACCGCACGCCGCGAACCACGACAACCTCGTCGCCGAGCGGGTGGACGCGGCGGTGCTCGCGGCCCGGCTCGCCGGCGCGCTAGCCGAGCTGTCCGAAGGGGACAGAGACGTGCTGCTGCTCGTCTCGTGGGCCGGCCTGGACACAGCCGAGGTCGCCGACGCGCTCGGCATCCCGGCCGGCACCGTCCGATCGCGACTGCACCGGGTACGGAAGTGGTTGCGCGCCAACGCTCCGCGCCACACGGACGATCGAGAGGAGGCCGACGATGCCTGAGGAGAACGTGCACGAGATGTGGTCGGACCAGCACCTGGACGCGGCCCTTGCCAGCCTTCGTTCCGATGTGGACGCAGATGCCCGCGAACTCGCCCGCACCCGGACGGGTCTGCTCGCCGCCGCCGGTGCACAGCCGCGCACGCCGGCCGCCGCCCCGCCCGCACGCCGGCACTGGCCCCGGTGGGCACAGGTGGCCGCGGCGGTCGCGGCGGTGGCCGCGCTCGTGACCGGCGTGCTGGTGGCGCGGCCCGATGGCCGGCCGGCCGAGCACGGGTCCGCCGGCCATGGTGGTGACCAGCCGGAAATCGCCGACGCCGCCGCCTCGGTGCAGCTCAACGCCGCGGCGGACCGTATCCACGCGGCGGACGAGCCGCTCGCACCCGGTCAGTTCCGCTACATCGCGCTGCACGCCTGGTGGGCGTCCTTCGTCGACGAGCCGCCCGGCTACACCTGGGTGGCGGAGAACCTGCTGGAGACCTGGGTGCCGGCGCAGGAGAAGCAGCAGTGGATGTGGCGCCGGGACGTCACCGGCAAGCGCAAGTGGTTGGTGGGCACCGAAGCGCAGGCCCGCGCCCATGGAATCGAGGTCGAGGGCGGCTGGCCCGAAGGCGTCTGGCGTGCGCCGTGCGGCGACTGGTTCGCCAAGGAGGAGGGGCGAACGCCGTGCACGACGCGGGGCAGCTGGAGCTCGCCGAACGAGGAGTTCATGGCGTCCCTGCCACGTGACCCCGACAAGCTGTACGCCGCCCTGCGGGCGGTGACCGCGGACAGCAGGAAGTCGACGCCCGACATGCGCGCGCTGCAGATCGCCGCCGACTTCCTCGGCAGCGGGCTGGTGCCCGCCGATCTGCGGGCCGCGATGTACCGGGTACTGGCCAAGCTGCCCACGGTGCGGGTCACCGAGAAGTTCGCCAACCTCGACGGCCGCAAGGGCACGGCGTTCGGCGTCACCGACCAGCGGGAGCGGCTCGACGTGATCATCGACCCCGCGTCCGGCCGGTTCATCGGCAAGCGCTCGGTCGTCACCGTCGCCGACCACGGGTTGAAGCCGGGATCGGTACTCGAGTACACCGCGCTCGACACCGCCGTGGTGGACGGCATGGGCGTGCGGCCGGCGCGCTGAGCCGGTCTCGGATCCGGGCCCTCGCACACACCGTGCGGGGCCCGGACTCACGTTCGGCGCTGCCGCTTGCCGCGCGCGATCTCGGTGGCCAGGGCGTCCAGGTGCGGCGTCCAGAAGCGGCGGAAGTGCTCGGCGAACCACTGGTCGGCCTCGCGCAGCGGCTCCGGCTCCACCGCGTAGAGCCGTCGCGTGCCCTGGGCGCGGACCCGCGCGAACCCGTTCTCGCGGAGTACCTTCAGGTGCTGGGAGACCGCGGGCTGGGTGATGCCGAACTCCTCCTGCACGACCGCGGAGACCTCGCCCGCCGCCCGCTCGCCGTCCGCGAGCAGCTCGAGGATGCGGCGGCGAACGGGGTCGCCGAGGACGTCGAAGGCGTGCACCTGCCCAGAATAACAGTGGCGTCTTATATAAGGAGGGCCTGTGCGAGTCGTCGTGCTGGCCGATACGCACGCGCCGCGCCGGTGGAAGTCCTGCCCGCCGCGCGTGGCCGAGCAGCTGCGCGGCGCCGACGCGATCCTGCACGCCGGGGACGTGTGCGTGCCGTCCGTGCTGGACGAGCTGGCCGGGTTCGCGCCGGTACACGTGGTGGCCGGCAACAACGACGGGCCGGACGTGGTGGCGTGGGGCGCACCCGAGACGCTCGAGCTCGACCTCGACGGCCTGCGCGTCGGCATGATCCACGACAGCGGCAACAAGGTCGGCCGCATCGCGCGGATGCGCCGCCGCTTCCCGGACGCGGACCTCGTCGTCTTCGGCCACTCGCACATCCCGCTCGACGAGACCGGCGACGGCCTGCGGATCTTCAACCCCGGCTCGCCCACCGACCGCCGCCGCCAGCCGCACGGCACGGTCGGCGTGCTCGACATCGCCGCCGGTGAGTTGCGGTCCACACGGCTCGTCGAGGTGTCCTGAGCGGCTCTCGAGGCGGGTTCGAGGCACGCGCGATGTCATGGTCGAGCGGTTCTTGACCCGACCAGGAGGTAAGGACATGGCACCGACGTTCGTCGACGTGCTCGGGGAGCGCGCCGCGCACGTGGCCGGCCCCGCCGTCGAGTACGTCGACGGTTCCGTCGTCGCGTCACTCGGCTACCCCGAGCTGGACGCCCGGGCGCGCTCGATCGGCGCGTCGCTCGTCGCGCACGGCCTCACCGGGCAGCGCGTCCTCGTCCTGCTGCCACGCGACCTCGAGTACGTGGCGGCGCTGCTGGGCTGCTGGTACGCGGGCGTGGTGGCCGTGCCCCGGCCCGAGCGCGACCTGCCGGCGGTGCTCGCCGACGCCGACCCGGCGGCCGCGATCGTGCCGCCGGACACGTCACTGCCCGGCCTGGCCACGCTGTCCGTCACGTCTCTGAGCGCGCCGCCGGCCGACTGGCGCCGGCCCGACATCGACTCCGACACGCTGGCGCTGCTGCACTACGCCGGCGGGCACGGGGTGATGGTGTCGCACGGCAACCTCGTGGCCGCCGCGCGGCAGACCGGGCGGCTGTTCGGCACCGGGCACGACGCGCGCGTGGTGAGCCGGCTCGCCGGGCATCGCGATCTGGTGACCGGCGTGCTGCATCCGATCCTCGCCGGCAGCAGCTCGACCTTGTTGCCGCCCGATGCCGGCGCGGCCGCGTGGCTGGGCGCGATCGCCGGCCGGCGCGCGCGGGTGAGTGGTGGCACGGAGCGGGACTTCGCGCGCGCCGCGGTCGCCGACGGCCTCGACGATGTCGACTTGGCTACGTGGGACGTCGCGTTCACGGACGGTTCTCCGTCCACAATGGATGCCTTCGCGAACCGGTTCGCCCGCAACGGGTTCCGCCGGTCGTCGTTCTTCGCCTGCTACTGGCTACCCGAGGCGACGGCGCTGGTCGCGGGCCGGCGCGGCCCGGCGGTCACGTCGTTCGACGCGGACACGATCGCGCCGGGGCGGTTCGCGAAGCCGCGCGCGGAGGGCACTCCGGTGCTCGACCGGGGCCGGCCCGCGGACGAGCTCGAGCTCGCGATCGTGGACCCGCTGACCGCGACGCGCTGCCCGGACGGGACGGCCGGGGAGATCTGGCTGTCCGGCCCGAACGTGGCGGTCGGGTACCTCGGCAGGCCGGACGTCAGCGAGCGCACGTTCTGCGCGCGGCTGCGGGGGTCGACGGACAACT
Source organism: Actinophytocola sp. (assembly GCF_036555685.1). Lineage (GTDB taxonomy): Bacteria > Actinomycetota > Actinomycetes > Mycobacteriales > Pseudonocardiaceae > Actinophytocola. Next base: position 26,391 of record NZ_DATBKY010000025.1, on the reverse strand, counting down.
TCCTGCGTACCGGGGACGTCGGCTTCGTGCATGACGGGGGATTGCACGTCGCCGACGTCCTCGCGGCCTAGTGGCCCGCTCTCAGAAGTCGAACACCACGCCCGTCCGGTACAGCAGCGTGCACGGGTTCGGGTACTGGTGCTCCCAGCGCACCCGCTTGCCGTGCCAGTGCCCGCGAGCGACGGCGACGACCGGCCGATACTCCATGGTGCAGGCGATCATGTCCGGCGAGCCGGACAGGTGGTTGAGGTTCCCGCGGGCGTCGCTCACCTCGAGGCACGCGCGCTCGGGCTTGGGGTGCGAGCCGCCGGCGGGCTGGCAGTCGAGGTGGACGGTGGTCTTCGTGCCGTTGGGTGCCTTGACCGTGAGCGTCAGCCGGGACACGGGCCGGTCCGCGGTCGCGGCGCCCGGCGTGGTCGCGTCCGCGGGAGTGACCAGCACGGTGGTCAGCAGAGTCGCTGCGGCCAGCAGAAGGCCGCTGAGACGAAGGGATTTCATGCCTCCACAGTGGACCTCAGGGCTCGGTGAGGGCAGGCCGACTGATCGGTAACGCCCGATCGTGTCGCGAGGCCGGAATCCGGTTGGCGGAGCGTGACATGCTGTCCGTATGCGGATTCGCGAGGCGACCAGCGAGGACTGGGCGCAGATCTGGCCGTTCCTGCGGGACATCGTGCGAGCCGGGGACACCTATACGTGGGACCGCGATGTCACGGAGGGGCGCGCCCGCGAGCTGTGGATGTCCACGCCGCCGGCCCGCACGGTCGTCGCGGTGGACGGCGACACGGTGCTCGGCACGGCGAAGCTCGCGCGGAACCACATGGGTCCGGGTTCGCACATCGCGAACGCGAGCTTCATGGTGTCGCCGGACCACGGTGGCCGCGGGGTGGGTCGCGCGCTCGGCGGGTACGTGCTGGACCTGGCGCGGGCGGACGGCTACCGGGCGATGCAGTTCAACGCGGTGGTGGAGACGAACACGCGGGCGGTCGCCCTGTGGCAGTCGCTGGGCTTCGAGATCATCGCGACGCTGCCGGAGGGCTTCGAGCACCCCGCGAAGGGGTTCGTCGGGCTGCACATCATGTACCGGAAACTGTAGGTATGAGGATTTCGGTAGCTGCGGACGAGCGGGTCGGCGTGGCGGAGGCGATCGTGGCGGAGCTGCGCAGCCGGGGCCACGACCCACTACCGCACGGCGCCCTGAACGACGACGAACGCGACGACTGGGCGTGGGCGAGCGAGAGCGCGGCCCGCGACGTCGCCGAGGGCCGCGCGGACCAGGCGATCGTCGCGTGCTGGACCGGCACCGGCGCGTCCATCGCGGCGAACAAGGTGCCGGGCGTGCGGGCCGCGCTGTGTGCGGACGCGGAGACCGCGCGGGGCGCCCGCCGCTGGAACGACGCCAACGTCCTGGCGTTGTCGTTGCGCCTGACCAGCCAGCCCCTGCTGACGGAGATCCTGGACGGCTGGTTCGCGGGCGAGCCATCGTCGGAGGCCGAGGACGTGGCGAACTTCCGTCACGTGGACGACATTCGCTGACGCCGGTTGTCCACAGCCCGGCTTCCCAGAGCCGCTTCTGCCGGCCCCAGCTTCTAGGCTGGTGATCGGGGGGCCCGCGGCCGCCGTCAGACGGTCATGCCCTTGAGCGCCCAGCTCAGCGGCTTGGTTGGCGCGGCAAGGCCCACGTTCGGGGCTGTGGATCGCATCGCGCTCGGGGTGACTGTCCGGCTGCGTGTTTCGGAGGGGCTTCCGTGGCCACCTCACCTCAGTGCTTCGGGGTGACCTCGTGCGGGCGGTAGGGCGCCTCCAGCCTCGACCGCTCCTCGTCGGTCAGCTTCAGCTCCGTGGCCGCCACCGCGTCGTCGACGTGGTGCGGCTTCGTCGCGCCGATGATCGGGGCCGTGACCGCCGGGTTGCCCAGCAGCCACGCCAGCGCGACCTGCGCCGCCGGCACCCCGCGCTCCGCCGCCACGGCGCGCACCGCGTCCACGACGTCGAAGTCGTCCTCCGAGTACAGCGTCTCCGCGAACCGGTCGTTGCTCGCCCGCGTCGTGCTCCGCACGCCGCCCCGCTCCCGGTTGCCGGCCAGCATGCCGCGCGCCAGCGGGCTCCACGGCACGACGCCCACGCCCTCGTCGAGACACAGCGGGATCATCTCCCGCTCCTCCTCGCGGTACAGCAGGTTGTAGTAGTTCTGCATCGACACGAACTGGGTCCAGCCGTGCGCCCGCGCCGTGTGCTGCGCCTTCGAGAACCGCCACGCCGGCATCGTCGACGCGCCGACGTACCGCGCCTTTCCCGCCCGCACCACGTCGTCCAGCACCTGCATCGTCTCCTCGACCGGGGTGTCCACGTCCCACCGGTGGATCTGGTACAGGTCCACGTGGTCGGTGCCCAGCCGGCGCAGCGACGCGTCGATCGCCGACATGACGTGCTTGCGCGACAGGCCGCGATCGTTCGGGCCCGGGCCCATCGGGTTGTACACCTTGGTTGCGAGGACGTAATCGTCGCGATTGGAGAACAATCGGCTGAGCAGGCGGCCGGTGATCTCCTCGGTCAGACCCGCCGAGTACATGTCCGCCGTGTCGAAGAAGTTGATTCCCGACTCGACCGCGCGCCGCACGATCGGCTCGCCTTGTTCCTCGGTGAGGTACCACTTTCGGTGCTGCGGGTCGCCGAAGCTCAGCGTGCCGAGGCACACCGGCGACACCTTCAGCCCGGACCTGCCAAGCCGCACGTAATCCACGTGCCGTTTATACCGGGGTGATCACGCTCGTTGCATGGCATCGCCGAGCAGCGAGCGCATCGCCGTCCGCGCGTTGTCCATCGCGTCCGCCTGGCCGCCGACCGATCGCGCGATGATCGCGCCCTCGTGGATCAGGTGCAGCTGCGCGCCGAGCCCGGGTGCGAGCTCCTCGTACAGCGACCGCGTCCACTGCTTCTCCGCGCGCACGACCGCGATCGCCGGGTGGTCGGCGCGGCCGATCTCCGCGTGGGCGTTGACGAACGCGCACCCGCACGTGTTGTCAGCGAGCCACGACTCGAGCGCGCCGAGCGCCTCGACCGGCTCTCGCCCGTGCTCGGCCAGCCACGCCTCGACGAACGCGCGCCACCGCTCGAACCGGCGCTGCAGGTACATGGCGACGAGCGCGTCCTTCGAGCCGAACTGGTCGTACAGAGTCTTCTTCGTGGTGCCGGCGACCTCGGCGATCAGGTCGACGCCGACCGCGTGGATGCCGCGGGTGTAGAACAGCTCGCTCGCGGCCGCCAGTAGCCGCTGCGCGGCCGGGGTCATCGTCGTCACGGTCGCACCTCCACTGACAGTATACCGACCGGTGTGTTTACCTGTTGGCATGACAGGACTCGTGGCCGCTGCGGGCCTGGTCGTGATGTGGAGCTCGGGCTTCGTCGGCGCGCGGCTCGGTACCGCCGAGGCACCTGCCGACACCCTGCTGGCCTGGCGTTACGTCGTCGCGGTGGCGATCCTGCTCGCGATCATGGTGGTGCGCCGGCCGCGGTGGCGGCGGGCCGACCTGCCCCGGCAGGTGGTGCTCGGCCTGCTCTGCCAGAGCCTCTACCTGGCCGGCGTCGTGACCGGCGTCGGCCTCGGCGTGCCGGCCGGCGTGGCCGCGCTGATCGCGGTGCTGCAGCCGCTGGTCGTCGGCGCACTGTCGGGGCCGGTGCTCGGGGAGCTGGTTCGCGTGCGGCAGTGGCTCGGGCTCGGCGCCGGGGTCGGTGGCGTCGGCCTGGTAGTCGCGGGCGACGCGGCCGGGGGCGGTCCGCCGCTCGGGTACGCGCTGGTCGCGGGCGGCATGCTGGCCCTGTCGACCGGCACGCTGCTGGAGCGCCGCTGGCGGCTCGCGACGCCGCTTTTCGACTCGCTGACGATCCACTGCCTGGTGTCGGCGGCCGCGTTCGTCGTGCCGGCGGCGGTCGCCGGCCGGCTCGCGCCGCCGGGCACCGCGGGTTTCTGGTGCGCGGTCGCGTGGGTGGTCGTGCTGTCGACGTTCGGCGGATACGGTTGCTACCTGCTCGCGCTGCGGAGGTTCGGCGCGACCGGGGCCAGCACCTTGCTGTACCTGACGCCGCCCACGACGATGCTGTGGGCGCTGCTGATGTTCGGCGAGCGGGTCGGTTGGTCCGGCCTCGCCGGCATGGTGGTGTGCGCGGGCTCGGTCTGGCTGGTGCTGTCGGCGAAACGGGAGGCCACGTGGATCCGCGGGAGAGGGCGAAGCGGCTCTACGAGGCGCGCCGCAACCGCGTTCCCGTCCAGCCGCTCACCGACGCCGACCCGAGCCTCGGCGCCGACGAGGGTTACCTGATCCAGCAGGAACTGGTGAAGCTGCTGCTCGCGGACGGCGACCGGATCGTCGGGCACAAGGTGGGCCTGACGTCCAAGCCGATGCAGCGGATGATCGGCATGGACTCGCCGGACTTCGCGCCGGTCTTCGAGTCCACTGTGTACTCCGACGGCGCGGAGATCTCGGCGAGCGCGTTCATCCAGCCCAAGATCGAGGCGGAGATCGTGTTCGTGATGGGTTCGCGGCTGCGAGGCCCCGGCGTCACCGCCGAGGACGCCCGCGCCGCGGTGGCCGGGGTCGGCGCGTCCGTGGAGATCGTCGACTCCCGCATCGTGGACTGGAAGATCCGCCTCGCGGACACGATCGCGGACCTTGCGTCGAGCGGCGCCGTGGCGCGGTCCTCGCGGCTGGTATCGCTGTCCGAAGTGGACACCAGGCTCGTCGGCATGGTCATGAGCCGCGACGGCGAGCTCGTCGACACCGGCGCGGGCGCGGCGGCGCTCGGCGACCCGGTCAACGTGGTCGCGTGGCTCGCGAACACGCTGGGGGAGCGCGGCGTCGCCCTCGAACCGGGTCACCTGATCATGACGGGCGCACTGCACGCCGCGGTCCCGATGTCCCCGGGCGAGACCTATCTTGCGGAGTTCGACCGTCTCGGTTCGATCACTGTCCACGTGGTCGCGTAGGAGTTGTCCACAACGGTTCGAGTTGTCCACAGAACCCGCTTGACCACGCCTTTTGTCAGGGGTCCCCGGTAGACTGGCATGTGAGGGCGGCCCCCGGGACAGGGTGGGGCTTTCGGTTCCTGCGTTCCACACGCGCGCGCACGCGTCGTTCGCACGCGTCCACACACGTGGGTGCGCATCAGTCCTCATGCGTCCGAGCCCTCGTGCGACCCGGCCTTCGCCGGCTCGGACCTCCGGCGACCCAGCCCCATGCGGTGCCCTCAACTCGGTGCTTGGCCTAGGCCTCGTCGATCGCGCTTGGACGAGGTCATGGCGCTGCTGACCGCGACGGCGCAGGGCGCGCTGCAGGGCGGCTGGAGCGCGGACCTGCGGGACCGGACGCTCGGCGTGATCTTCGCCGGTCTCCGCCCGTAGAGCTACGACCGCGCGCCCGTGTGGATCGCCAGCATGCTGTTCGCGTTGACGGTCACGGCGACGCGGCCGTCCGTGCCCACCTGCACCGTCGGGCAGCCCGCGCCCGGGTCGCCCGCGGCCACGTCGCAGTAGGTGCCGGCCGGCAGGCTCGTCTGGAACGTCTGCGACAGCGCGCCACCCGATCGGTTGAACACCACGAAACCCTTGTCCCCACGGCCAAACGCGAGCTGGTCGCCGCCGTTGGTCCACCAGTTCGTCACCGGCGTGCCCCACGCCTCGTTGCGGAAGCCGACCATGTTCGCGGTCGTCCGCCAGCGGTGCTCGCACTCCCAGCCGTTCCCGCAGGACACCGGCGACGTGTGGCCGGACGCGTCGGCCGGCGGCCCCTGGTCCGCGCCGCCGAACGAGAAGCTCGACATCACCTGCGCGTGCCCGTACGGCCACGCCAGCATGAACGCCTCGGCGAGCGCATACGTCGAACCGTCCTTGTAGGTGAGCACCGGCTTGCCGTTGCGCTGCGTGTCGTGGTTGTCGATGAACGCGATCGCGTCGTCGCTGCCCAGCAACATCGAGTCCGCCACCGCCGCGGCCTGCGGCAGGTTGGCGTTGCGGAACGCCGCGCTCACGGTGTCGCCGTAACGGAACTCCGTGACATCACCGGTTCCGGTGTACTCCGTCGGGCTGATCTCGCCGGGGCCGCCCTCGATGACCTCCTGGTAGATGTACGGGTTTCCGTTCAGCATCCCGAAAATCGCGGAAAGGTCACCCACCGGCACGTGCTTGGCCGCGTCCACGCGGAAGCCGTCCACGCCGAGCGAGATCAGGTCGTTCAGGTACCCGGCGAGCTTCTCCCGCACGTACTGCGACTCGGTCTTCAGGTCGGACAGGTCGACGAGCTCGCAGTTCTGGACCTCCCACCGGTCGCCCCAGTTCACGATGTCGTCGTTGCCGTTGCGTCCGCAGTGGTGGAAGTCGCCGTCGCCGTAGGGCACCGCAGGGTAGCCGTACTGCGAGAACGTCGACCCGCCGCTGCCCGGCCCGGTCGACGCGCCGCCCGCCATGTGGTTGACCACCGCGTCGACGTAGATCTTCACGCCGGCCGCGTGGCACGTCCGCACCATCGACGCGAACGCCGCCCGGTCGCCGCGCCGCGAGTTCAGCTGGTAGCTCACCGGCTGGTAGTCCTGCCACCACGGAAAGCCTTGCACGACAACGTGTTCCTGCGGCGGTGACACCTGCACGGCGGCGAAGCCCTTGGGGCCCAGCACGTTCTGGCACTCCGACGCCACCGACTCCCACGGCCACTCGAAGAGGTGCACGATCACGTCGGTCGCCGGCGCGGCACGCACCACGGGCGCGGCGGACGGCGACGATGTGGCGACCACGGTGGCCACGACCGCGGTGACGGCGGCCAGAGCGGCCATAGCCTGACGACGCATGCGTCGGAACGTAACGCGCCGCGGCCGCGAGCCGTAACCGTCAAACGGCGGTAGTCGGCACCAGCCGGTATCCGGTGACGATCTCGGGGTAGATCCGGATCGTCTCCACGCCATCGGCGTCGACGAGCGGGACGAGCAGCTTCTCGTAGGCGGCGAGCTCCTCCGGGTCGAGCACGCGCCGCGCGACGCCCGTGACGGTCACCGTCCAGCCGCCGTGCCCGTCGTCGCCGAGGTGGTCCGCCTGGTACGCCACCACGGATCCGGCGCACTCGGCGCCGACATGCGTGCGCACCACGACCATGCCGTTGTCCACCACGTGCCGCACCGGCACGGTCGCCGGCAGCGCGCGCACGGTGTAGACGATCCGGCCGATCGGCACCTGGTCCAGCAGCTTGAGGGATTCCGGACGCGACAGCTCTGCCAGCATCAGTGGCTCCCTGTGCAACCGGTCACCTCCCTCATCGGATCCCCGTGCCACGTGAGCTGGACCGGGGAGGCGGTAAGCGCACCAGGGCTCAGGTACACCGTGCCAGTCGCGGCGCTTCGCCCTTGCGTTACGCGATCGGGCGGGTGCCGGCCAACCGTACCGCCACGTATGTTGGTCAATTTGTGACGCTCCGGAGTTGTCGTAACGCAGTGTGGCGATGTGCCGATAGGGCGGGTACTGGAGGATTACCCTTTCCGCTGGTGGCGGTTGAAGCCGCCGTTCCCTGAACAGTCGGGGTCGCCCATGACGGAGCAGCAGGCTGGGTCGTCAGCTCGCGAGCGCGCGGGTGCGCAGCCGGACGGGTTGATCCTGGACGGCCTGCTCGGCGACCTGCAGAACCGGCTGGCTGAGATCGTTCGCACCCGCGACCGTCTGCAGGGCCTGCTCGACGCGGTCGTCGCGGTCGGCGCCGGCCTCGAGCTCGAGGGCACGCTCAACCGGATCGTGCGAACCGCGGTGGAGCTCGTCGACGCCCGTTACGGCGCGCTCGGCGTGCTGGGCGCGGACGAGCTCGAGCGGCTCGCCGAGTTCGTGCACGTCGGTGTGGACGACGAGACCCGCGCGTCGATGGGCGACCTGCCCGAGGGGCGCGGCCTGCTCGGCGTACTGATCGAGAACCCGGAGCCCCTCCGCGTCGCGGACCTCACCGAGCACCCCGCCTCGGTCGGCTTCCCGCCGAACCACCCGCCGATGCGCAGCTTCCTCGGCGCGCCCATTCGTGTCCGGGACGAGATTTTCGGGAACCTCTACCTGACCGAGAAGCGCGGCTCGGGCGAGTTCACCGCCGACGACGAGGTGGCCCTGCAGACCCTGGCCGCGGCGGCCGGCGTCGCGATCGAGAACGCGCGCCTGTTCGAGGAGTCCCGGCAGCGCGAGCAGTGGCTCGAGGCCTCGCGCGAGGTCAACGCGCTGCTGCTCGGCGGCGCGTCGAGCCAGGACGCGCTGGACATGATCGCGGCGAAGACGCGTGAGCTGTCCAGGTCGGACTGCGCGCTGATCCTGCTGGCGGACCCGACCGGGCACGTGATGGCCCGGGCCGGCGCCGGCGAGCGTGGTCCGGAGCTCGCGGGCGTGCGGATCAACGCGGCCGAGCCGATGGTGGCCGGCGTGTTCCGGAGCCGGACGTCGGAGATCATCGCGAACCTGACGGCCGTGGTGCCGCCCGGCTGGGCCCCGGGCGCCGACTTCGGGCCGGCGGTGGCGGTGCCGTTCGGGGCGGGCGACGTAGTGCGCGGCGTGCTGCTGGTGATGCGGGAGAAGGGCGCGGCGCAGTTCGTCGCGAACGAGGTGCCGCTGCTGGCGTCGTTCGCGGACCAGGCGGCGTTCGCGATGGAGCTGGCGGAGAAGCACCGGGCGCAGCGGCAGCTCGACGTGCTCGCCGACCGCGACCGGATCGCGGGTGACCTGCACGATCACGTCATCCAGCGCCTGTTCGCGACTGGAATGAGCCTGCAGGGCACGGTCGGGCGGATCGCCGACGCGCAGGTGCGCACGCGGGTCTCGCGCGCGGTGGAGCAGCTCGACGAGACGGTGCGTGAGATCCGCACGTCGATCTTCGACCTGCACACCGGCGGCGTCGAGATGGAGTCGAGCCTGCGCCGGCAGCTGCTCGACACGGTCGACGAGCTGTCGGCGAACCTGCCCGTGTCCCCTTCGGTGCGGATCTCCGGCGCGATCGACACCCTGGTGAGCGAGGAGCTGGCGGCGCATGCGACCGCCGTGCTGCGCGAGGCGGTCAGCAACGCGGTGCGGCACTCGGGGGCGAGCTCGATCGTGGTCACGGTCGAGGCGGACGCGGACCTGGTGATCGACGTGGCGAACGACGGCGCCGGCATCCCGCCGGGCGCGGCCGGCTGGGGCCTGCTCGAGATCGACCGCCACGCGTCCGAGCTGGGCGGCTCGCTGGTGGTGGCCCCGGTCCCGGAGGGCGGCACAAGGCTGACCTGGCGAGTCCCGCTGACCGCGACCTGACGGTCTGCCGAACCGCCCGACTCGTCGAGCCGAACCTGAAGAGCGCCCGAAACCGCGCGCGCACACGCGCGTGCAGAAGGCAAGAAACGAACGCCCCACCCTGTCCCGGGGGCCGCCCTCACATGCCAGTCTACCGGGGGCCCCCGACGAAAAGGGCTGGTCAGCGGGTTCTGTGGATAAGTGTGACGGTTGTGGACAGGTCAGGCTTCCGTCGGCTTGCGCGACTTGAGCTCCGCCGCCAGGACGGCGGCCTGCGTGCGGCGCTGCATGCCCAGCTTCGCCAGCAGGTGGGAGACGTAGTTCTTGACGGTCTTCTCGGCGAGGAACAGGCGCTCGGCGATCTGCCGGTTCGTCATGCCCTCGCCGATCAGGTCGAACACCGCGCGCTCCTGCTCGGTCAGGTCCGCGAGCGGGCCCGCTCCGTCGCGGCCGCGGCGCAGGCGTTTCATCAGCGCCTCGGTCGTGCGGCCGTCGAGCAGCGAGCCGCCGTCGCCGACCGTGCGGATCGCGCTGATCAGGTCGTTGCCGAGGACCTCCTTCAGCACGAAGCCGGACGCGCCGGCCATGATCGCGTTGAGCAGGGCCTCGTCGTCGGAGTACGAGGTGAGGATCAGGCAGCGCAGCTTGGGCAGCTGCGAGCGCAGGTCACGGCACAGTTCCACACCGTTGCCGTCGGGCATCCGCACGTCGAGGACGGCCACGTCGGCGCCGCTCGTGGGGATGCGGGTCGTGGCTTCGGCGACCGAAGCCGCCTCGCCGACGATCTGGAGATCCGGGTGGTCCTCGAAGAGATCGGCGATCCCACGCCGGACGATCTCGTGGTCGTCAACCAGGAAGATCTTAATGGCCACCCGGCTATATACCACGATTCTGGTTGTGATCGCAACAAATATGCGAGGGTTGTCACACGGTATATTCCGAACCCGCAGGTGATCCGCCCCCGCTGACCTGCTCGTTCTGAGCGCCGGAAAATTCTCTGTTACGTTCCTTTGGTATGTCCGGAAAGCACGCCAACCGTGCCAACGGTGACATACGGGGGCCGTCGGAGCGAGAGATCAACAAGCCGTCCATTGAGGACGGAGGGGCAATCTGGCGAATCGCGCGCGATTCCGGGAAGCTCGACCTCAACTCCTCATACGCGTACCTCATGTGGTGCCACGATTTCGCCGACACATCACTCGTCGCCCGGGTCGGCGACGAGGTCGTCGGCTTCGTGATCGGATACCGCAGGCCTGTCGCACCCGACACCGTCGTTGTGTGGCAGATCGCGGTGGATGGTTCCCAGCGCGGCCGGGGCACGGCCGGCGCGCTACTGGATGCCCTGGTCAGCCGCCTCGCCGACGAGGGTGTGCGGTACATGGAGACCACGATCACCCCTGACAACGCCCCGTCCAACGCGCTGTTCGCCTCGCTCGCGAAGCGCTGGTCGGCCGGCATGGACCAAGCGGGCACCTTCGACGCCGGCGACTTCCCGGACGAGCACGAGTCCGAGGTGCGCTTCCGCATCGGACCGTTCGTCAAGGAGCCCGACATCAGATCGATGTCCGCCTAGACCCCATTCCGATTAATGGACGTTTGCCGTGGATGCGAAAGCGCATCCATTCGGCATGTCCCTTGCGTTTGAGGAGAAGTGTGAACGTTTTCGAGACTGTCGAGTCCGAAGTCCGCAGCTACTGCCGAAGTTGGCCGGTCGTCTTCGACCGCGCCACCGGCTCGTGGCTGTACCGCGAGGACGGCACGCCGTACCTCGACTTCTTCGCCGGAGCGGGCGCGCTCAACTACGGCCACAACAACCCGGTGCTCAAGCAGGCGCTGATCGACTACATCCAGCGCGACGGCGTCACCCACGCGCTCGACATGCAGACCGTCGCGAAGCGTGACTTCCTCGAGACTTTCACCGACGTGGTCATGAAGCCACGCGGTCTGGACTACAAGATCATGTTCCCCGGCCCGGCCGGCGCGAACGCGGTCGAGGCGGCCCTCAAGCTCGCGCGCAAGGTCACCGGCCGCGAGTCGATCATCAACTTCACGAACGCCTTCCACGGCATGACGCTCGGTGCGCTGTCGGTCACCGGCAACTCGATGAAGCGCGGTGGCGCCGGCATCCCGCTCGTGCACGCCACGCCCATGCCGTACGACAACTACCTCGACGGCAAGGTCGAGGACTTCCTGTGGTTCGAGCGGCTGCTCGAGGACAGCGGCTCCGGGCTCAACGAGCCGGCCGCGGTGATCGTCGAGACCGTGCAGGGCGAGGGCGGCATCAACGTCGCCCGGGACGAGTGGCTGCGTGGCCTAGCCGACCTGTGCAAGCGCCACGACATGCTGCTGATCGTCGACGACGTGCAGATGGGCTGTGGCCGCACGGGCCCGTTCTTCAGCTTCGAGTCGGCCGGCATCACCCCGGACATCGTGTGCCTGTCGAAGTCGATCGGCGGCTACGGCATGCCGCTCGCGCTCACGCTGCTGCGCCCCGACCTCGACATCTGGGAGCCCGGCGAGCACAACGGCACGTTCCGTGGCATCAACCCAGCGTTCGTCGCGTCTACCGAGGCGCTGCGCACGTACTGGACCGACGACAAGCTCGAGAAGAGCACGCTCGCGAAGGGGGAGCAGGTCGGCCGCGTGATGGACAACCTCGTCGAGTCGATGCCGGGCACGCCGATGCTCTCGAAGGGCCGCGGCCTCGCCCGTGGCCTCGGGTTCGAGACGGGGGAGCTCGCCTCGAAGGTGTGCCGCGCCGCGTTCGAGCGTGGCCTGCTGATGGAGACGTCGGGTCCGGAGGGCGAGGTCGCGAAGGTGATGCCGCCGCTCACCGTCACCGACGACGAACTCGCCGACGGCCTGGACCGGCTCGTCGCCGCAGTGCACGAAGTCTGCTCGTAGGAAGAGGGGGACTGACATGTTCGTCAGAGCCGTGGAGGAGCTGGACGACACCGACCGCGACATCAAGACACCCAACTGGCGCAGCAAGCGGCTCGTGCTCGCCAAGGAGGGCGTCGGGTTCTCCGTGCACGAGACGACGCTGTACGCGGGCACGGTCAACGACTTCTGGTACGCCAACCACATCGAGGCCGTGTTCGTCGTCGAGGGCGAGGGTGAGCTGCTGGACAAGGAGACCGGTACGACCTACCAGCTCAAGCCGGGCAGCCTCTACCTGCTCGACAAGCACGACCACCATCAGCTTCGGCCGCGGACCGACATGCGGACCGTGTGCGTTTTCAACCCTCCGGTGACCGGCCGCGAGGTCCATGACGAGAACGGCGTCTACCCGCTGATCTCCGAAGAACCCGAGATGGAGGAGACGAGCGCATGACGCTCACCGACACCGGGACCGCCGACCCGTATCCCACGAGGATGTCCGGCGACCCGGAGCTGCTCGAACGCATCGAGCCGACGGTGTGGACGACCGGCGCGGCGGGTCCGATCGACCCGGCCACCCTGGCCGCACACGACCATCGGGGCTACTCGATCCACCACGACCTGCTGAGCCCGCTCGAGGTCCAGGCGTACTGCCAGGAGCTCGACCGGCTCGCGACGGACGCGTCGACCGCCGGCGTCATCACCGAGGACGGCGAGGTCCGCACGATTTTCGGGGTGCACCGGCTGTCACCGCTGGTCGCCGAGCTGGTGCGGGACCCGCGGATCCTCGATCGCGCCCGGCAGATCCTCGGCTCGGAGGTGTACGTGCACCAGAGCCGGGCGACGTACCTCGCCGCGTTCGAGGGGCGCGGGCATTACTGGCACTCGGACTTCGAGACGTGGCACGCCGAGGACGGCATGCCGGTGCCGCGGGCGGTCAGCATGTCGATAGCGCTGACCGATCACCACCCGTTCAACGGCGGGTTGATGATGATGCCGGGTTCGCACCGGATGTTCGTGCCGTGCGCGGGTGGCACGCCGCCGGAGCACTACCGCACGCCGCTGGCCGACAACGAGATCGGCGTGCCGAGCACGGAGCACCTGACGAGCCTCGCGAGCGCGTACGGCATCGAGCAGTTCACCGCCCCGGCCGGCTCGGCCCTGATGTTCGACGCGAACCTGATGCACGGCTCGGGCAACAACATCACCCCGTTCCCGCGGTCGCACATCTATCTCGTGTTCAACAGCGTGGAGAACACCCTGGTGAAGCCCTACGCGGGCACCCCACCTCGTCCGGCTCACGTGGCGGCGCGTGACTTCACGCCACTGACCCGCTAGCAATCAGGAACAACCGGCCGGTGCCACTCGCCCGGCCGGTTGTTCACGCCTGATTTCTGTCGGCCTCCCCGAATAGAATGGAAATCGGGGGCACCCCGGACCGATTGAATGGACCGTTCAATCGGCCGAGTTGTCCACAGGAAGCTCGCCGCAGCCCGGGTCTGTCGGCCCCATCGGGTAGCGTCGAAACCGGGGGGCCCGCGTGGCCCGGACGTGTCGTCCACTGGCGCTGCTCGTCCACCTGTCTGGGCATGGAAACGGTCGGCCACGCGTACAACATGATGGGCTCTGACGTGCCCGAACGCCGACGGCAGGGATTGTCAGACCCTCGTGCATGGGCTTGATAACGGGGGCCGTTGAGCTATCCACAACCTCGCCGCGCAACGCCCGAAATTGTCAGACCCCAGCCATCCAGGTTCGCGCCACGAAGCCACTCGTCACGGAAATGACGGAAATGTCAGTGCGCGCGCGTAGGTTCGAAACCGGGGGCCGCTCAGTTATCCACAGGACAACCGCCGCCGGACCGAAATTGTCGGACCAGCCGCCTAGGCTGGTGATCGGGGCCGGAGGCCGCACCCCGATCAGGGACGAATCCGGGAACACTCAGGGATCCATCCGGATGGCCCGCCGCCCGCCCACCGGCAGAGTAAGCCGTATGCGCAGCCTCATCGTCGCGGCCATGACCGCCGCACTCGTGTTCACGCCGCTGGCGGCCGCCGGCGCGGCACCCGCGGAATCCACAGTGGATCTTGCGTTGCCGAAGCCGACCGGGCCGGCCGCCGTCGGCCGCACCACCCTCGCCCTCGTCGACCGCAGCAGACCGGACCCGTGGGTGCCGGACGCGGGCCCACGCCGGCTCATGGTCACGATGTTCTACCCAGCCGTCCCGCACACGGGCACCCGAGCGTCCTACATGGACATCGACGAGGCGAACGCGCTCGTCGACTTCGGCGGCTTCGGCGACCAGCTCCCCGGCAACCGCCTCGCCGCCGCCCGCACCTGGTCGCGCACCGACGCCCGACCGCTCAAGGGCCGTCACCCGCTCGTCCTGCTCTCGCCCGGCTTCACCGTCCCGCGCCACACCCTCACCGGGCTCGCCGAGGACCTCGCCTCCCACGGCTACCTCGTCGCCGCCGTCGACCACGCCTACGAGTCCGTCGCCGCGAAGTTCCCCGGCGGCGTGCTGCCGTGCGCCGCGTGCGACCTGCCCGACCAGATCGGCATCGCGCCCATCGCGATCAACCGCGGCAAGGACCTGAAGTTCGTGCTCGACCAGGTGACCCGCACCTGGCCGGTCAGCCGCGTCGCCGCGGTCGGCCACTCGATGGGCGGCGACGCGGCCGCGACCACTATGCGCGCCGACCACCGCGTACGAGCCGGCGTCAACCTCGACGGGCCCATGCTGCCGGCCGAGTCCGTCGGCAACCGGCCCTTCCTCCTGCTCGGCAGCACCGGCGACCACGCCACCGGCGGCACGTTCGACCCGTCGTGGGACGAGGTCTGGCCGCACCTCGCCGGCTGGAAGCGCTGGCTGACCGTCGACGGCGCGGACCACTACTCGTTCACCGACCTGGACCTGCTCGTCCAGCAGGCCGGCATCGAGGAGCCGTTCGAGCTCGACCCGGCACGCGGTGTCCAGCTCACCCGGACCTACGTGCGCGCGTTCCTCGACCGGCACCTGCGCGGCCTGCCGCGACCGGTGCTCGACGGACCGGTCGCCGCTTACCCGGAGATCACTTTCCAACAGGAAACGCATTAGGCCATATGGCGGACCGGCGCCCGTCGGAGATCGCGTTCCCGGCGGGTTTGCCCGTACCTTGTCCCCATACAACCGGGCTGGAGGGCACGCCCGGGTGTCACTGGGGGTGGTGACCCGTGGCCGACGACAACGGCTCACGAGCCGCCGCGGAAGCCGCCGGGCTGCGATTCTGCCTGCTCGGACCGGTTCAGGTGCTCGTTCACGGCCGCAACGTGCCGATCGGCGGGCCCGGCATGCGCGGCGTCCTCGCGATGTTGCTGCTCGAGCCGAACCAGGTCGTGCCGCTGGACCGGATCGTCGACGTGATGTGGTCGCACGAACCGCCGTCGAGCGCGCGGACGATGGTGCAGGGCTACGTGTCCCGGCTGCGGCAGCGGCTCGCGGCGGTCGACGTGGGCGGTGACGACGGCGAGGTGCGGATCGCGACCGCGCCGCCCGGTTACCGGATCGAAGTGGACGAGGCGTTGATCGACGTCACGGTCGCGCGCTCGCTGCTGGCCGAGGCGCGGGGCACGGCCGCGGTGCGCCGAGCCGAGCTGCTGCGGCAGGCCCAGGCGCTGTGGCGGGGCACCGAGCTCGCCGACCTCGGCGGCCGGCTGACCGCACCGGAGCTGACGGAGCTGCGCCTCGCGGTGCTAGAGGCGCGGTTCGACGCCGATCTGGAGCTCGGCCGGCACCAGGAGATCATCGGTGAGCTGACGCAGCTGGTCGACGAGCAGCCGTTCCGTGAACGGCTCGTCGGTCAGCTCGTGCTCGCGCTGTACCGCTCGGGGCGCCGGGCGACCGCGCTCGCCGCATACCAGCGGTTCGCACACCGCGCCGCCGACGAGCTCGGCATGGATCCCGGCCCGCAGCTGCGCGGCCTGCACCTGCGGGTGCTGCGCGACGACACGACGCTGCTCGAACCGTCGCCGGAGCCCGTGGTCTCGCCGCGCATCGGCGTGCTGGTCCCCGCGCAGCTGCCGCGCGCGCCGTCCGGGTTCGCCGGTCGCGAGGACGAGCTGGCGTGGCTCGCCGATCTGCTGCCCGCCGGAAGCGCCGAGTCGCGCGTCGAGGCGGCGCTCGCGGTGCTCGCGGGTCCCGCCGGTGTCGGCAAGACCGCGCTCGCGGTGCTCTGGGCGCACCGCGTCGCCGACCGGTTCCCGGACGGGCAGCTGTTCGCGAGCCTGCGCGGGTTCGACCCGCAGCACGCGCCGTTGGCCGCGGCCGACGTGCTCACGCAGTTCCTGCTCGCGCTCGGCGTCAGCGTCGAGGACGTGCCGGAACAGCTCGACGACCGCGCGGCGCTCTACCGCTCGATCCTCGCCGACCGCCGGGTGCTGGTCGTGCTCGACGACGCGCGGGACTCCGAGCAGATCCACCCCTTGCTGCCGGCCGGTTCGTCGTCGCTCGCGGTCGTGACGACGCGGGTGCGGCTGGACGCGCTCGTGGCAAGGACCGGCGCGCGGATGCAGGTGCTCGGCACGCTCGCGGCGTCCGCGGCGGAGCAGCTGCTCGAGCACATGGCCGGCACCCCGGCGCAGGGCCGGGACCGCGAGCTTCGCCGGCGGCTCGCCCGGCTGTGCGGGCACCTGCCGCTGGCATTGCGGATCGCGGGCGCGCGGCTGGCCGGTGGTCCACAGTGGTCGGTCGCGGACGTCGTCGCGGAGCTGGCCGACGAGCGCGGCCGGCTGTCCGCGCTGGACCTCGAGGACGCGGACACGAGCGTGCGCGCGGCACTCGACGTGACCTTCCGGAGCCTGCGGTCCGAGCACGCGGAAACCGTGCGGCTGCTGGGGCTGTTCCCGGGCGCGATGATCGGGCCGTACCCGGTCGCGGCGCTGTGCGGGATCGACGTCGAGCAGGCGAAACGCAGGCTGCGGACGCTGGCTGCGTCTTTCGTGGTGACCGAGACGAGCCCGGACGTCTTCGTGATGCATGACCTCGTCCGGCTGCACGCCCACGAACGGGCCGAACAAGAGATGTCCGAAGTGGACAAGGCGGCGGCGCTGGCCCGGCTGCGGCACTACTACCTGGTAGGCGCGGATCTGGCGAAGCGCCAGCTGCGGGCGGGAAACACGGGCGAGCCGTCAGCCCTTGAGGAATTCCCGGACGCGCCGCGGGCGCGGATGTCGTCGCCGGCGGATGCGGTCGACTGGATCGACCATGAGTGGGCGAACCTGCTCGCGGTGGTCGAGTCCGGCCAGGAAACGGGGCAGGATCAGGAGATCGTCCGGCTGGCCCGGGTGGCGAGCGAGTTCACCGAGGGCACGCGGGCGCTCGGCCCGGTGGTGGTCGGCCGAGCGGTGCGCATGGTCGTTTAGCGAACGTTTAGCGGCGTGGCGCCGCCGGGTGAAAGGCTGCGCGCGGTGCTCGACGTCCCGGAGCCTGAATCGAGCGCCGGGGCGGCACTACCAACGTGGGGGTGTGCTGCCCAGCGAACCGGCCGGCGCGGAGGGGGACCGTGCCGGCCGGTTATCGCTTCTTTACTAAGCAGTTGCCGCGTGGCCGTTTCCGGTGCTCTGGTCGGCCAACGGCTGCAGCTCCGGTCGTTTGGGGACCAGTCCGTCGCCCATGGACTTGCCGCGTAGTTGCCTGCGTACCCAGGGCAACAGGTGAGCGCGGGTCCACGCGAGATCGGCCTGGCGCGACCGGATCCACGGCGTGGGTGCGACCGGCGGCCACGGCTCGCGCCAGTCCTCGATCACCGGTAAACCGAGGACTTCCGCGGTACGCAAGGCGATCCGGCGGTGGCCCTCGGGGGAGAAGTGGAGGCGGTCGTCGCTCCAGGCTCGGATGTCGACGAGGACGGGCATGGCCCAGAGGTCGACGATCTTGGCCCCGTGCCGGTCGGCGATCGCGCGCAGGTGGCCGTTGTAGATGGCGACCTTGCCGCGGACGCGGCGCACGACGGGCTGCTTCCTCGGGTCGGGCCCGGTGAACACGACCACTTCGCATCCCGTTTGTCTCAACGCGATAACGGCTTGCTCGAAGACGTCGGCGAGCTCGTCGACGTCGCTGCCGGGGACGATGAGGTCGTTGCCCCCGCCGCAGATGGTGACGAGGTCGGGCCTGACCTGTTCGACGATCGGGATCTGCTCGTCGACGATCTCGCGGAGCATCTTGCCGCGGAGGGCCAGGTTGGCGTACTGGAAGTCGGGATCGCGGTCCGCGAGGAGCTGCGCGAGCCGGTCGGCCCATCCCACGTAGGTCCCGTCCGGCGCGAGGTCGCTCAGTCCCTCGGTGAAGCTGTCCCCGATGGCCACCCAACTAGACAACCTTGGCACGGCCGCCTCCCCTCCCGCTGTCCCCGATCCCTCAAGCCCTCAGAATGCCGTGCGGCGTCCGACCTACGCCACCGTCGGTTAGCGATGCTCGACTTCCGCTTTCGGACCGTAGCCGCGCGGCGTTGTACACAACGTTCAACAGTGGCACTTCATGGTTCGATCCGCGTCCCATTTTTGTGCCGCACTTGGGACCTTCGTGACCACTCAGTGACCTGTCCTGTGTGGACCGATAGGGACGAACGCACACAATCCGCTCTGACGGCACACTTGTAGGCTGCGGACTGTCACCGTTCGATCACCGAGGGAACTTTGGTTCGCCGCGCCTTCACGACCTCGCGCTTGGGGGAGCTGTGTGCTGGCTGGCCGCAAGCGCCTTTGCCGTGGCGTCCCGCACGACCACCGAGGCCGGCAGCCCGAAAGCTGCTGGTCCGGACATCGCGAGGCCACAGTCGAGGACCGTCTTGGAAGACATGGAGCCGTGCGACCTGCTGTCCGAAGACGATCTCGCTCGGTTCGGGGTCTCCGAGGGTGACGACGCGGACTTCGGCGACTCGCCCGGGTGTGACTGGAGCAGATCCGGAGAGGGTGCCGGACCGATCCCGACCATGGTCGGCACTCACCACGCAATCCCGGTAGAGGAGCAGGGCGACGCCGACGGCAGGTGCGCGATCCTGGTTGTCGTCACGGACACGTCGTACGTCGACATCTCGACGACAGCGAGCGGTGGCGGCGACACGGCCAAGGCTTTGCCGCAAAGCGAGCGAGGTGGCGGAGCTCATCGAGCCAAAGCTGCCATAGCGCGGCCGACTATGCTGCAGAATGTCACCAGCCGATCACCGAGGGGGACACGGTGTACATCGACCCGAACGCAGAGCCGCCCAGCGTCGAGAACCCCGCGTCGACGACCGTGGGCGGCATCGGCTCCTCACTGAGTGATCTGGAGGCCGCCGCGAACAGCGGCGCCCTCCGAGTTGACCCGGACACCGGGGACGCGACCATCCGCGCGCTGACCGAAGTCGAGCACTCGGTCGAGCTCTATTGGCGGCGCCTTGCCAACACCATGGCGAGCGGAACGCGGCTTGGCGGTGGCTACGCACAGCAGATCGACCAGTTCAATCACGAGTGGACTGCGAGCGGACCGGACTCGGCGATGCAGATCATGTCGAAGTACGTCGCCGAGCTCAGGCGGCTCAAGGAGGCCGTTCGCAAGTCCATGGCGACCTACCAGCACACCGACGCCGAGAATGCCCAGCGGGTGACAGACGCCGGAGAACGTCGGTGAGGTTGCGCGCAACAGTCGTCGTGGCTGCTGCTCTGCTGGCTGGCTGCACCACCAGCGAGGCCGGCGTGCCGAGTCCTGCCGAGCACAATGAGTCCACGGCCTCGTCCCAGGAGCCGGTATCGCTCGGCGATCTGAAACCCTGCGAGCTGCTTTCCTCAGGTGATCGGCAAGAGATCGGCTTGGTGGAGGGCCTGGAGCTCGACGCCGACACCTGTGACTGGAGCCTGGAGTCGAGCAGTAGCGGCGTTTCGCTCGACCTGTACCCGGAAGCGGGCATCGACTCCGTGCCGGAGCGGGGATCGCCCGTGGATCTTGGTACGAACTACGACGCGTACGAGCTCAAGGCGCCGGGTGGTGGCGAGGGTGCCTGCGTGATCATGCTGGACATCTCCGAGAACTCGTACTTGATGCTCACTGCCACGAGCGGGACCGACACGGAAGCCGCGTGCGAGCTCGCAGCCAAGGTGGCCGAACGTGTCGACGCCTCGTTGTCGTGACTGCCACGAGGCTGAGGGCGGGTATAGCTGTCGCGTTGGCTGCTCTGGTGGTGTCCGGTTGTACGACCGGTGAGACGGGCGTGCCGCGACCCGCGGAGTCCGCTGCTCTCGGGAGATGACCTGCACGAGCTCGGCCTGCAAAAGGAATCGAGTTCAGCGCGCAGGCCTCTGACTGGAGGCTGCAAACGAGCAGCGCCGGGGTCTTGCTCGACCTTTATCCCGAGTCAGGGCCGGACTCCTCCCTGATCAAGGTACGCCGCTGGACCTCGGCATCACGCTCGACGCGTACCAGCTCCAGGCGCTTCAGGGTGACGAGGGTTCCTGCCTCGTGATGCTGGACGTCTCCGCGGAGTCCTACGTCATGCTGACCGCGACCAGCGGGACCGACACCGACGCCGCCTGTCAGTTGGCCTCGGACGCGGCGGAGCGGGTCGATCGCAAGTTGTCGTGAGCCCGACCGGGTGAATGTCGGTCGAACCGGGTTTCGCCGAGGTGTGCCTCGGTATGCTGCTTAGCGTTATCTGCTGGTTACGGAACGATTCGCGGAGTGGATTCGATGGCTGGGGGTCGGCGAGTTCCACCGGTGAGTGTGAATCACGCGGCCATTGATCACGCACAGCTCAAGCAGTGGACCGACGACGCGGACCCTTCCAAGTCGCAGTCGTTCGCGGACGATTGGACGGGCGTCGGCGCGATCATGACCGATGCTGCTGAGTCGTTGAAGCGGGCGGCCATGGGGACCGAGGCCGGGTGGACCGGGGAGGCCGCCGACGCCATGCGGGTGCGGCTCGGGCAGATCGCCGCCTGGAGTGGGGGGACTGGGGCGCAGATCTCGGCGGCCAGTCAGTCCATCGCGCAGCAGAGTGAGGCCGCCGACGCGGCTCGGCGTGCCATGCCGGAGCCCGTCTCGTACAACCCCGGCGACATCATTCGTGACGCGCCCGGCAACGGCTTGCTCGCGCTCGTCGCCTTGCCGGACCTCATCTACCAACGCTACGAGCAGAGCAACGCCGCCCACGAGGAGGCCGTGCGCGTCGTTTCCGAGCGGGACAACACCATGAACGACGCCGCCGGGCGGGTTGCGCTCTTCCAGGCACCGCCTCGGCTCGACGGGTCCGATCACAGGGACGATGACCGGGACGACGACGGTTCCCGCGACGGTTCCCGTGACGGATCCGACGGGGATCCCAAAGACGGCGATCCCGGGCCCGGTGGGGAAAGCGCCCCTCGGCGGGCGGCGCCTGGTGCCGGGCACGTGCCTACCGGGGGCAGTGAGCCTGGCGGATCCGCGCCGGGCGGTGTGTCGCCGGCAGCCTCCAGCGGGGACCCCGGGACCACGACGCCTGAGTCGTTCGCGCCGAGGGAGCCGGTCGCGGCGGGCAGCGGGAACGTCGCGCCGCACGCGGCGCCGCCGGGGCCTGGTTTCGTGCCCGGGTTCGGGCCGGTTGGCGGGGGCGGGCTGGGCGGATCCGGAGAACTGGGCGGGTCCGGTGGCGGCTCGCGTGGGGTCGGCGCTGGAGCCGGGCCGCGCGGAGGCGGGGGTGCGCTGGGAGCCGGCCCCGGAGCAGGTAAGGCGGTGCCCGGCTCAGCCACGGCTGCTGAGGCTGCCGCGGCGCGCGGTGCGGGACGGGGCGGTCCGACGGGTGGCATGCCCGTGGGCGGCGGCCGGCGGGATGAGGACGACGCCGAGCACCAGCGGCCCGAGTTCCTCCAGGAGCCGGACCCCGAAGGCATCTTCGACAGCGACGTGCTCACCGCGCCGTCGGTCATCGGCGGGCCGGACGACGAATGACCGTCGAGCTCTCGCTCGCCGCGCTCGACACGCTCTGGGAGGACCTGCGGCTCGGGCGGATTCCGTTCCCCCTCGAGGTGCGCAACCACGGTGACACGCGAGACGTCCGCGCGGGCATCAAGGCGGCCGTCTACGCCGACCTCGCGCGTCGCGGGCTCGCACGGGACGGGCGGCCGGACGACGGGCTCGTCGAGGATCTGCGGCTGCTGGCCGACCCGGCGGTCGGCGTCGACCTGATCGCCTTGCTCGACATGGCCGACTCCCAGCCGGTCAAGGCGCTCGCGGCCATGCGCGGGCGGCACGGACTGGTTGTCGTGCAAGGGAAGCTCACCGTCCGGCTGACGCGGATGCGCGACACGCTGGCGGTCGGCGCCCTCGTCGAGCTGCTGCCGGCCACGCGGGCAGGAGCGGGGAACTCGATCACGCAGACAGCGAAGGCCCTGCGTGCGGACCCGAAGCTGCACCGCCGGGCGCAGCCGGGAGGCGTGCTGCGCAAGGTCGCGCCGGTGGGCGCGGCGGACACCGGGCTGCGTGCCATCGCGGCGATCATGGAGAAGCCGGTGCTGCGGGCGGGCCAGCTCGGCGTCGTCCGTGCCGACGAGGACGGCAAGCGGCGGCGGCTGACCGGCATCGCCTGGTTCGACACGGACGACGGCCGCTACGCGACGACCATGACCCGCGGGCGCGACGGCGAGGACTGGGTGACGTTGTGGCCCGCGGACAACGCGCGCCTGACCCACCGCCTGGCGGAGATCATCGCCGGGAGCTGAGCCCGGCGGCCGGGCAAGGACGACGTCGGGCAGGCTGGGCATCGTGTCCGACCGGATGGCCGACGTCCCGCTGCGTGAGCTGCTCGGCGGGCGGCGCGGCGCGCTCGACGCGTCCATCCCGCCGGCCGTGTTCGTGATCGGCTGGCTCCTGTCCGGCCAGTCGATCGGCTGGGGCGCGCTCGCCGCGGTCGTGGCCGGCGCGGTGGCCGGCGGGGTCCGGCTCCGCCGCGGTGGCCGCGTCACGGCCGCCCTCGCGAGCGTCGCCGCGGTGGCCGCCGGCTCGCTCATCGCCCTCTACACCGGCCGCGCGCAGGACTTCTTCCTCGTCCAGCTGCTGTCCAATGTGGCCAGTGCGCTCGCGTGGGCGGTCAGCATCCTCATCCGCTGGCCGCTGCTAGGCGTGGTCGTCGGCTTCGTGATCGGGCAGCGGACCCGCTGGCGCCACGACCCCGACCTCCTGCGCGCGTACGGCCGGGCGAGCTGGGTCTGGGTGGGCCAGTACACGCTGCGAGTGCTCGTGTTCGGGCTGTTGTGGTGGTCCGGCTGGGTGCTCGCGCTCGGTGTCACCCGCATCGCGCTCAGTTGGCCGCTCGTCGCGCTCACGCTCGCTGCCAGCGCGTTCGTCCTGCGGCGTGAAATTCCCCGGGACCATCCGGGCCTCCGGCACCCTAGGATGCGGACGTGATTGGGTTAACTGGGGCAGTCGGTAGCGAGATCGGTCGCCGTTACCGGGCGAACTTCGACGTCGCGCATCTCGATCTCGACCCGCTTCTCGCCGTCGTCGCGGACGGCATGGGCGACAGCGAGGGCAGCGCGCTGGCCGGCCGGACCACGGTGGAGACGTTCGTCGAGGGGGTCGGCTCCGCGCGGGGGAAGATCGGGCCGGAGACGCTCCGCGAGGCGGTCGCCGCCGCGCAGGACCAGGTCGCCGAGCTCGGCCGGCACGACGTCGGCCTGGCCGGCTGCACGCTGACCGCGCTGCTCGAGGGCGAGGACTCGGCGCTCTGGGTCGTGCAGATGGGCGACTCCCGCGTCTACCGCTTCCGGGACGACCTGCTCGAACTGCTGACCGTCGACCACACGATGGCCTGGCTCGGCGTGGCCCACGGGCTCTACGCGCTCGACTCGCCGCAGGCCCGCAACGCGCGCTACAACCTGACCCGCTACGTCGGGCACGCCGCGCGGCCCGAGCCGGACGTGCTCAGCATCGTGCCCGCGCCCGCCGACGTGTACCTGCTGTGCAGCGACGGCGTTGCCGAGCAGGTGCCCTACCCGCGCATCCGGGAGATCCTGCGCATGCAGATCGACCCGACCGCGATGGTCGAGCGCATGCTCGCCGCCGCGGACGTCGCCGGCGGCCAGGACAACGCGACCGCGATCGTCCTCAAGATCCCGTTCTAGGACGCGCCCGGCCTGGGCGCCCCGGGATCGACCTGGAGGGCGGCCAGCCAGGCCGCGCCGATCGTGCCGTCGGCGGCGAACTCCACGGGCACCGGCGTGTACGCGGCGAGCGCCCGGCGCAGTGCCACGCCGACCGGGCTCGCCGGGCCGACCACGCTGCCGGCCAGCACGATCGGGGTGCGCTCGTCGGCGGTCCGGGCGTCCATCGCCAGCCGGGCCAGCAGCTCCGCCGCCTCCTCGACGATGCGGGCCGCAACCGGGTCGGTCGCCGCGTACTCGCTGACGGTCTCGGCGAAGCGGGCCAGCCGGATCGGCGGCTCCGCGTTCGCGGCCGTGATCAGCCGGTTCGCGAGGCGGGCACGTCCGGCCTCGGTGCGTCCGGGCAACGACGCCCGCAGCACCTCCTCGCCGAGCGGCGACGGCGCCTCGCCGGTCTGCAAGCGACGCAAGGTCACCCGCACCGCCTCGCGGCCCATCCAGTACGCCGAGCCCTCGTCGCCGAGCATCCAGCCCAGGCCGCCGACCCAGGAGACCAGCTGGCGGCCCACGATGCGTGCCGCGATCGAGCCGGTGCCGCCGATCAGCACCACGCCGTCCGGCTCCGCGGTGCCCGAGGCGAACGCCACCTCGGCGTCGCTCACGATCTCGATCTCGCAGCCGACGCCGACCTGCCGCAGCGTCGAGACGTAGGTCTCGACCACCTCCGGGTCGGTGAACTTGCTGACGCCGGCCATACCCAGCACGCAGGCCAGCACCTCGCCGCCGCCCGCGATCGCGTCGCGGACGGCCTCGGCCACCCGCTTGCCCGCGATCTCCGGTGGGTGCGAGTTCGGGTTGCCGCCGCCGGCCGACCCGCGCCCGACGACCGTGCCGTCCAGCCGCAGCGCGAGCGCGCGGGTGGACGTGGCCCCGGCGTCGACACCCACAACGCAACTCACGCCAGATCCTCCACAGTGGACAGGCCGGGGCCGGGCTCGAAGGTCACCCGGTCCGCCTCGAGCGCGCCGCCGCAGTGCGGGCAGCGCACGTCGGCGCTGGTGTGGTTGTCGCAGTCGAGGTGGCGCAGCAGCGAGGGCGGTCCGGCGCCGTCGTCGAGCCAGGTGTCGCCCCACCGGATGATCGCGGCGAGCGCGGGGAAGAAGTCGCGGCCCATGTCGGTCAGGGGATACTCGTAGCGCGCGGGCCGGTCCTGGTAGCGCACGCGGGCGAGCAGGCCGGCACCGGTCAGCCGGTCGAGCCGCTCGGTGAGCGTGTTGCGGGCGATGCCCAGCGAGGCCTGGAACTTGTCGAACCTGCGGACCCCTTGGTAGGCGTCGCGGAGCACGAGCAACGTCCACTGGTCGCCCAGCAGGTCCATCGTTCTTGCGACGGAACACGGCCAGCGGGCGAACGAGGTCCTTCGCACCTCGGAGAGTGTAGGGGTCCAGACGCGCTCGGTCACCGGGTTCGGGTGACCTTGGACAGACCGCGCGGCTGGTCGGGGTCGCCGCCGCGGGCCAGCGCCAGCTCGAGCGCCAGCCGCTGCAGCGGCAGGACCTCGAGGATCGGCGCCACCTCCTCGGCCGTCTCGAGCACCTCGATCCGCGCGGAGGCGGCCACGTCGCCAGCCGCCGAGCCGACCGCGAGCACGTCCGCGCCCCGCTCGCGCACGGCGGCCACGACGTCGCGCATGGCCTCGCCGCCCCGACCCTTGCTGGTCACCGCGACCACACCGGTGCCGGAGTCGATCGCCGCGACCGGGCCGTGCAGCAGGTCCGCACCGCTGTACGCGCGGGCGCCGAGGTAGCTGGTCTCGGCCAGCTTGAGCGCCGCCTCGGCCGCGGTCGCCGAGGAGTAGCCACGGCCGGTGGTCACCACGCGCTCGACGTTCCGGTACCGGTCGCACGCCGCCGACACCGCGTCCGCCGATTCCGCGAGCGTCCGCGTGGCCAGCTCGCCGATGTCCGCGACGGCCTCGCCCGAACCGCCACGCGCGGCGTCGACCAGCAAGTACGTGGTGAGCAGCGTCGCGGTGTAGGTCTTGGTGGCGGCGACCGCGAGCTCGTCGCCGGCGCCGATCGACACCGAGTGCTCGGCCGTCTCCGCGAGCGGCGAGCCCGGCGTGTTCGTCACCGCGACCGTCAGGGGGGCGCGGG
>NZ_DATBKY010000024.1:0-53019 GCF_036555685.1 Actinophytocola sp. | reverse complement strand
GGGCCGTCCGGTTCGGCCCAGCCGACCGGTCCGGTCATGACTTCCTGCCCGGCAGCATCTCCTGTGCCTTCGTCTTGATGCCCTCGGTCAGCAGGTGCAGTGCGTTCGGGTCGCCCTTCAGCACGGCCTCGGTCGCCGCCTTGATCTGCTCGAACGTGGCATGCGGCGGGATCGGCGGCACCTCGGGGTCGCAGCGGACGTCGAGCACCGCCGGACGCGTCGCGGACAGGGCGGCGTCCCAGGCCGGGCCGAGCTGGTCCGGCGCGTCCACGTTGATCGCCTCCAGGCCGATGCCGCGCGCGAACGCGGCGTAGTCGACGTCGGGAAGTGTCTGGGACTCCACGAACTTCGGCGCGCCTCCCATCGCCCGCAGCTCCCACGTGACCTGGTTGAGGTCGTTGTTGTGGAACACGCAGATCACGCACCGCTGGTCGCTCCACAGCTCGTGGTAGTGCTTGATCGTGATCAGCTCGGCGAGGCCGTTCATCTGCATGGCGCCGTCGCCGACGAGCGCGATCACGGGGCGGTCCGGATGGGCGAACTTGGCGCCGATCGCGTAGGGGACGCCGGGTCCCATCGTGGCCAGGGTGCCGGAGAGCGACCCCCGGATGTCGGCGCGGATGCGCAGGCAGCGCGCGTACCAGTTGGCGGCCGAGCCGGAGTCCGCGGTGACGATCGCGTCGTCCGGGATGCGGGTCGACAGCTCGGTGACGATGCGCATGGGGTTCACCGGGTCGGCCTCGATGTGTGCCTGCCGGTCGATCGTCTCCCACCACGACGCCACGTTGCCCTCGATCGTCTCGCGCCACTTGCCGTCGGGCTTGGTCTCGACCAACGGCAGCAGCGCCTGCAGCGTGGCGCGCGCGTCGCCGACGAGGTTGACCTCGGTCGGGTAGCGCATGCCGATGAAGCGGCCGTCGAGGTCGATCTGCACCGCGCGTGCCTGGCCGAAGTCGGGCAGGAACTGCGTGTACGGGAAGTTGGACCCGACGATGAGCAGGGTGTCGCAGTCGCGCATCAGCTCGTAGCTGGGCCGGGTGCCGAGCAGGCCGATCGCGCCGGTGACGTAGGGCAGCTCGTCGGAGAGCACGTCCTTGCCCAGCAACGCCTTCGCCACTCCCGCGCCGGTGCGCTCGGCGAGCTCCCGCACCTCGGCCGCGGCGCTGCGGGCACCCTGCCCGGCGAGGATCGCGACCTTCTCGCCCGCGTTGAGCACGTCGGCCGCGCGTTGCACGTCCTCGGCGACCGGCACGACCCGGGTGTGCGCCAGGCTCGGCGGGCTGGAGGGCACCTGCTTGAACGCGTGCTGCGGTGCGGAGTACTCCTCCTCCTGCAGGTCGGCGGGGATGATCAGCGCGGTCGGGCAGCGGTTGGCCTGCGCGACGCGGATCGCGCGGTCGAGCGCGTTGGGCAGCTGCTCGGCGACGTTGACCTCGACCAGGTAGTCGGACGCGACGTCCTTGAACAGCGACTGCAGGTCGACTTCCTGCTGGTAGCTGCCGCCCATCGCGCTGCGCGCGGTCTGCCCCACGATCGCGACGACCGGCACGTGGTCGAGCTTCGCGTCGTAGAGGCCGTTGAGCAGGTGGATCGCGCCCGGGCCGGAGGTGGCCATGCAGATGCCGACGTGCCCGCTGAACTTCGCGTAGCCGACGGCCTGGAACGCGGCCATCTCCTCGTGGCGCGCCTGGATGAAGCGGGGTTTGTTGTCCGCCTTGCCGAACGCGGTCACGATGCCGTTGATCCCGTCGCCGGGGTAGGCGAAGACCTGCTCGACCTGCCAGTCCCGCAACCGGGCCAACACGTAGTCACCCACGGTCTGGGCCATGATGATCTCCTCACCTCGAAGTCAGTTGTGCTGCCCGCGTTGTCGCCGTTGTCCCCGCTTTCGGCCTTGCCGCCACCGGAGTCCGGCAAGGCCGGCGGCTGCGGCGATCGCGCCGGTGCCGGCGAGCGTCGCGGCCTTCGCGAGCGCACCGGGCGGCGACGGCCGCCTGCCGTACGCGTCCTCGGGGCGTTCCGCGGGCGCGGGGCTGGTGTGCCGGTGCGCGGCCGCGAGCAGCTCGGCCAGATGGACGCCGTCGCGGTCGCCGCTGTCGAGTTGGTGGATCTGCGTGCGGCAGCTGAAGCCGTCGGCCAGCACGACCGTTTCCGGGTCGGCCTCGCGCAGGCGGGGGAGAAGTACCCGCTCGGCGCAGGCCTCACTCACCTCGCGGTGGCCGGATTCGAAACCGAAGTTGCCGGCCAGCCCGCAGCAGCCCGAGTCCAGCTGCTCGGCGTCGACGCCGGCCCGCGCCAGCAGCTCGCGGTCGGCGTCCCAGCCGAGCACCGCGTGCTGGTGGCAGTGCACCTGCGCGACTGCCGTCGCCTGCCGCGCGTCGAGCTTCGGCGGGCGGTAACCCGGCGAGTGCTCGGTGAGCAGCTCGGCGAGCGTCACCGTCTGGTCCCGGAGGCGCCGCACGTCGCGGTCCCCGGGGAAGAGCTCGGCCGCGTCGGAGCGGAACACCGCGGTGCAGCTGGGTTCCAGGCCCAGCACGAGCCCGCCGGCGCGCAGGTGGGGGGCGAGGATGCGGGCGGTGCGCGTCAGGATCCGCTTGGCCGTGGCGAGCTGGCCGGTCGAGATCCAGGTGAGGCCGCAGCAGATCGGCTCGGCCGGCATGACGACCCGCCAGCCGGCGGCCTCGACGACCTCGACCGCGGCGCGGCCGATGTGCGGGTGGAAGTGGTTGGTGAAGGTGTCCGGCCACAGCAGCACCTCGCCGCGCGCACCGTCGCCCGCCGGCTCGCGGCGGGCGAACCACTGCTGCAAGGTCTCCCCGGCGAACAGCGGGATCTCCCGGTCGTCGACGCCGGCCGCCGCCACGGCGAGGCGCCGCAGCCCGGGCGCGTGCGTGATCGCGTTGACCACCGGCGCGAGCCGGGACCGGCCGACCACCTGGGCGAGCGCGGGCAGCCAGCCCATCGACCAGTGCGCCCTGGGGCGGCGCCACGGGCGCCCCCGGTAGTGGTGGGCGAGGAACTCGGCCTTGTAGGTGGCCATGTCCACGTTCGCCGGGCAGTCCGTCTTGCACCCCTTGCAGGCCAGGCAGAGGTCCAGCGCGTCGCGGACCTCGGTCGAACGCCACCCCTCGGTGAGCGGGCCGTCGCCGTGCCCGTCGAGCATCTCGAACAGCAGCCGGGCCCGGCCGCGCGTCGAGTGCTCCTCCTCGCCCGTGACCTGGTAGGACGGGCACATCACCTGGCCGTCGGTGGTGTGCTGGCGGCAGCGGCCGACGCCGACGCAGCGGTTGGCGGCCTCGGCGAACGAGCCGCCGTCGTGCGGGTACCGGAAGTACAGGTCCTGGGGTGCGGCCGGGGCCCAGTCGCCGCCGAGCCGCAGGTGCGCGTCGAGCGGCGCGGGGGCGACGACCTTGCCGGGGTTCATCCGGTCTGCCGGGTCGAAGATCGCCTTGAGCTGGCCGAACGCGCGGGTGAGTGCCGTTCCGAACATGCGGGGGAGCAGCTCGCCGCGGGTCTGCCCGTCGCCGTGCTCGCCCGACAGCGAGCCGCCGAGCTCGGTGACCAGGTCCGCGGCCCGTTCGAGGAACCGGCGGTAGGTGGCGACGCCGCCCGCGGTGTAGAGGTCGAACGGGATGCGGGTGTGCACGCAGCCCTGCCCGAAGTGCCCGTACAGGCTGGGACCGGTGTCGCCCGCGTAGCCGAACTCCTCGTAGAGCCGCTGCAGCCGCCGCAGGTACTCCCCGAGTCGCTCCGGCGCGACCGCCGAGTCCTCCCAGCCCTCGAAGGTGTCCGGCCGGTCCGGGACGTGGGCGGTGGCACCGAGCCCGGCCTCGCGGACCTGCCACAGCTCCGCCTCGGCCGCCGGATCGTCGAGGAACGCGACGTCGGCCTGGTGCTCGGTCTCGTGCAGCGCGTCGAGCATCCGGTGCGCGGCCTGGTCCGCCTCGTCGACCGTGTCGCCGCCGAACTGCACCATCAGGAACGCCCGCCCCTGCGGCAGGTCCCGCAACGCCTGCGGGTTGAGGTCCTTGAGCTGCTCGTCCCGGATCAGCTTCGAGTCCAGGCCCTCCAGGGCGATCGGCTCGTGCGGCAGGATCGCCGGCACGGCGTCCGCCGCCCGGTAGACGTCCGGATAGCCCAGCACCACGAGCGTTCGCTGCGCCACCACGGGCACCAGCTCGAGCTTCGCCCGCAGCACGGTGACCAAAGTGGACTCACTGCCGACGAGCAGGCCGGCGACGTCGAAGCCGTGCTCGGGCAGCAGCGAGTCGAGGTTGTAGCCGGACACCCGGCGCGGGATGTCCGGGAAGCCGTCCCGGATGCGGTCGGCGTACTCGTCGCGCAGGCGGCGCAGCTGCCGGTAGATCGCGGCCCGCCGGTTGCCGTGCCGCTCGATGTCGGCGTACTCGTCGTCGCTCGTGCGGCCGCACCAGAAGCGCGTGCCGTCGTAGCAGAGCACCTCCAGCGCGGCGATGTTGTCGACGACCTTGCCCGTGCGCTGCGCGGTCGCCCCGCAGGAGTTGTTGCCGATCATCCCGCCGATCGTGCAGTTCATGTGGGTGGCCGGTTCCGGGCCGAACCGCAGGCCGGTCGGCGCGAGCTGCCGGTTGAGCTCGTCCAGCACGATCCCCGGCTGCACGACGCAGGTCCGCGCCTCGGCGTCGACGGACTCGACCTGGTGGCAGTACTTCGACCAGTCGATCACCACGGCGGTGTTCGTGCACTGCCCCGCGAGGCTCGTGCCGCCGCCCCGCGACAGCACCGGCGCCCCGTGTTCCCGTGCCACGGCGACCGCCTCCGCGGCGGCGTCGGGCGTCCGGGGGACGACGACGCCGATCGGCACCTGCCGGAAGTTGGACGCGTCCGTGGAGTACGCGGCACGGCTCCCGGCGTCGAAGCGGACCTCGCCGTCGACCCGTTTCCGCAAGGCGTCGGCCAGGGCCTCGATGTCCACCCGTGGCTCCTCGTGCTTGACCACCGGGTCGGGAAGGTCGGTAGTGGTCACGGCACCTCCATTCCTGCCACCGCCATTCCTGCCACCGCCATTCCGGCTACCGCCGCCCGGCGATCCACAGCAGACCGGCCAACGCGCCGACGCCGATGGCGCCGAGCAGGCCGTGGTGCCGGGACGCCCACAGCTGCGGGCTGCGCCGTACGGCGGAGTCGTCGAAGTCGCCGTGCGCGCCGAAGTCCTCGGCGCCCTCCCGGTCGGCCGGTCGCCACAGGTTCGCCGGCTGGTCGGGGTCGCGCGGCCGATCGGTCTGCTGCGAGTCGTAGCCCGTGCGCGCCAGGTAGCGGTCGAGCAGTCCGGGTGCGACCGCGTTGGCGAGCAGGGTGCCCACGGTCGAGCCGCCGACCCAGTACTCGCGGCGGCGCGGATGCTCGGCCGCGTACAGCACCGCGTCGGCGGCGATCTCCGGCTGGTAGATCGGCGGCACCGGCTGCGGGCGGCGGGGCAGCCGGGCGAGCACCCAGTCGAACTGCGGGGTGTTCACCGCGGGCATCTGCACCATCGTCACGCGCACGCGCGACTTGTCGTGCAGCAGCTCGCAGCGCAGCGACTCGGTGAACCCCTGGATCGCGTGCTTGGCGCCGCAGTACGCCGACTGCAGCGGGATGCCGCGGTAGGCGAGCGCGGAGCCGACCTGCACGATCACCCCGCGGTCGCGCGGGCGCATGCGCTTGAGCGCGGCGCGGGTGCCGTTCACGAACCCGAGGTATGCCACCTCGGTCACCCGCCGGAACTCGTCCGCGCCGATCTCGTCGAACGGCGCGAACACGGAGGTGAACGCGTCGTTAACCCACACGTCGATGGGCCCGAGCTCGTCCTCGACGCGGCTCGCGGCGTCGTCGACGGCACCGTCGTCGGCGGTGTCCACCGAGAGCGGCAACGCGACGCTTCCGGCCGCGGAGACATCGCCGGCCGCCGCCTTCAGTCCTTCCTCGCCGCGTGCCAGCAGCGCCACGTGGTAGCCGCGCCTGGCGAAGGCGCGGGCGGACGCGCGGCCGATCCCGCCGCTGGCCCCCGTGATCACCACGACTCGCTGGTCTTCACCGTTCACTCGTCGAGGCTTACCATCATTTGCGCGACGCAAACATCGATGGCCGAAGTCGGTTCCGTGCCTCTTGCGTACTGTGCCCGAGTCATGATTGCGTGCCGCAAGCATCGGGCGGCCGGCGTGCGCAGCGCCGCCCGCCGAAGCGCCCGCGCCGGGTCGCCTCGCCGGTACTCACGACCCCCGGCGGCGACCCCGCGCGGGCCCTTTCCCACGTTCGGGGTACCCGCCGTGCCCGGTCCTAACGGCGGGCCGTGTAGCGGACGACGATGACGCCCGACTCGAGGACGGACGAGTCGGCCAGGTCGAACAGCGCCGGCCGGCCCGGGCGGAACAGCAGGTCGTCCGTGGTGGCCTCGCCGACGAAGAACGGGTGCACCCACAGGCGCAACTCGTCGACCAGGCCCTCGGCCATCAGCGCGTACGACAGCTCGCCGAAGCCGTACTGGACGATGTCGCCGCCCGGTTGTTCCTTGAGCGCGGCGATGCGCTTGACCGCGTCCTCGGCGAACACGGTCGTGTTGGCCCACTGCGGATCGCGCAGCGTTCTGGACGCCACGTATTTCGGCATGGCGTTGATCCGGTCGCTGAACGCGTCGCCGGAACGGGCCGACCACACCGGCGCGAATCCGTCGTACGTGTGCCGGCCCATCACCACCGCGTCGCAGGACTGCAGCAGCTCGTTCTGAATCGCGTCGCCCTCGGCGGAGAAGCTGCCGAGCGACGGCCAGTTCTGCGGGTTCTGCACGACCCCGTCCAGGCTGACATAGGTCGAGTTGATGATGCGGCGCATCGGGATCTCCCTTGTGTGGCGGTTCTTTGCGCCAACTCTCACATCCCGGCCCACCGATCGATAAGGTCCGTTTCCGCGCCCGGAACGAGGACCAATCGCGGTGACCTCGAGTAGCCGATCGTGTGCCGCCGGACAACGTTCGCCGCGGTGCCCAACCCGCCGCGCCATACCGCGTCTTCACAACACCTTTACGGGAAAGCGGCGGGCACGCCGCGGGGAATTGGGAGTGCGTCATGTTCAGCATCAAATTCAGACGGATCGCGTCCGGGGTCGCGGCCGCCGTCGTGATTCCGCTCGTGTTACCGGCCGCGGCGAACGCGGCGCCACCGACGTACCGGTTGGTCGACCTCGGCATCGGCGACGACAGCGTCGCCGTGGCGATCAACGACCGCGGGCACGTGGTCGGCACCCGCGCCGACGGCGGGGCGTTCCTGTGGCGGGACGGCCGGACCACCGACCTCGGCGCCTTCACGCCGACCGACGTCAACAACCTCGATGAGGTCTCCGGGTTCCGGCCGACCGAGACGGGCATCCAGGCGGTGCTCTGGCGCCACGGAGTCCGCACGGATCTCGCCACCTCGCCGGGCGGTTCGAGCGCTGCCTTCGCCGTAAGCGACCGCGGTCAGGTCGTCGGGTGGAGCGCGGCGCCGGAGGGCGTGATGCACGCGACGTCGTGGCAGCGCGGCGTGCCGACCTCGCTCAGCGACGAGGTCAGCTTCGCGAGTGACGTCAACGACCGCGGCCAGGTCGTGGGCGCCGCCGGCAGCCTCAACCAGGTCGCCGTCCGGTGGTTCCGGGGCGACGAGACGCAGCTGAGCGCCGAGCCGACCCAGGCCACGGCAGTCAACCGGCCCGGCACGGTCACCGGCTTGGTCTTCGGCGGGTCGACCGCGGGTTTCGTGTGGCAGCACGGCAGGTTCATCGACCTGCCGGCGCCGCCCGGCGAGCCCATCTTCTCGTTCACCCAGCCCACCGGCATCAACAGCCGCACGCAGGTGGTCGGCACCAGCAGCGACGGCGCCTTCGTGTGGGAACGCGGCCGCACGACCATCCTGCCCGGGTTGACGCCGGCGGCAGCCGCAAACGACATCAACGAACTGGGCGTGATCGCGGGCTCGAACCCGACGACGCCGGACGGGTTGGTGCCCCACGCGGTGATCTGGCGCAAGTGAGTCGCGGGCCGGCCGGGCGGCCGTCCCAACGGGACGACCGCCCGGCCGCGCCGTGCGTTCGACATCTCCGGCCGGTCGCTGTCATGCTCGACAACGAGCTGTAGGAGGTGCCATGACCGACCAGCAGACCGCCGAGCGGGAGCAGGCGTCGCCGCGGACCCTCGAGCTGGCCGACCGGCTGCGTGCCAGGATCGGCGCGGCGAAGGTGCTCACCGACCCCGCACAGTTGCGGACCTACGAGTGCGACGGGCTCGAAGCCTTCCGCGTCCGCCCCGGAGCCGTGGTCCTCGCCGAGCACCGCGACGACGTCGTGGCGGCCGTGCGGCTGTGTGCCGAGGCCGGGATCCCGTTCGTGGCACGGGGTTCGGGCACGGGGCTCTCCGGTGGCGCGGTGCCGGTCTCCGACGGCGTGCTCATCGTGCTGTCGCGGCTGCGCAACATCGTCGACGTCGACCCGGACAACGCCCGGATGGTGGTCGAGCCGGGTGTGATCAACCTCTGGGTGACCCGCGAGGCGGCCCCGTACGACCAGGCCTACGCGCCCGACCCGTCATCGCAGCAGGTGTGCAGCATCGGCGGGAACGTGGCGGAGAACTCGGGCGGCGCGCATTGCCTGAAGTACGGCTTCACCGTCAACCACGTGATGGGTGCCGAGGTGGTGCTCGCCGACGGTGAGGTGGTGCACCTCGGCGGCCCGGCGCCGGAGCGCCCGGGCCTCGACCTGCTCGGCGCCTTCGTCGGCAGCGAGGGCACGCTCGGCGTGGTCACCCAGGTGACCGTCCGGCTGATCCGCGTGCCCGAGTCCGTGCAGACCATGCTGGTCGGCTTCCACTCGGTCGCGGACGCGGCCGGCACGGTCAGCGACATCATCGCGGCCGGCATCGTGCCCGCGGCCATCGAGATGATGGACGCGCTCGCGATCGAGGCGGCCGAGGCCGCCGTCCAGTGCAACTACCCCGAGGGCGCCGAGGCCGTGCTCGTGATCGAGCTCGACGGCCCGCAGGTCGAGGTCGACGAGCTCTTCAAGCACGTGGAGACGCTCGCCCGCGGCCGGCACGCCTTCGAGACCCGCATCGCCGCCGACGCGGAGGACCGCGCGCTGATGTGGCGGGGCCGCAAGTCCGCCTTCGCCGCGGTCGGGCGCATCAGCCCCTCCTACTACGTCCAGGACGGCGTCATCCCGCGCACCCGGCTGCCGGAGATCCTCGGCGCGATGAGCGAGCTCGCCGACGCGGCGAACCTGCGCGTGGCCAACGTCTTTCACGCCGGCGACGGCAACCTCCACCCGCTGATCCTCTTCGACGACGCCGTGCCCGGCGCACCGAAGGCCGCGGAGGAGCTCGGCTTCGCGATCCTCGACCTGTGCATCGAGGCGGGCGGGTCGATCACCGGCGAGCACGGCGTCGGCCTCGAGAAGAAGTCCAAGATGGCCAGCCAGTTCACCGCCGAGGACCTCGACACGATGCAGCTCGTGCGCTGCGCGTTCGACCCGGTGGGGCTCGCGAACCCGGGCAAGCTCTTCCCGACGCCGCGGCTGTGCGGTGAGCGGCCGGGTGTGCGCACCGTGGAGTCGGCGCCCGACCCCGCGCTGGGCGAGGTGTTCTGACGTGGCCGCCGTGCACTCCGAGAACACCGTGCTCGCCGGCGTCGTCCCCGGTAACGAGGTCACGCCGTCCTCGGCCGGTGAGGTCGCCGAGGTCCTCCGCGCCACCACCGGCACCGTCGTGCCCGTCGGCGCGGGCACCAAGACCGGCTGGGCCGCGCTGCCGGCGTCGTGCGACCTGCTGCTGCGCACGACCGCGCTGAACCGGGTGGTCGAGCACGTGCCCGGTGACCTCGTCGTGGTCGCGGAAGCCGGCGTGGCGCTGGCGACGTTGCAGGGACAGCTGGCCGAACACAACCAGATGCTCGCGCTCGACCCGCCCGAGCCCGGCGCGACGCTCGGGGGAATCGTCAGCGCGAACGCGTCCGGCCCGCGCCGGCTGCGCTACGGCACCGCGCGCGACCTGCTCATCGGCGTGACGGTCGTGCTCGCCGACGGCACCACGGCGCGTTCGGGCGGCAAGGTCGTGAAGAACGTGGCCGGCTACGACCTGGGCAAGCTCTACACCGGCGCGCACGGCGCGCTCGGCGTCGTGGTGTCGACCACCTGGCGGCTGCACCCGCTCCCGGCCGCGGCCGGCGCGGTCGTCGTCCCGGTCCCCGACGCGGCATCGGCCGGCCGGCTTGCGATCCGGGTGGCGCGGTCGACGCTGACGCCGACCGCCGTCGAGCTGCGCTGGGACGGCTCGGCCGGCGAGCTGGTCCTGCTGTTCGAGAACATCCAGGCGTCCGTCGACGCGCAGTCGGCCGCGGCGATCGAGCTGCTCGGCGGCGGCGAGAGCGTGGCGGGGCCGCCGTCCTGGTTCGGTTCGCGGCCCACCGGGGAGATGGTGCTGCGGATCGCCTATGTGCCCGCGGCGCTGCCGCAGGTGCTTTCCGCGCTGCCGGCCGGCTCGTCCGGCACGGCGTCGGCGTGCACGGGGGTGGCGTACATGTCGGTGCCCACGGACGGTGACCCGGGCGAGGACCTGGCGGCGCTGCGCGCGGCGATCGCACCCCACGACGGGTCGGCCGTCGTCATCGCCGCCCCGGACGACGTGCGGTCGGGCATCGACCACTGGGGGCCGACGCCCGACTCGTTCGGGCTGATGACGCGGGTGAAGGACCAGTTCGACCCCGGCCGGCGGCTCTCGCCCGGCCGGCTGTTGGGAGGGCTCTAGATGAGTACCGACGCCGAGCGGCTGCCCGAGGGCGCGAGCCGGGCGACCGACCAGGCGGCCGCCGAGGCGGTGGGTGCCCGCAGGCCGGTCGACATCGGCCAGGGCGGGCCGATCGCGGCCAGCGCCGCCGCGGCCACCGTCGGGCTCGGGATG
Organism: Actinophytocola sp.; assembly: GCF_036555685.1. Lineage (GTDB taxonomy): Bacteria > Actinomycetota > Actinomycetes > Mycobacteriales > Pseudonocardiaceae > Actinophytocola. The sequence continues at coordinate 42,083 of NZ_DATBKY010000024.1, read as the reverse complement.
CCGGGCAGCGGCCCGCCGCCCGGCAGCGCCTTCGACTCGCACCACCCGCCCGACGCCGACCTGCTCGGTGACTGCGTCCACTGTGGATTCTGCCTGCCCACGTGCCCGACCTACGTGCTGTGGGGCGAGGAGATGGACAGCCCCCGCGGCCGCATCGACATCATGAAGGGCGGGCTGCAGGGCGACGCCTTCGACGCCAGCAGCGTGCGGCACCTCGACCAGTGCCTCGGCTGCATGGCGTGCGTGACCGCCTGCCCGTCGGGCGTGCAGTACGACAAGCTGATCGAGGCCACCCGCGCCCAGCTGGACCGGCGGGTGGCGCGGCCGCGGCGGGAACGGTTGCTGCGCAAGGCGATCTACGGCCTGTTCCCGTACCCGCGGCGGCTTCGAGTGCTGCGGGGCCCGCTGCGGGCCTACCAGGCGAGCGGGCTCGGCCGGCTGCTCGCGCGCAGCGGGTTGCTCCGCCGGCTGCCGGAGCCGTTGCAGGCCATGGAATCCCTCGCGCCGAAGCTCGGGCACGTGGACAAGCTGCCCGAGCGCACGCCGGCCGTCGGCACCAAGCGCCGCACGGTGGGGCTGCTGACCGGCTGCGTGCAGGGCACGTTCTTCCCCGATGTCAACGCGGCGACCGTGCGGGTGCTCGCCGCCGAGGGCTGCGAGGTGGTCGTGCCGCGGCGGCAGAGCTGCTGCGGGGCGCTGTCCGCGCACGCCGGCCGCGAGCCCGAGGCGCTGGCGTTCGCGAAGCGGGTGATCGCGACGTTCGAGGCGGCCGGTGTCGACAACGTGGTGGTGAACGCGGCCGGATGCGGGTCCAACCTCAAGGACTTCGCGCACCAGCTGCGCGACGAGCCGGCGTGGGCCGCGCGCGCCCGCGCGTTGTCGGCGAAGGCGCGGGACGTCAGCGAGCTGCTCGACGAGCTGGGTCCGGTCGCGCCACGGCACCCGTTGGCGATGACGGTCGCCTACCAGGACGCCTGCCACCTCGGGCACGCGCAGGGCGTGCGCGCCCAGCCGCGGCGGCTGCTGCGCGGCATCCCCGATGTCGAGCTGCGGGAGCTCCGCGAGGCCGAGATCTGTTGCGGCAGCGCGGGAACGTACAACCTGCTGCACCCGGAACCGGCCCGCGAGCTCGGCGAGCGCAAGGCGAACGCGGTGCTCGCCACCGGCGCGCAGCTGATGGTCACGGCGAACCCGGGCTGCTGGATGCAGGTCGCGACCACGCTGGCGCGGCTGGGCAAGCGGATGCCCGTGGCGCACACCGTGCAGGTGCTGGACGCGTCGATCCGCGGCGTGCCGGTGGACAAGTTGCTGGCCCGCGCGCTCGACGGCCCGGGCACGGTCGTGCCGACCGGCGGTTCAGCCAGGCCCCGGCGGTGGCGCCTGCCCGGCCGGCGGCGCTGACGGCACCGTACGAATCCGCCGCCGGCAACCGGACCTTGCGGACGAATCGGCTGCGCAAATATCGTTCGGCTCGATATCGCGGTGGGGAGGCGAGCGATGCGGACGCTGCACTTCGGGCTCCGGGTGGCCGATCTCGAGAAGTCGCTGGCCTTCTACACGGCCGTGGGCTACCGGGTGATCGGCACGGTTCCGGAGACCTCCTTCGGGAGCCTGACCATGCTGCAACTCCCGGGCGACGAGTTCGTGTCCATCGAGCTCGTCCACGATCCCGGCCGGGAGCACGTGGGCGCCGGGCTCAACCACTTCGTCATCAAGGTGGAGTCGATGCGCACCACCATCGCCGAGCTCGCGGCTCAGGGCGTCGAGGCCGAGGAGCCGACGTCGCCGGACGACCCGGACGGCCTTCGCACGTCGTGGCTCACCGATCCGGACGGGAACCGGATCGAGCTGGTCCAGTGGCCGGCCGGGCATGCCGACGGCATCACCGCCGCCGGCTGACTGAGGCGGCACAACCCGAGGAGCGTCACGTGGCAAAGACGATCATGGGAGCCGTTCTCTCCCTGGACGGCTTCATGGCCGACGACAACGACGGCGTCGGACCACTCTTCGACTGGCTGGGCAACGGGGACGTGAGCTGGTCCTTCGAGGGCAGCCCCGACGAGTCCAGAACCACGCGGGCGTCGGCCGACTTCATGCGCGCCCAATACAAGGGCATCGCCGCCGTGGTCATCGGCCGCCGGGTGTTCGACATGACCAACGGCTGGGACGGCGTACCCGCCGCCGGCGAGCATGTCTTCGTGGTCACTCACCAGCCACCGACCGACTGGGAGTTCGCGGACTCCGCGCCGTTCACCTTCGTGGGCGGCGTCGAGGAGGCCATCGCCGCCGCGAAGGAGTACGCCGGCGACCGCATCGTCGACGTGGCCGCCGGCCAGATCGGGGGCCAGGCACTGCGGCTCGGCCTCATCGACCAGATCGTCGTCAACATCGTCCCGGTCGTGTTCGGCTCGGGCCGCCCGTTCTTCGCGACCGGCTCCCTCCCCGAGCCGATCATGCTGGACAACCCGGCCCAGATCGTCCGCGGCGACCGCGTGACCCACCTCGTGTACGACGTCACGAAGACCTGAGTTCCGGCAAGGGAACGGTTACCAGCCCCGCTGGTCGGTCTGGGGTCCGTCGGCGGTATCGGGATCGGCCGCGTCCGGCATCGGATCCGGTTCCGCACGGCTCGCCGGATCCGTACCGAAGTCGAACTCCGCCGCCTGGTCCGCCGTCACCGGCTCCGGCTCGGTGTCCACCTCGGCGAAGCTCGGTGCGTTGAACGCCAGCCGGATCTCCCGCGCGAGCTCGTCGGCACCCAGGTTCGCGACAAGGGTGGCGAGCTGGTCGGCCATGAGAGCCCGTTCCGGTTCGGTGCTGTCCGGGAGCGTCTGGGCCATCAGCCGGCGAACAGGTTCCAGCCCACCACCGTTGAGGCTGATCGACGCGGGCGCCACCACCTCGGCGTGCGGGACGACGGGTCCGTCCACGAACGGGCGGAACAGCGCGTCGACCTCGCGGTTGTTCGCGGTCGCCGTCAGCTGGGCAAGCTTCCCGATCAAGGCGACGGTTTCCTCGACCTTCGTCACATCGCGCGAAAGCCACCACACCACCGCGCTGCCGGTGCTGGTGAACACGTCGTCGTGCAGGTACTCCCGTAGGTTCCGTTGCTCGAGGCGCTGGGCTTCCCACAGTTCGGCGTTCTTGCGGAGCCTGGCCAGCTCGCGCAGCCGCTCCAGATCGAGGTCCGGAAGCGTGAGCACGACATCCTGGGCCCACACCTCGAACTCGCCGCTACGGTCCACCAGGGGGTAGGACAGCTCGGTCGCGATACGCGGGCCGACGAGATCGAGGTCGCTCGCGGACAGGTCCTGGGTCTGCCTGGTCGCTCGTTCCCGAATCGCGTCGATGGCCACCTGGTGGTCCTGACGGGAGAGCTGCGCGCCGGCCGTGGCGGACGCCGACGGTAGCCACAACACGGTCGCGTGCAACAGGAAGCGGTAGTCGCGGTCCTTGCTGGGCAGGGCCAAGCCCTGGATCCGCGTGCTCGCGGGCTGCGGAGGCGGCGGCGGTGGCGGCGCCTGGGGGAGCGGTTGCGCGGGTTCGTAGTGCCGGTCGCCCTCCAACAGACGCTTGATGAACAGTCCACCGGCGACGACGGGCGCGCTCACCAGCAGGCCGACCCACCATTGCCAGCCGGCGAGCGTGGTCAGGACGGTGAACACCACGGCCGCCGTCGTGGTGAGGGCCAGGAAGACCTTGTCGCTCAGCATGGGTCGGTGACTCCGTCCTCGGTACGCGGTTCGGTGGGGTGGGAGCTCGGCCGCGAGCTCCGCTGGAGAAGCACGGCCACGCCTTGGCGGACGCGGCGCTCGGCCGGTGTGGGCGCTTGCGCGACCCAGTCCCGGGCCGCGGCGTAGAGAGCTGCTCGCCGCCGTGGCCGGTCGTGGGTCGCCTCAGCCAGGACGTCGAGCAGCGAGGTTCGACCGACCGCACCGGCGAGCCACGGCCGTACGGCCTCGGCGAACCGATGGTGGGGCTGGTTGTCCATCCACGAGGCCCAGCATTCCGCGACCTGCGCGGCCACGTCCGGCTCGGTCAGCCGCGGGTAGCTGCTCGGTGCGGAGCCGGTCAGCCGAGCCGGGACCGCCACGTCGGTGAACAGGTCGAAGTCGATCGTGCGGGGCCGTTCGCCGACGAGGTCCGAATGCACCCGGGTCAACATGCGTCGGGCGAACTCCCCGGCCACGGCCAGCTTCGCGAGCGTCGTACGGGCCTCCCGCACGACGTTCTCGTCCGGGTGGTGTGCGAGGTGACGCAGCCGCACCAGTGCCTGCCCCGGTTGATACGGTGCGATGACCTTGTCACAGAGCCCGATCAACAAGGTCGCCAGACTCGGCGGCAACCTTCTGTCGTGCGACCAGTCGTAGACACGCCTGCGGAACCGCGCGCCGTGCCGTTCGTCGAGCAGACCTCGCGTGAGCGCCGGTCCGGTGGCGAGTAGCTGGTCCACACTCGTGTCGGGACGCCTGGACCACTCGTTCACCAGGTCGCACAGATCTTCCGGGTGATCGGTGCGCAGGCACTGGTCGGTGTACCGCAGGAGCACCTCGACACGCTCGGTCGCAGGGAGGTCGCGCGACCGGGCGGAAACGTCGATCCATCGGCGTAGCTTGAAGCGCAGGTCGGGAAAGGTGCGCCAGAAGTGCGTTCGGACGGCCTGCCCGTAGGTCACGGTGCCGAACTGCACGCTTCGTTCCTGTATCGACGCCTTCACCTCGGCAAGCGCTTCGGCGAGATCGGGCAGATCCAGGCGGTGTGCTTCCGGGGCCGGATAGTTCAGCACGTCCAAAAGCGTCGTCGCCGCGGCGGCGACCGCGTCCGGGGCGGCATTCTCGAACATGGCGGCGGCGAGAACCAGGGCCCGAACCCGTCCGTCGCGGTTCTCCCGCACGAACCTGGCCACGGTGTCGAGCTCGGCGTCGGGGTGCATGGCGGCGTCGAGCCAGTCCGGCCACCTGCCGCCGCCCGCGGTGTCTCGCGCCTGCCGGATCCGCTGCGCGAGTGCGGCGATCTCGCCCATCGGGTCGCGTGCGAGGCGCCGGGTCAATGCCTCGCCGGCGTGCTCGCCGTCCGGGGTGGGGACGCCGAGGACGGACAGGTGCCGCCGAAAGACCTCGGGACCGTCCGGCCGCCCGATGTTCGTGACTCCGGTGCCCAGCTCGTCCGCCACGTGCCGCAGTCGCGGCGGGAGCACCACCGCGAGGTAGGCCCGCCGCTCGGTCACAATCGCCCGGTAGGCCCGCAGGTCCGCCACGAATCGCGCGGAAAGTGGGCCGGCTTCCGCGGTCATGTCCAGCAGCAGGCGTTCGCCTTCCTCGATGGCCTGCTCGTCGAGCAGATACTCGGTGCCGCCGTCGGGGAGTTCCCGGAAACGGGTCGAACCATCACCCGAGTACCGCAACGCCACCAGCGCTGCCGTGCTTCTCCCGCAACCCGGGGCGCCGGAGATTACGACCGTACCCGGATTTCTGAGACGCCGGACGACATCGCCGTAGCCGGGAGGGGAAACGAATGTCTCTTCGCGTGCGGCGAGAATGTCGGCCGGGAGCAGCCGAGGTGCGGTGGCGGTTCCGCCATCGACATTGCCGAGACTCGCCTGGATGTAGAAGTCGACCTGCTCCATGATCGTCACGGGCGCGCGCGGATCCGTGATACCGATGACCCGGTCGCCGTGCAGGTCCGCGATACCACCTGATTGCGTGCCGATCGATTCGCCCTCGGACTCCACGTCCGGCGTCTTCGTGTCGAGCTCGGGCACGCTCATCTGTCGTCTCGCATCCGGCGCGTCCCGTCATCCCGCATGAGCTCGATGCTGTCGCCGATGTGCACCGGTCCCCGCGCATCCGTCACCGCGGTCACTGTCTTCGCGGTGATACTGCCGATTCCGCCTCGCTGGCCGTGGCCGCGAGCGGGTGTCTCCGGGTTGTCCGGCACGTCCAGCACCTGGGCCAGCCGGTTCAATCCCGCGTCCGGGCTTCGGAAGTCGAGCCGCACGAACTGACACCGCGGCAGGTCCGCGAGCGCCTCCGGCAGATCGACGACGCCGGGCAGCTCGGCATTGTCGATCAGTAGCGGAACGACCCGAACCTGGTGGCGGAACGCCTCCGCTATCTCCCGGCGAGTCCAGTCGGCCTCGTCGTCGATCGCTCGCCCCTTCTTGTTCCCGGCATTGAGCCAACCCGGACCCACGATTGCGACGAGCACGTCGCTACGCCAGACATTTCTCAGCAGCTCGTGATCGAACAAGTCGCCCGGCCGGATGGTTCGGCTGTCGTGAAAGACGTTCGCCGTGCCGAGTCGTTCGGCCAGGAACTGGGAAACGGCCAGCGCGGCGCTCTCGCCATCACCCGTGCGGTAGTTCACAAAGACTCGCATTGGCTCGCCGTGTCTCCCGGTTCGACTGACTCTGCGTGCGAGGGCAAGGATCTACTCGAAGCCCGCATCGGATCTGGATCGGCCCTGAACCGTGCTGGCCCCGGCAGGCTTATCGGTTCGGCAAGCACGGCGTTACCGAAGAGCGGTCATTGATGCTGAATTTCGACCAACGCCCAAATTACCGATCGCCCGGCGCCCGAGATATTCTGCGCAGGAATTCTCCGTCGAGCCCACTGGCACGCCTGATCAAGTCCTACGGGCAGACTGGATCGTGCCGTGAAGTCCGTCAGGTGCCCTGTCGCGGGTTGGGCGCAGACGGCTGTAACGCACGTGGGTGGGTGCCGACTATAGGTGCGTCAACTCGGTGGAAAGTGGACAGCCGCGCCGTGTCCACTTCAGACCTGTTCTGGGAAAGGGGTTTTCTCATGCCCCGGTGGACCGAGCCCGGCTACATCGCCTACCAGCGGCGGACCGGTGCCGACACGATCCTCGAACCCCCCGCCCCGGCGCAGTTCGCCGGCTTGCAGGAGTTCATCATGGTGTGTGGGATGGGCTCCCAGGTCTTGTGGATCCGGTGGTGGGCGCGCGACGTGTGCGAAGCGCGCGATACCTTCCGCGAGTGGCTCGCCAAGCCGTGGCAGGTGCTGACGACCGACTTCGCCGGGAACGGACTTGTCAACGGGCTCGACTTCAAGCCCTCGAAGATCGACTGGTTCACGGTCACCGACTGAGGGTGTTCCGGCGGGTCCGTACGTCTGGCTGGTGCGCGGGCGCATCATGGCGCCGCGGCCTTTCCGTCCACTTGCGACGGTCTGCTGCGCGTTCCGGATCGCGGCGATGGAGCCGCTGGTGCCCGGCCGGCCGCGCGACCGGCACGCGCCACGCCCACGCGAGGGCCGGCGCATGCAGCCTCGATGCAGGTGTGGTCCACCGCCGAGACCGACCCTGTGCAGGGGTCGGGTACGCGGACAGCCATGGAGGGCCTGGATGGTGGCGCAGGTGGACCTGGTCGCGGAGCTGAAGACGCTGCGCAAGGGGCGCGGGCTGCTGGCGAGCCGCATCGGGGAGCGGATCGGCTCGGCGCTGCGCGCGATCTGCGACGTGAGCGACGACGACGGGCCGGCGCTGATCCGGCAGAAGGTCGCGCGGCGGCTGGAGGGACTCGCCGGCGATCTGCCCGCCGACCTGCGAATCGCGGTGCTGGCGGCGTTCGCGATCTCGCCCGATGCGCGGTTGCCGTTCTACCAGGACCGGGTGCGGTGGACCGCCAGCCGGCTCAACCGGGACCCGCGTACCGCGCGGCGGCGGATCGACGCGGCCATCGACCACATCGCCCAGCTCGCGACGGTCCGGCCACCCGCGCCGCGCCGGGAGCCGGGCGCGGCCGCGGCGACCGGCTGGCGCACCACCGAGCTGCGCGTGATCGTCGCGCTGGACCGGGCCCGCCCCGAGGTCGTCGAGCTCCACCGGATCGTCGCCGGGCGCGACGGGCTCGCCTGGGTCGACCTGCCCGTCCCCGCGGCCGACGTGCTCTACGGCGCGACCGCCGTCCGCAGCGGCCGGGTGGCGCTGCCGCACGCCCTGGCCACCGGCGGGGAGCACGAGTTCGCGATCCAGTACCGGCTCCCGGACTACGGGGTCCGGCACGTCGTTCGCACGCCCGACCAGCCGTGCGACCTGTTCGACCTCCGGGTGCGGTTCGACCGCGCGCGGCCACCGCGAGGGATCCGCCTGCTGCGTGCCGCCCTCGACATCGACCGCGACATCGACCGCGACATCAACGGCGACATAAACGGCGACCGCGACGGCACGGCACGGTCCGGCGAGACGCGCGCGGTCGACGCCGCGGGTGAGGTACACCTGGTGTTCCGGGACCTGACTCCGGGCCTCGCATACGGCGTGCGCTGGACTCCCTAGGCGTGCCGGCCGGTCAGCACCTCCGAGCGGCTGCGCCACGCCGTCTCGACGAGGTGCTCGCGCAGCTCCGCGCCGCCGTCCGCGTGCCGGCAGACCCAGTCGAGCTCGTCGCCGAGGGTGGTGCCGAAGATGCCCGGGTCGTCGGAGGACACGACCACCGGCAGGTCCGCCGCGAGGAACCGGTGGACCGGGTGGTGCGCCGGGTCGGTGATGCCGCCGATACGCCGGTTCGACGTCGGGCACACCTCGACGACCACGCCGGCCGCCCGGATGCGGCTCATCGCGTAGTCCTGCCGCCGACGGACCTCGTCGAGCCGTGCCGCGTCGTACGCGATCGTGACCGTGCCGTCCGCGGGCAGCGACGCGCGCTCGGCCTCGAGCACGGCCTCGTCGACGGTCACGCCGGCCGCCCGCAGGCCACCGGCGTGGGCGAGGTCGTAGGCGATCTGGTCGCGGCGCTCGGCGACCGGTTCGGTGCGCGTGTGGGTGCCGAACACGTCGGGGTCGATGCCGAGCGCGATCGCGTGGCCCAGCCGGTGCGCACCGAGCTCCGCCGCCTCGTGCACCCAGCGCACGGCGCTCTCCAGGCTCTTGTCCCGGAAGCTCTCGCCGACGTGGTAGAGGATCGCGAGCGCGCGGTCGGGGTGCGCGGCGTTGAACTCCTTGACCGCGGCGAAGAACCCGGCCTTGTCCTTCGGCGGGAAGCCCTCCTCGAAGAAGCAGAAGTCGAGCCCGGTCACGGTCGCGCCGTGCGGGCCGAGCGCGAGCTCGCGGACGCGGTCCCAGGCGGCCCAGGGATCCTTGCGGCTCAACGACAGCGCGAGCCGCTCGGTGGTCCCGGCCTGCGGCACGTCGTAGGCGGCGAGCAGCGTGTCGAGCACGGCGCGGTCGCGCGGACCGGCCAGCGTCCGGCTGAGCAGCAGGCGGGTCTCGGCGTAGCGGACGCCGTTGCGGGCGTGGTCGGCGCGGATCCCCGCGGCGAACCGGGCGACCTCCGTCCGGATGTCGGCGAGCCCGGATCGCTTGTCGAACAGCGCGGACCCGGCACCGAGCAGGTTGAACTTGGCCTGGAAGCGGTCGAAGTCCCCGGCGTCGTCATCCCCGAACACGAACAGGCCGGCGAACTCCGCCTCGGCGTCCGGGTCACCCTTCCGGTAGCGCTCGACAACCTCCCGGACCGGCGGCACGACCCCGTACGCCGCACGCATGTGCTCCTCGTAGAAGTCCCAGCGGATCCGCTTGCGCGCGGCCAGGTGGCGCAGCAGGTCGGCGGGGCGGATGCAGCCGTAGAGGTGGAGGTGGAGTTCGGCGAGCACCCCCGAAGCCTCACACGATCACCGCACCGCGCGGTAGTGCACGATGTCGGCATGCCGCAGCGGTTCGTCGAGGTGAACGGGACCCGGCTGCTCCTCGACCAGCGCGGCCACCCGGATGCCCCGCCGCTGCTGTACGACGACCTCTACTTCCACCGGCCGGACCAGCTCGAGCGCTGGCTGGAGATCGAGAACGAGGTACCCGACGACCTGCGCGCCCGTACGGTCCCGCATGCCGAGCGGGCCCTCGACGGTTGCCTCGAGTCGTTGGTGCCGATGCTCGGCGGACTCGCCGTGCCGGCCGTGTTGATCAGCGGCGGGCACGATCTCATCTGCGGGCCGCGGCAGGTCGCGGCGTTCCGCGAGCGGGTGCCCGGCGGCCGGGTGCACACGTTTCCGCAGGCAGGCCACTTCGTGCAGGTCGAGGCGGCCGAACCGTACGCAGACCTCGTCACCAGTGCTACGGACAGCGGAGCCGAGCGGTTCAGATACGAGATGTGACGCTTGTCACATCAAGTCGAAGAGGATCACCTGAACGTTCGAACCGTTATCCAACGTATATAGGTGCGTTGGCGATGGACGAGCCGTAGTCCAACAACGTCGTTGACGCAACTGGTCGTCCTGGTACTTGTCGTTGAAGGAGACGTGCGTAGATGCGGATTCGGAACCGTGGAGTGGTCGGGCTCGCGGCGTTGGCGCTGCTGGTCTCGGTCCTGCTCAGTGGTTGTGAGCTGCGGGAAGGCGCCAAGAGCGAGTACGGCGAGTACGGCCTGAATTCCAAGGAGAAACTCACCGAATTGTCCAAAGATCTGCCCGGGCAGGACGTGAGAAAATTCTGACGGGTTTTGGGGCACACAAAAATGCGACGCGGAACAATTAGATGGGTCATGGCGGGCCTGCTGGTGGTCCTCGGTGCGGCGTTCCCGGCCGCCGGAGTGGCGCTCGCCAGCCAGAACGGCCCGCAGGCGGCCCAGGAGGCGCGAGCAGCCCAGGCGCAGAACTCCGACACGCTAGAAGCGCGTGATCGTGAATTTCTCACGCTGATTCGGTTCGCGAACCTGTGGGAAATCCCGATGGGCAAGCTCGCCACCGAACGTGGCACGACGGAGGCGGTCAAGACCGCCGGAGCGACGATGCTCGCCGACCACACGAAGCTGAACGTGGTCGTGAAGCAGCTCGCCGACAAGTACGGCGTGCCGCTGCCGGACAAGCCGACCTCCTCCCAGCAGGCCTGGATCGCCGAGATCTCGAGCAAGCAGGGCCGGGACTTCGACAGGACCTTCGCCGACCGGCTGCGGGCCGCGCACGGCAGCGTGTTCAACGTGGTCGCCGAGGAGCGCGCGGGTACCCGCAACAAGACCCTCCGGGACTTCGCCACGCAGGCGAACACCATCGTCCTGCGGCACATGACGCTGCTCGAGGCGACCGGCTACGTCAGCGCCGACCACGGAGAGTTCTCCGAGGCCGCGGCCCGGACGACGGCCTACCCGGAGAACCAGCTGAGCAACAGCACCTTGCTGGTTGCCGGCGTGATCTTCCTGGTGGTCGCGGGCGGCACCGTGCTCGGGGTGCGGACGCTGAGCGGAGCGGCCAAGTGACCGCGACCTCGACCGTCATCAACCTGGCCCTCCCGCAGCACGACATCGGCGTGCGCGAGGTGGCGGCACTGTCGGCCCGTGCCGCCTACGTCCTGATGTGCTTCACGCTGTGCTGGGGAATCTTCACCGCGACCGGATGGATCCGCCGCCTCACCGGGCACCAGGCGATCCGGTCGGGTCACATGATCCTCGCGACGCTCACGGTGGCGACCGGCGTCACCCACGCGATCGTCTTCCTGCTCCTGCGCGAGCAGGGCCTCAACGTCGCCGGGATCATGATCCCGTTCGGCGGCAGGTTCCGGCACGGGCTGGGCATCCTGGGCCTGGAGCTCTTCATCGCGATCACGATCGCGACGGGCCTCAAGAACTTCGTGAACTACCGGCGCTGGCTGCGGTTCCACCAGCTGGCGTACCCGGCCGTCGCGATGACCGTCGTCCACTCCTGGTTCGGCGCCATCGCCAACGGCCACCTCGCGGTCACCTGGCTCGCCGGCGTGACCGTGCTGACCCCGGCCATCACCCTCACCGCACTGCGCATCACCCCGCCGAGCCTGTTGATCAAGGCGGGGCTCCTCTCGGCGGCGCCGAAGGCGGCGCCGCCGATGGTCTCCGAGATGAGCGCGACCAACGGCGCGTCGGCGAACGGGCATGCCCGCAACGGCCGGAAAGTCACGGTGAGCGTGGACAACCAGCGGTGCCGGCGCTACGGCATCTGCCAGGCGGAGTCGCCTGACCTGTTCCAGCTCCTGGCGGACGGGCGGTTGCGCTACGTCCGCGATCCGGAGAACGGCAAGCGCGCCGGAGCGCAGGCTGCCGCCCGGGCCTGCCCCATGCAAGCGATTCAGTTGCAGGAGGTACGCAGCCGATGAACCGTCCCGAACGGATCGTCGTGGTGGGGGCCGGCTTGTGCGGTCTCCGGGCCGCCGAGCGGCTCCGCGAGCTGGGCTTCGAGGGCGACGTCGTGATCGTCGGCAACGAGGCGACCCCGCCCTACCACCGCCCGGCGCTGTCCAAGCAGCTGCTGATGGGCTCCATGCGGCCGGACGACCTGCTGCTTCCCGCGTACCAGAACGTCAACGCCAAGTGGCGGCTGAACACCCCCGTGCAGTACCTGCTGCCGCGCAGCCGCACGCTGCGCCTGCCGGGTGACGAGGAGCTCAAGTACGACGGGTTGATCATCGCCACCGGCGTGGAGGCACGCCGGGCGAACGACGTGCCCTTCGAGGACCCGCGGATCTGCGTGATGCGCACCCTGCCCGACGCGCTCGACTTCGAGCGGGTGCTCAGCGAGAACCGGACCGGCCCGGTCGCGGTCGTCGGCGGCGGGTTCACCGGCTGCGAGCTCGCGGCGAGCCTGCGCCATCTCGGCCGCGAGGTGACGCTGATCCAGCGGGGCAAGAACCTGCTCGGCAACGTGCTCGGCCCGGACCTCGGCGAGTGGCTGACCAACATGCACGGCGAGCACGGTGTCGACCTGGCGCTGGGCAACTCGGTCAAGCGCTGGGCTCCCCGCGAGGACGGCATCGCGATGCAGCTCTCGGACGGCTCCACGATGCTCGCCGCCTGCGTGATGCTGGCGACCGGCACCGTGCCGTCGACCGCGTGGCTGCGCGGCTCCGGCCTGCCGCTGGACAACGGGGTCGTGTGCGAGGCGACCTGCCACGTCGTCGGCGCCGAGGACATCGTCGCCGCCGGTGACGTCGCCCAGTGGCCGAACATCCGCTTCGACACCGTGCCGCGCCGCATCGAGCACTGGCTCAACGCGATCGAGATGGGCCGCGCCGCGGCGGAGAACCTGCTGGCCGGGCGCTCGGCGGCGAAGCCGTTCACGCCGATGCCGCGGTTCTGGACCGAGCAGTACGGCGTGCGGATCCAGGCAGCCGGCGTGCCGAAGCTGGGCAAGGACATCGTCGCGCTGGGCAGCCCGACCGACGGCACCGGCACGGTCGTCGGCTACGCCAAGGAAGGCCGGCTGATGGGCGTGGTCGGCGTCGACTGCCCGTCGTCGGTTATGGCGTGGACCGAGAGCGTGGCGCGGCAGAACCCGGTCCCCGGCCAGGCTCTGCCGGAGCCGGCCGAGGCCGAGCGGCCCGCCGAGCGCGAGTCCGTCAACGCCGGCACCCGGCGCGCGGCCGCCGGCACCCGGCGCAACGCCACCTCCCGCAACCGGCGGCCCGCCAGCACCGGCAACCGGCTGGTGTCCACCGGCGACCGCCAGCAGCGCACCCGCGGGTTCGCCGCGACCGCCGAGCGGAAGAAGAGCGGCCGCCACTCGCTGCCCCCGAAGGAGCCGCGCCGCCCGCAGGAGTCGTTCCAGGGCGAACCGGTCGACCCGGCGGCCGCCCTCGCCGACCCGTCCGCGTCGAGCGCGCGGATGATGTCGGCGGACCTGAACAACCCGCGCCCCAACCTGTTCGACTCGGACGGGCGGCCGGCGGACTCGACCGGCCGGATCGGCCGGATCGACGCAAGCGGCGACCTCGTGCCGGCGGGTACGGGAGTCCCGATGGGACCCGGCGCCTCGCACGCCCGGATGCAGCCCGCACGGCCCGGCGGCCTTGGGCCGCAGCCGGGCGGGTACGGGCCCGAGTCCAACGCCCGGATGCGGCCGGCAGCCTCCGGCGGCCGCATGGTTCCCGGTGGTCGGCCCGGGCCGGAGGACTCGTACGACCGCATCCCGGCGGTGCCGCCGATCAACGACCAGCTCCGGTCGGCCGGCAGCGGTGGTCGGGGACCGGCGGGCTCCAGTGGCCGCATGCGGCCGGTGGACCCGCGGCGGGGCCCCGAGGACTCGTACGACCGGATTCCGCCGGTGGACAGGGACGGTCGGGGGCCGGTGGACTCGGCCGGTCGCATGCGGCCGGTGAACGGATTCCGGCCCGGGCCGGAGGACTCCTACGACCGGCTGCCGCCCGCGTACGGCCAGGCACCGGTCGACTCCTACACGCGGTTGCCACCGGTGACCAACCAGGCCTACGACCCCCCGCAGCTTCGCCAGCAGCGGTGGGACGGCGGCCCGGTGCGCCCGGCGCCGTGGGAGGGTCCGCAGCAGCGCGGACCGGCCGACTCGTACGACCGCATGCCCCCGGCTCACCTCGGTCCGGTGGACAGCTACGGCCGGATCCGTCCGGTGCGCCGCGGTCCGGGTCCGGAGGACTCCTACGACCGGATGCCGCCGGCCAGGCAGTTCGGCCCGGAGGACTCCTACGACCAGTTCCCCCCGGCCCACCGCGGCCCCCTGGGCCCGGTGGACAGTGACGGCAGGCTGCGTCCCGTGCAGCGGCGCCGGCACTGACAACCACTGACAACCGCAACCCACAACAGAATCTCCGGCGGGGCCTGGCGCCCAACCCGAACCCCGAGTGTCAGGCCCGCCGGCCCCGAAAGCCCCGAAAACCGAATCAGCTCCCGCCCGAAGCGATGCGCTCGCCACCGTGCCCCGGCGAGCGCATCGCCCTTTACCGCCGGCCGTCCCAGCCGATCAGCACGAGCGGCTCGCCGGTGCGCACCGCCTCGAGCGTGGCGCGGATGTAGGGGATCACGTCCGCCGGCAGCCCGTCCCGGTCGGCCCAGACCAGCTCGCTGCATTTCGCCGGCTCGCCGATCGCCGGTTCGCCGCGCCAGCGGCCGACGGTGAACACGAGGTCGAGGTACTCCACGTGGTAGGGCGGTTCGGGCGCGCGGTGCAGGACCGTCGCGAGCGCGCACGCCCGCGGGTCGACGTCGATCGTGAGCTCCTCGCGCAGCTCCCGCACGAGGCCGGCCAGCGCGTCCTCGCCGCCGTCGAGGTGGCCGGCCGGCAGGCTCAGCTCGCCGTCGTGGTAGCCGGACCCCGCGCGGCGCATGAGCAGTACCCGGTCGCCGTCGGTCAGCACGGCGTAGACGGCCGCGCCGAACATCGCGCGGGCGCTCACGCCGGATCGACCAGGCGCTGCAGGCGCGGCCCGTAGAGCTGGACGAGCTCCTCGGCCGACAGCGCGGATACGGCCGGCAGCCCGATCGCCAACCGGGCCGCGCCGAGGCCGACCAGCTCCGCGCAGATCAGCTCCGCGCGCAGCTGGGCGTCCCCGCCGGACAGGCGCGCGGCGAGCGGCTTGGCGAAGTAGCGCTGGAACGACGCGGCGAACTCCGCGCCGTTGGGCCGGAACGCGGCCAGCACCGCGCGCAGGAACGGGTCGGAGTGGGCGCGGTCGTGCAGGTCCAGCAGCGTGCGGACGAGATGCTCACCGAGCCGCTCGAGCGGGCAGTCCAGCAGCGTGGTCGCCTCGGCCTCGAACGACACAGCCTCGGCGAACAGGTGCTCCTTGGTACCGAAGTACTTCACCACGAGCGCCGCGCTGACCCCGCAGTCCAACGCGATGTCGCGCAGCCCGACCTCGGCGAAGCCGCGCTGGGCGAAGCGGCGCCGGGCCGCGCGCAGGATCGCGTCCCGGGTGTGGAGGCCGCCCGTCAGGTCCGCGCCCGGCGTGCCGGCGCCGGCCGGGTCCGTCCCCATGGCGGGCAAGCGTACTAAGCGACGAGGTCGACTTCCGTGTCGCCGTCGAGCTCGGTCACCTCGGCGAGCCGGCCGCCGGCGCGCCGGACCACGACCGTCACCGCGACCGCCAGCGCGGCCGCCGCGAGCGACGCGCCCGCGGCGATCCAGTAGGTGAGCACGAACCCGGTCGACGACGCGACCGGCCGGCCGCCGACGTCGATGGTGAACGCGGCGAGGAACGTGCCGCCGATGGCCGCGCAGGTGCTCGTACCGATCGTGCGCAGGAGGGCGTTCAGGCTGTTCGCGGACGCGGTCTCGGTCACCGGCACCCAGTTCATGATCAGTGTCGGCATGGCCGAGAAGCACAGCGCGGAGCCGATCGAGAGCGACATCATCACGCACAGCAGGACCACGAGGTCGCCGGGCAGCAGCGACTCGCCGACGTTGCCGCAGAACATGATCAGCGCGCCCGTGAGCAGCGTGATGTGGGCGCCGTGGCGGGCCGACAGCCGGGCGGAGACGGGGGAGAAGACGAGCATCCCGAGGCCCATCGGGATCATGCAGACGCCCGCCACCATGACCGACACGCCGAACCCGTAGCCGGTGGCCGTCGCGGCCTGCAGCTGCAGTGGCGTCAGCATGAAGCTCGCGAACATCCCGACGCCGACGAGCGTGGTGGCGAGGTTGGTCAGCAGCACGACCGGCTGGGTCGACGTCCGCAGGTCCACGAGCGGCGAGCGGACCCGCGCCTGGTGCGCCGACCACAGGACGAACACGACCACGGCGCCGCCGAACAGGCCGAGCGTCGGCACGCTCGTCCAACCCCATCGCGAGCCCTGGGAGATCGCGAGCAGCAGCGCGACGAGCGACGTGGCGAGCCCGACCGCGCCGACCGCGTCGAACCGACCGCCCGACCGCACCGGCGACTCGGGCACGACGACCAGGACGAGCACGAGCATGACGAGCGACGCGCCGGTGGCCGCCCAGAAGACCGCGTGCCAGCTCATCAGCTGGGCGATCACCCCCGCGAGCGGCAGCCCGATCGCGCCGCCGACGCCGAGCGTGGAGCTCATGGTGGCGGTGCCGGCCATGATCCGCTCGGCCGGAAGCTCGTCCTTGAGGATGCTGATCCCGAGCGGCAGCACGCCGAATGCGGCACCCTGCAGCATCCGCGCGACGAGCAGCAGTGCGAAGGATCCGCTCATGGCGCCGAGCATCGACCCGGCGGTCATCAACCCGAGCGCGACGGCGAGCACCTTCCGCTTGCCGATCATGTCCCCGAGCCGCCCGGCAACGGGCGCGCACACCGCGCCGGCGAGCATGGTGACGGTGAGCAGCCAGGACGCGGCGTCCTGGGAAAGCCCCATCATGCGGGAGATCTCGGGCAACAACGGCACCACGAGCGTGTGCATCAGGGAGACGGTGACACCGCAACCACAGAGCACGATCATGAGCCGGCGGGATCGATCTGTCCCTGACCGTGAACCACTGTTCACCTCAAGGAGTAAACCGATGTTCACCCCTTCCGGTCAAACCGGTACAGCCCGTACGTGACCGAGATTTCAGCGAGCGGTGCGCGGCGCGTCAGCGCCGATGCGCGAGCACGCGAGGTGCGACGTCCGCCGGGGGTCGGGAGCAGGTCTCCCGCGCCGCGGCGTTTCGAACGGGTCAGGCGTCGGTGAGCAGCGGCGTCAGGAGCCGGTGCCGAGAACGCAAGGCGACGCTGGCGGCGTCGGTCCGGTCCGGCCGAGCCCCCGGCCCGGGCCGGACGTCGATCTCCTCCGGCGCCGGCACCGTCCCACATCCCGGACACATCCCACCGGCAGCCAGGTCCGTCGCACACGGCGCATGGCTGAAGAGCCGCCGGGGTCCCTCCGGTGCGTTGTGCCGGTCGCCCCACTGGGACAGCGCGAACAAGGCCGGCCACAGCTCCCGGCCGTGCGCGGTCAGCGAGTACTCGTACCGCCCGCGCTGGTACTCGCTCCGCCGCACCACACCCTCGGCCGTGAGCCGCGTGAGCCGGTCGGTCAGCACGGCGCGCGGGATGTCCAGGTGCGCCTGCAGGTCGGTGAACCGGTGGATGCCGTAGAACAGGTCGCGCAGCACGAGGATCGTCCACCGCTCGCCGATCACCTCCAGGGCGCGCGCCAGCGAGCAGTTCTGCTTCTCGTAGTCCCGTCCCAGTGCCACATCGTGGGAGTCTACCCGCTTCGGTTCATTCACTGAACTTCAAGTGTTAGAGTTCAATGACTGAACTTAAGGAGACGACGTGCGGACCAGAACCCTCGGCGTGGCGGCATCGGCGACGTTCCTGGTGCTCGTCGCCTTCACCACGCCGCTGACCACGATCGTCAGCACGGCGCGCGAGCTGGGCAGCGGACCCGGTGGCCAGGCCTGGATCCTCAGCTCGATGAGCGTCGGCCTCGCGGTCGCGCTGCTGGTCACCGGCGCGGTGGGCGACGACCACGGCAGGCGGCGGATGCTCGTGTTCGGCGCGGCCGCCCTCGCGGTCACGTCCGCGGCCGGGGCACTCGCCCCGAACACCCTGATCCTCGTGACCGCGCGGATCGGGCAGGGGATCGGCGGTGCGGCCGTGATCGCGTGCAGCCTCGGCCTGATCGGGCACACCTTCCCGGCGGGGCCGGAACGCATCCGCGCCACCGGCGTGTGGGGGGCGACCGTCGGCGCCGGCATCGCGGCCGGACCGCTCGTGATGGGCTGGCTGGACGAGACGGCCGGCTGGCGCGCCGGGTTCTGGCTGCTCGCCGCCGGCTCGGTGGCGCTCGTCGTGGCCGGCCGGCTGCTGCTGGCGGAGTCCCGCGCACCCGCCCCGCGGCGGGTCGACCTCCTCGGCGCGCTGCTGCTCGCGGGCGGGCTCATGGCGCTGCTCGCCGGCATGGTCGAGGGCAGGCTGCATTGGGGGCCGGTGCCGATCGGGCTGCTCGTCGCGGCGGCGGTGCTGGTGGCCGCCTTCGGACGCTGGGAGCGCCGGGTGGGCGAGCCGATGCTCGACCTCGCGCTGTTCCGCCGGCCCGCGTTCGTGGCCTCCGTCGCGGCCGCGCTCGCGACCGGTGCCGGCGTGATCGGGCTGATGTCGTTCTCGCCGGCATTCCTGCAGCGCGCGCTCGACTTCACCACGCTGCAGGCCGGGGCCATGATCTTCGCCTGGTCCGGCACGAGCGCGGTGGTGGCTCTGCTGGCCCGCCGCCTGCCCGCCGCGTTCACCGTGCGGTACCGGCTAGTGGTGAGCCTGGTCGTGGTCGCGGCGGGCCTCGCGCTGCTGGCCGGGCTGCACCCCGACGCGTCCGCACTCGACCTGCTGCCCGGCATGCTCGTGGCGGGCGTCGGCAGCGGCGTGCTCAACGCGGCGCTCGGCCAGATCGCCGTCGCGAGTGTCCCTGTTGGACAGAGCAGCGTGGGCAGCGGTGCCAACAACACGGCCCGCTACGTCGGCGGCGCGGTCGGCGTCACGATCGTGACAATGCTTGCCGCACATGACACTCCGGCCGCGATCGTGTCCGGGTGGGACACCGCGGCGATCGTCACGGCGGCGCTTTCCGTGGCCGGCGCGCTCGCCGTCCTCGCGACCGGGCTGCGGGCCCGCGTGCCCGCGGCGGAAGTCGGGTGAACGCCGCGTCCGGGTGCGGCATGATGCTGGCGTGGATCAGCGGAGCGGGCTGCGCACCGTCACGGCCACCCGGTACGTCACCCCGTTCCGCGAGGGCGGGTCGCTGCCGGGCCTGGTCGAGGCGGACGACCTCGGCATGTACGTGCTCAAGTTCCGCGGCGCCGGCCAGGGGCTCAAGGCGCTCGTGGCCGAGATCGTCGTCGGCGAGCTGGCGGGGCGGCTCGGCTTCCGGGTGCCGGAGCTCGTGCTGGTCGGCCTCGACCCGCAGCTCGCGAAGGCCGAGCCGGACGAGGAGATCCAGGACCTGCTGAACGCGAGCGGCGGGGTCAACCTCGGCGTCGACTACCTGCCCGGCTCGTTCGACTACAACCCCCGGGTCCGTGACCCGGGCGCGGAGCTCGCCGCGCGGCTGCTGTGGTTCGACACGCTCGTGCTGAACGTCGACCGGAGCTGGCGCAACCCGAACATGCTGCTGTGGCACCGGGAGATCCACCTGATCGACCACGGCGCGTCGCTGTACTTCCACCACCGCTGGGGCCCGGGCTGGCAGCCGGCCGCGGACTACCGCTACGACGCGGGGGACCACGTGATGCTGCCGGCCGCCGGGTCGGTCACCGACGCCGACCGGGCGCTGCGCCCGCTCGTCACCGGCGAGGTGCTCGACGAGGTCCTCGCGCTCGTGCCGGACGACTGGTTCGACACGGCGCTCGGCTCGCCCGCCGAGGTGCGGGCCGCGTACCGTGCCTTCTTCGAAAGCAGGTTGGGGCGGGCGGACGCCTGGGTCCCGGCGTTGGAGGAGGCCCGTGCCGCACGTGTTTGAGTACGCGCTGGTGCGCGCGGTCCCGCGGCAGGAGCGCGGCGAGTTCATGAACGTGGGCGCGATCGTCTACTGCGCACCACTGGAGTTCCTCCGCTGCCAGACCCATGTGGACGCCGCGCGCCTGGGCGCCCTCGACCCGGCGATGGACCTCGACGTCCTCCGCGACGCGCTGCGCTCGTGGAGCCAGGCCTGCGACGGCACGGGGCCGCTGGCCGGCAGCTCGCTCGGCCAGCGGTTCCGGTGGCTGACCGCGCCACGCAGCACGATCGTCCAGACCTCACCCGCGCACAGCGGACTGACCGACGACCCGCAGGGCGAGCTCGACCACCTCATGAGTACCCAGGTACTCGCGCCGCCCGACCACCCCTAGGCTCGATCGCGTGGCGAAGTACTTCGACGTGCATCCGGAGAACCCGCAGCGGCGCTCGATCGGCCAGGTGGTCGCGATCCTGCGGGACGGCGGGCTGATCGCGTACCCGACCGACTCGTGCTTCGCCCTCGGCTGCCTCGCCGGCAACAAGAACGGCATGGAGCGCATCCGCCAGATCCGCCAGCTCGACGACCGGCACCACTTCACGCTGGTGTGCCACGACTTCGCGCAGCTGGGCCAGCTCGTCCACCTGTCCAACACGGTCTTCCGCGCGATCAAGGCCGCCACGCCCGGCAGCTACACCTTCATCCTCCCCGCCACCAAGGAGGTTCCGCGCCGGCTGCTCAACACGCGCAAGAAGACCGTCGGCGTGCGGATCCCGGACCACGTGGTGGCGCAGGCGATCCTCGACGAGCTGGGGGAGCCGCTGCTGTCGAGCACGCTGCTGCTGCCCGGCGAGGAGGATCCGATGACGCAGGGCTGGGAGATCAAGGAGCTCCTCGACCACGCCGTGGACGCGGTGATCGACTCCGGCGAGTGTGGCACCGAGCCGACGACCGTGGTCGACTATTCGACCGACGAGCCGGTCATCATCCGCAAGGGCGCGGGGGACCCGGCCCCGTTCGAGTAAGCGCGCCCGAAATAACCAGGTCGCGCCGGCCGTTACGCTGAGCAGACGTATGACTGTGCCACGTACGAGCCCCAGTCCGGCCGACCTCCGCAAGCGCCTCGGTGAGCTGACGCTGCGCGACGAGCGGCGGCTGCGGCGCAGGCTCGACGGGCTCGGCAAGATCCGCGACGACTCGGTGAAGCGGCAGCGGGCCGCCGAGATCGCCGCCGAGGTCGACAAGGCCGCCGCGCGCGTCGAGCGCCGCCGGGCCGCGGTACCGGTGATCAGTTACCCCGAAGAGCTGCCGATCAGCCAGAAGCGGGACGCGATCCGCAAGGCGATCGCCGAGCACCAGGTCGTGATCGTGGCCGGCGAGACCGGCTCGGGAAAGACGACGCAGCTGCCCAAGATCTGCCTGGAGCTCGGTCGCGGCGTGCGTGGTCAGATCGGACACACCCAGCCACGCCGGATCGCCGCGCGCACGGTCGCGGAGCGGATCTCCGACGAGCTCGACGTGCCGCTCGGCGGCGCGGTCGGCTGGAAGATCCGGTTCACCGACCAGGTCGGCGACGACACGCTGGTCAAGCTCATGACCGACGGCATCCTGCTCGCCGAGCTGCAGTCCGACCGCCAGCTCCGACAGTACGACACGCTGATCATCGACGAGGCGCACGAGCGCAGCCTCAACATCGACTTCATCCTCGGCTACCTCAAACGGCTGCTGCCGCGCCGCCCGGACCTGAAGGTGATCATCACCTCGGCCACGATCGACCCGGAGCGGTTCTCCCGGCACTTCGACGAGGCCCCCATCGTCGAGGTATCCGGCCGCACCTACCCGGTCGAGGTGCGCTACCGCCCGGTCGTGGACCCCGACGACCCGGACGCCGACCCAGACCGCGACCAGACCCAGGCGATCCTCGACGCGGTCGACGAGCTGTGCGCCGAGGGACCCGGCGACATCCTCGTCTTCCTGTCCGGCGAGCGGGAGATCCGCGACACCGCGGACGCGCTCGTCGCCCAGGACCGGCCCGGCACCGAGATCCTGCCGCTGTACGCCCGGCTGTCCACTGGGGAGCAGAAGCGGGTCTTCCAGCCGCACCGCGGCCGGCGGGTCGTGCTCGCGACCAACGTCGCCGAGACCTCGCTGACCGTGCCGGGCATCAAGTACGTGATCGACCCCGGCTTCGCGCGGATCTCCCGGTACTCAAACAGGTTGAAGGTCCAGCGGCTGCCGATCGAGAAGATCTCGCAGGCCTCCGCCAACCAGCGCACCGGCCGCTGCGGGCGTACCTCGGACGGCATCTGCGTCCGGCTCTACGCCGAGGACGACTTCGACGCGCGCCCGGAGTTCACCGACCCGGAGATCCTGCGCACCAACCTCGCCTCGGTCATCCTGCAGATGGCCGCCGCCGACCTCGGCGACATTGCGGCGTTCCCGTTCGTCGAACCGCCCGACCGTCGGCACATCGCCGACGGCATGAACCTGCTGAACGAGCTCGGCGCGCTGGAGCGCGCCACGAAGGACACCGCGCAGACGACGGTGCCGCGCCTGACCCCGCTGGGCCGCAAGCTCGCCCGGCTGCCCGTCGACCCGCGGCTCGCCCGCATGGTGCTGGCCGCCGACCGCAACGGCTCGGTCAGCGAGGTCGTCGTGATCGCCGCCGCGCTGTCCATCCAGGACCCACGCGAGCGGCCGGTGGACAAGCAGGCGCAGGCCGACCAGCAGCACGCCCGCTTCCGTGACCCCGACTCGGACTTCCTGACCTTCCTCAACCTGTGGCGGTACCTGACCGAGCAGCGCAAGGAGCTGTCCGCGAACCGGTTCCGCAAGATGTGCCGCGCGGAGTTCCTCAACTACCTGCGCGTGCGCGAGTGGCAGGACGTCGCGGCGCAACTGCGCCAGATGGCCAAGGGCCTGGACGTCACGCCGAACGACACGCCGGCCGAGCCCGCGCGGATCCACCAGGCGTTGCTCTCCGGGCTGCTCTCGCACGTCGGCATGAAGGACCCGGCGAGCAAGGACTACCTCGGCGCGCGCAACGCGAGGTTCGGGATCTTCCCCGGTTCGGCGCTGTTCCGCAAGCAGCCGCGCTGGGTGATGGCCGCCGAGCTGGTCGAGACGACCCGGCTGTGGGGCCGGATCGTCGCGCGCATCGACCCGGACTGGATCGAGCCGATCGCCGGGCACCTCGTGCGGCGGACGTACAGCGAGCCCCGCTGGGAGAAGAAGCGCGCGGCGGTGATGGCGACCGAGCGGGTCACGCTGCTGGGCCTGCCGATCGTCGTCGACCGGGCGGTGAACTACGGGCGGATCGACCCCGAGGTGTCCCGCGAGCTGTTCCTCCGGCACGCGCTCGTGCAGGGGGAGTGGCACTCGAACCACCGGTTCCTGCGGCGCAACGCCGAGCTGCTCGCCGAGGCCGAGGAGCTGGAGCACAAGGCGCGGCGGCGCGACATCGTCGTCGACGAGGAGACGTTGTTCGACTTCTACGACCGGCGGGTCGGCGCGGAGGTCGTGTCCGGCCGGCATTTCGACACCTGGTGGAAGAAGGCGCGGCGCACCGAGCCCGACCTGCTGACGTTCGACCCGGCGATGCTGGTGCATCCCGGGGCGGGCGACGTGAGCCCGGACGCGTACCCGGACGCCATGTCCCACAACGACATCCGGCTCGGGTTGGCGTACCGGTTCGAGCCCGGCACGGCCACCGACGGGGTGACCGTCCAGGTGCCGCTGGCGCTGCTGGGCAAGGTCAGCGCGGACGGCTTGCCGTGGCAGATCCCGGGCATGCGCGACGAGCTGATCACCGCGCTCATCCGCTCGCTCCCGAAGCCGTTGCGGCGCAACTTCGTGCCGGTGCCCGACTTCGCCGCGGCCGTCCGCGACCGGCTCGCGTCGGTCGCCGAGCCGACGCTGGACCAGGTCGCCGCCGAGCTGCGCGCGCTCAGCGGCGTGGTCGTACCGCCGGACGCGTGGCAGCTCGAGGCGGTGCCGCAACACCTGCGCACGACCTTCCAGGTCGTGGACGGCGACCGGCCCGTGCTCGAGGGCAAGGACCTCGGGGCGCTCAAGCGGGAGCTCGCCACGCAGGTGCGTGAGTCGCTGGCCGCCGGCTCCGAAGGGATCACACAGGAGGGCCTGACCGCGTGGACGTTCGGCACGCTCTCGCGCAGCGTGTCGCTTGAGCGTGCGGGCCAGCACGTGACCGCGTACCCGGCGCTCGTCGACACCGGCTCGTCGGTCGCGATCCGGCTGTTCGACGACCCGGCCGAGCAGGCGCGGGAGATGTGGCGGGGGACCCGGCGGCTGGTGCTGCTCACAGTGCCCTCGCCGGTGAAGCAGGTCGTCCGCCGGTTGCCGAACGCCGCGAAGCTCGCGCTGTCGGCGAACCCGCACGGCAGCGTGCCGGCCCTGCTGGCGGACTGCCTCGACGCGGCGGCCGACGCGCTGATCGCCGCGGCGGGTGGTCCGGTGTGGACACCCGAGGAGTTCGCGGCGCTCTGTACGGCGGTCCGGTCGGATCTCGCGGACACGGTGTACACGGCGCTGGACCGGGTGCGCGGCGTGCTGACCGTCGACGCGTCGGTGGACGCCGCGCTGTCCCGGATGACTGGACAGGTCTTCGCCGAGTCGATCGCGGACATGCGGGCGCAGCGAGCCGCCTTGGTGTACAAGGATTTCGTCACCGCGACCGGCCTCGCTCGCTTGTCCGATGTGGAGCGTTACCTGCGGGGCATCGAGCGGCGGCTGGACAAGCTGCCGGAGCGCCCGGACCGGGATCTCGAGTGGACGTACGCGGTGCAGGACGTGCAGCAGGCGTACGCGGAGGTACGCGGCCGCCCGGGCGACGACGGTTCGATCCGGTGGATGATCGAGGAGCTGCGGATCGGCTACTTCGCCCAGACCCTCGGAACGGCGTACCCGGTGTCGGAGAAGCGCCTCTACAAGGCGATTGACTCCCTCTTGCCATAACCCGCCCGCCACGGTTGACTCTTGACCTAGATCGTCGACTCTTGGTGAGGAGTTGTCATGGGGGTTCGCCTCGTCGTGGGCGCAAGCCTGCTCGCTCTGGTCGCCGGCGCCGTGGCGGTGCCCGCGTTCGCCGCACCCGCGCTGCCGGCCGCGAACATGGAGGCGGTGATCAAGGCGGCCCAGATCGACCCGCGCCGGCCGGACACGACCCCGACGACCGGCGCGAAGGCCAGCGTGCTGCTGGTCGAGCAGGCGCTGGACGCGAAGAACCTGCTGGCCCCGACGTACGTGGACGGGCACTTCGGCACGAAGACCATCGACGCGTACGCGGCCTGGCAGCGCTCGCTCGGCTACACCGGCCTCGACGCCTCGGGCCTGCCCGGTCGCACCTCGCTGCAGACGCTGGGTGAGGGCCGCTTCACGGTGACGCACCTGCTCACCCCGGGTGCGCACGTCACGTACCACGGCGCCACGATGAACACCCGCACCAAGGCGATGCTGGTCGAGGCGGAGACCCTGCTCGGCCGGCAGCTGGGAATCACGCAGGGCTCGTACAACCCGGGCGGGGACCCGTCGTCCGCCGGCACGCACGACGGCGGCGGCGCGCTGGACATCTCCGTGTCGGGCATGTCGGAGGCCACCCAGACCACGGTCGTGCGGCGGCTGCGCCAGGTCGGCTTCGCCGCCTGGCGCCGTACCCCGTCACAGGGCGACTGGGGCTTCCACATCCACGCGATCGCCATCTCCGACACCGACCAGTCGCCCGCCGCGCAACATCAGGCCGGCGACTACTACCTGGGCCTGAACGGCCTGGCGAACCACGGCCCGGACGACGGCCCCCAGGTCACGAAGGTGACATGGGAGGAGTACCAGCGCGCCTGACTCGCCACACGCCATGTTGAACGCCGGCCTCCGGCCCCCGACCACCACGCTACCGGCGACCACCGACAAGATCGGTGCGAGTGGCTGAGCACTGTGGACAACCGGCGTCAGCTGAACGGGGTGCGCGGGCGTGACACCGGCTCGCCGTCGATGGTGATGTCGACCTTCTCGTTGTAGAAGCACGCCAGGCCGGTGACCTTCTGGCTCTCCGGCAGGGGCGAGCGGTAGATCCACACGATGTTCTCGTGCACGTCCTCGCCCGTGTCGAGGTGCCAGTACGACGCGGTGCCCTTGTACGGGCAGTGCGTGTGGAGGTCGGACGGGCGCAGCAGGTCCATCCGCACGTCCGGCAGCGGCAGGTAGTACCGCGGCGGCAGGCCGGTCTCGAACAGGATCCGCGGCTGGTGCGAGTCCGCCACCGTGACGCCGTCGACCTCCACGACCACGTGCCGCGAGCTGGCCAGGATGTCGACCCGCTTGTACGGGTCGCGCGGGTGGACGTAGATCGGCTCGTCCTCCTCCAGCCACTCGTCCATCGCGTCGAAGTGGAGCTTCACCAGGTCGCGCAGCTCCGGGATCGGCGAGGCGAGGTAGCGGCTGGCCGCGGTCTTCACGACCGTGCCGTCGACGACCACGTCGTACAGCGTCGCCTCGCCGCGGCTGGGGGAGTGCTCGGTCGAGCCGGTCGCCTCCAGCTTCGCGTGGAGATCGGCGAGCGGCACGTAGAGCGTCGGGTAGTACGGGATTTCCCATACCAGGGCCGGGTTTCGCGTATCGGCCACGAGGTGACCGCCCACGTACGCGCGAATACGCTTCGGACTCGTCTCGACCTTGACCCGGCCACGCGATTCACCCATGCGCACAAAAGTACTCCGAAAAAAAGGGCTGGACCCGAAGCGCGCTCCAGGTTCCAGGATGGGGTACATGACTTCACAGACGAACATCTGGACGGGGAAGCGGAGGCTGGGAGACGCCGAGGTCAGCGCGCTCGGCTTCGGGTGCTGGGCGATCGGCGGCCCGTTCTCCGACAAGGACGGCCGGCCGCTCGGCTGGGGCGAGGTCGACGACGAGGAGTCGATCCGCGCGGTGCACTGCGCGCTCGACCTCGGCGTGACGTTCTTCGACACTGCCGACGTGTACGGCGCGGGCCACAGCGAGGAGGTGCTCGGCCGCGCGCTGGCCGGCCGCCGTGACGAGGTGGTGATCGCGACCAAGTGGGGCAACCTGTTCGACCCGGACACCAAGGTGCTCAACGGGAACGACATCTCCCCGGCGTACGCCCGCCGTGCCGTGGAGGCGTCGCTGCGCCGGCTGCGCACCGACCACATCGACCTCTACCAGCTCCACCCGCAACCGTCCATTGAGGAAGCCGCGCCACTCGTGGACGCCTGCGAGAAGCTCGTCGCCGAGGGGCTCATCCGCGGCTACGCCTGGAGCGTCGACGACCCCGAGCGCGCCGCGTCGTTCGCCGCCGGCGAGCACGGGATCGCCGTGCAGCACGAGCTGAGCGTCCTGCACGACGACCCGGAGATGCTCGCCATGTGCGACCGGTACGACATCGCGAGCGTCAACCGCACGCCGCTCGCCATGGGCCTGCTCGGCCGCCGCACGACCGGCACGCCGACGACCGGCACCGACATCCGCTCGGACACGCCGGAATGGTTGCGGTTCTTCGAAGACGGCGTGCCGACGGCCGAGTGGGCGAAGCGGGTGAACGCCGTCCGCGAGATCCTCACCAGCGACGGCCGCACGCTCGCCCAGGGCGCGCTCGGGTGGATCTGGGCCCGCAGCCCGCGCACGATCCCGATCCCGGGCTTCCGCAACGTGGCCCAGGCCGAGGAGAACGCGGGCGCGTTGCGGCACGGCCCGCTGCGTACCGAGCAGCTGGCCGAGATCGCCGCGGTGCTCGGCTGACCTACTGGACCGGCGAGTCCGGCGGGGCCAGCCCGAACGACTGCTGCGGCTCGACGTCGGCGACCCCGGGCACGGTCGACAGCGTGGAGATCCGGTCGCTGTCGACCGTGCCGGTGACGACGCCGGCCGCGGCGAGAACCTCACCCACCCGCAGGCCGGCGTCGCGAAGCCCGTCGACCACTACGGACAGGTCGCCGAGCCGGTCGTCCGCCACCGAGACGAGTACGGGAACGATCACGGGGCCTGGACCATGCCCGAGCCCACGTCCGTCGACGGGAGCTTCAGCCGGCGTGCGGTCTGCGCCAGCCGGGCCCACAGCTCGTAGCCGCTCGCGCCGGTCGACTGCGCGATGAGTGCCGCGATGCCGGCCGCGTGCGGCGTGGCCATGCTGGTGCCGGAGATCCGCCGGTACCGCGTGGGCAGCGGCCAGCTCGAGTACACGTCCACCCCCGGGCCGACGATGTCCACGGCGCCGACCGCGTCGACCGTGGCGCTGGAGAAGTCGGCGATCTTCTCGCGCACGTCCACCGCCCCGACGGCGAGGATCGACGGGCAGTTCGCGGGATGCCCGACCGGCGCGATGCCGCCGTGCGCGCGGTCGCTCTCGTTGCCGGCCGCGGCGATGATGAGCGTGCCGCGCGCGAGCGCCCGGCTCGCCACCCGCTCGTAGGTCCGCGAGTACGGCTGGCCCGGCCGCACGGCCGCGCCGAGCGACATCGACACGACCCGGCACCCGTTCTGGATCGCCCACGCGATGCCGGCGAGGATCCCGCCGTCCGCGCCCGACCCTGCGTTGCTGAGCACCTTGCCCGCATAGATCTCCGCCTCGTACGCGACGCCGTAGCCGGGCCCGCTCGCCGGGCGGCGCGGGCCGCACGACGTGCCGACGCAGTGCGTGCCGTGCCCGTGGCCGTCCTGCACCTCCTCGCCTTCGACGAACGACTTCGACGTGATCGTCCGGCCGGCGAGGTCCGGGTGGGTCAGGTCGAGTCCGGTGTCCAGCACCGCGACCCGGACGCCGGCACCGGTCACCGCGCTGTGCGGCGCGCCCACCGCCTGCAGCCCCCAGGTGAACGTGGTCTCGTCGACCTCGGTCGCCTTCTCGGTGGGCGCCGCGATGGCCTGGACGTACCGTTCCGGTTCGACCAGCGCGATCGGTCCGGGCTGGTCGACGGCGGCGGTCAGCGAGGTCAGCTGGTCGGGGTTCGCGGACACCAGCGCCACGCCCAGCTCGCGCAGCACCAGCCCCTCGGCCTCCCACAAGGGCTGGGCGAGTCCTGCCTGCGCCGAGTCCACCGCGCGGATCCCGGCCACCCGGTTCAGCTCCCGGGTCGCCCCGCTCCAGTCGTCCTCCAACAGGACCAGATACCTGCCGGTCGTACCGCTCTGTGCCGATGTCATGAGTTCCTCTTCCGCTCGAGCCCCTCCGCAGCTGAAGAATCGCGTGCGCTCCGCGGGCTGTAACGGGGGTCACATGTGGACGGCCAGGGCCGGCCGATCGACCGGCCGTTACTGTCGAATACATGCAGAGCTGGCCATCCCATCCGGTACCGCGCGTCCCCGGCACGCCGCGCCCGCTGCGGCTGTACGACACGTCGACCGGGGAGATTCGCCCGACCGCACCCGGCGCCACGGCGAGGATGTACGTCTGCGGGATCACCCCGTACGACGCCACTCACCTCGGGCACGCCGCCACGTACCTCGCGTTCGATCTGGTGCACCGGGTGTGGCTGGACAACGGTCACGAGGTCCACTATGTGCAGAACGTGACCGACGTCGACGACCCGCTGCTGGAGCGCGCCGCGCGGGACCAGAGCGACTGGGTCGTGCTCGGCATGCGGGAGATCGCGCTCTTCCGCGAGGACATGGCGGCGCTGCGGGTGCTGCCCCCGCGGAACTACCTCGGCGCGGTCGAGTCGATTCCGGAGATCGTCGAGGCGGTGGCGAAGCTGCTGTCCGCCGGCATGGCCTACCGCGCCGACGACCCCGAGTACCCGGACATCTACTTCGCCCACGACGCGTCCGGCCGCTTCGGCTCGGTGTCGAACTACGACGACCCGACGATGCGCGAGTTCTTCGCCGACCGCGGCGGCGACCCGGACCGGCCCGGCAAGCGGCACCCGCTCGACGCGCTGTTGTGGCGCGTGGCGCGGCCGGGCGAGCCGAGCTGGGACTCCGAGCTGGGCGCCGGCCGCCCGGGCTGGCACGTGGAGTGCAGCGTGATCGCGCAGAACCGGCTCGGCATGGGCTTCGACCTGCAGGGTGGCGGCACGGACCTGATCTTCCCGCACCACGAGTTCAGCGCCGCGCACGCGGAGGCGTTGACCGGCCTGCACCCGTTCGCCCGGCACTACGCGCACGCGGGGATGATCGGCCTGGACGGCGAGAAGATGTCCAAGTCGCGTGGCAACCTCGTGTTCGTCTCCCGGCTGCGCGCCGACAAGGTGGACATGATGGCGCTGCGGCTGGGCCTGCTGTCGGGCCACTACCGCGAGGACCGCGCGTGGACGCAGGAGGTGCTCGCCGAGGCCGAGGCCCGGCTGGTCCGGTGGCGCGCGGCGACCGCGCAGGAGTCGGGCCCGGACGCGACCGGCACGATCACGCGGCTGCGTGACCACCTGTCGAACGACCTGGACACCCCGCAGGCCCTGCGCGCGGTGGACGCCTGGGCCGACGACGCCCTGTCCGGCTCCGGCCACGACCGCGCGGCACCGGTGGAGATCCGCGCCGCGGTCGACGCGCTACTGGGCGTGCTGCTCTGAGCCGTCGGTCCGCCTGCCGGCGAGCAGGGCCAGCGGCGTGACCGTGATCAGCAACGCCGCGGGCAGCAGGAAGCCGGCCGCCGCCGAGAGGTGGTAGACCGGCGTGAGGGCGATCGGCGTCAGCGACGCGCCGACGAACCGGAACGCCTGCACCACCGACACCGCGCCCGCCCGGTTCGGTCCCGGGCCGGTCAGCACCAGCGCGTTCAGGCCGACCTGCAGGAACTGGGCGAAGAAGCCGGCCACGGCCCACGCCAGCGCCACCGCGGGCAGCCACGTGATCAGCCCGATCAGCGCGACCGGCACCGCGCCCGCGACCCCGCCGACGAGTGCGCCCGTCCGCGCGCCGGTGCGCTCGATCAGCCGGCCGACCAGCCCGGCGGTCAGCATGCCGACCACGCCGAACGCGGTCAGCAGCACCCCGCGCGCACCCGCGCTCAGGCCGAACGCGTCGTCGGTGCGGAACGCGACGAGGAACGTCATGCCGCCCAGGCAGCCCCATCCGACAAGCGCCACCGCCGCCGCGCGCAGCACGTCCGGCCGCCACGCCGAGCGCAGCCGCACCGGCTCCCGCATCCGGCTCTCCGGCGTGGGCGGCAGGCCGATCACGGCGAGCGCCGCCGCCGCGACGGCCACGCCGACGAACGCGAGCCGCCAGGTCGCCTCCGCCGCGATCCCGCCGAGCAGCGGTGCCGAGGTCTGGCCGGCGGCCTGCAGCGACGCGAACAGGCCGAGGGAGCGGCCCAGCCGCGCCCTCGGGGTCGTCGCCGCGATCGTGGCCAGCAGCAGGGGAGTCGTGAACGAGTTCGCCACGCCCTGCACGGCCCGGCCGGCGAGCAGCAGC
Organism: Actinophytocola sp.; assembly: GCF_036555685.1. Taxonomy (GTDB): domain Bacteria; phylum Actinomycetota; class Actinomycetes; order Mycobacteriales; family Pseudonocardiaceae; genus Actinophytocola. The sequence goes on along the minus strand of NZ_DATBKY010000024.1, from coordinate 10,600 downwards.
GGAAACGTCCCCGCCACCACGCACAGCAGCGAGCCCACGATCGACACGACGTATGCGCCGAGGATGCTGCGCCGCAGCCCCCAGCGCGCGCCGAGCGTGCCGGAGAACAGCATCAGCGCCGCGAACGGCACCAGGTACGCGGTGATCGTCCACGACGCGGTGGGCGCGGATATGCCGAAGTCGGCACCCAGCTCCGGCAGCATCGCCGCGGTGACGCCGCCGCCGAACGGCCCCAGGAACCCGCCGGCGTGCACACCGGCGCGGGCCAACCCGCGACGGGAGAGCCGCCGGTTCCCGAGGCCGACCAACGTCAGGACGGGCCGGCGGACCCGCGGCCGGGACCACCCGGACGCCGCCGGCGCAGGTACCGCTCGAACTCCGCGGCGATCGCGTCGCCGCTGGTCTCGTTCAGCGCGGTCTCCGCGTCGCCCCGCTCCTCCAGCGCGCGGACGTAGTTGCGCACGTCCTCGTCCTCGGCGGCCATCTCGCTGACCGTCTGCTGCCACTCCTCGGCCTGGTCGGGCAGTTGGCCGAGCGGCACCTCCATGTCGAGGACCTCCTCGACCCGGTGCAGCAGCGCGAGCGTGGCCTTCGGCGAGGGCGGCTGGGAGACGTAGTGCGGCACCGCGGCCCAGATGGAGATCGCCGGCACGCCGGCCTGCACGCACGCGTCCTGCAGCACGCCGACGATCCCCGTCGGACCCTCGTAGCGCGACCGCTCCAGCCCGAACTGCGCGGCCGACGCGGCGTCGTAGGCGGTCCCGGTCACCGGCACCGGGCGGGTGTGCGGGGTGTCGGCGAGCAGCGCGCCGAGCGTTACGACCGTGGTGATGCCGAGCCGGTCGATGTGGTCGAGCAGCTCGTCGCAGAACTTGCGCCACCGCATGTTCGGCTCGATGCCGTGCACGAGGACGACGTCGCGGTTGGCTCCGGGCGGGCGGCACACCGACAGCCGGGTGGTCGGCCACTCGACCCGCCGCGTCACCCCGTCCACGAGGCGGACGGTCGGGCGGGTCACTTGGAAGTCGTAGTAGTCGTCCGGGTCGATCTCGGCCAGCTCGGTCGCCTCCCACGTGAGCTGGAGGTGCTCGATGGCGGCACTGGCCGCGTCACCGGCGTCGTTCCAGCCTTCGAAGGCGGCCACGAGTACGGGCTCGGTGAGCTCGGGCCCATCGTCCTCGGGTGGCTGGTTCGTCGGCTCCTGGTCGGGATCGGTCACCGGGCCAGCCTACGACCCGTGCCGGGTGGCGGGGGATCGTAGGCTGGGTCGCATGCCAGCCGACGCCGACTTCGGGCTGCTCGAGGCCGTGTCCGACCGGGTGATCGTCGCCGACGGGGCGATGGGCACGATGCTGCAGGCCGCGGACCTCACGCTCGACGACTTCGCCGGGCTCGAGGGGTGCAACGAGATCCTCAACGTGACGCGCCCGGACGTCGTCCGCGCGGTCCACCGGGGGTACCTCGAGGCCGGCGCCGACGCGGTCGAGACCAACACTTTCGGGGCGAATCTCGCCAACCTCGGCGAGTACGACATCGCCGGGAGGATCTTCGAGCTCGCCGAGGCGGGCGCCCGGCTGGCCCGCGAGACGGCCGACGAGTTCGCCGACCCCGGCCGGCCCCGGTTCGTGCTCGGCTCGGTCGGGCCCGGCACCAAGCTGCCCACCCTCGGGCACGTCACGTTCGCCGCGCTGCGCGACGCGTACCTCGAGCAGGTGCGCGGGCTGCTCACCGGCGGCGTGGACGCGGTTATCGTCGAGACCTGCCAGGACGTACTGCAGGCGAAGTCGGCGATCCTGGGCGCCAAGCGCGCGATGGCCGCCGAGGGGCGGCGGGTACCGATCATCGCCCAGGTGACCGTGGAGACCACCGGCACGATGCTGCTCGGCACGGAGATCGGCGCCGCGCTCGCCGCGCTCGAGCCGCTCGGCGTCGACCTTATCGGCCTCAACTGCGCCACCGGCCCGGCCGAGATGAGCGAGCACCTGCGGTACCTCGCCAAGCACGCCCGCGTCCCGGTGTCGGTCATGCCCAACGCTGGCCTGCCCGAGCTGGGCCCGGACGGCGCCGTCTACCCGCTGACCCCCGAGGAGCTGGCCTCGTCGCTCGCGGGCTTCGTGGCCGAGTTCGGCACCCGGCTCGTCGGCGGCTGCTGCGGCACGGCCGGCGAGCACGTCCGCCAGGTCGCCGCGGCCGTGCGCGACGTGGCCCCGGCGCGGCGCCGGCCGCGGGCCGAGCCGGGCGTGTCGTCGCTGTACCAGTCGGTGCCCTTCGCGCAGGACGCGAGCGTGCTGGTGATCGGCGAGCGGACCAACGCCAACGGCTCGAAGGCGTTCCGCGAGGCGATGCTCGAGGGCCGGTTCGAGGACTGCGTGGAGATCGCCCGCGCGCAGACCCGGGACGGCGCGCACCTGCTCGATCTGTGCGTCGACTACGTGGGCCGGGACGGCGCCGCGGATATGGCCGAGCTCGCCGGCCGCTTCGCCACGGCCTCGACCCTGCCGGTCATGCTCGACTCGACCGAGCCGGAGGTCATCCTCGCCGGCCTGGAGCGGCTCGGCGGCCGGTGCGCGGTCAACTCGGTGAACTACGAGGACGGCGACGGCCCGGGGTCACGGTTCCGGCGGACGATGGAGCTGGTGCGCGAGCACGGCGCGGCGGTCGTCGTCATGTGCATCGACGAGGAGGGCCAGGCACGCACCGCCGAGTGGAAGGTGCGGGTGGCCGCCCGGACCATCGACGACCTCGTCGCCAACTGGGGCATGCGGGTGCACGACATCATCGTCGACACGCTGACGTTCCCGATCTCCACCGGTCAGGAGGAGACCCGTCGCGACGCGATCGAGACGATCGAGGCGATCCGCGAGCTCAAGCGGCGCTACCCGGACGTGAAGACCACGCTCGGCGTCTCGAACGTCTCCTTCGGACTCAACGCGGCCGCCCGCCAGGTGCTGAACTCTGTGTTCCTGCACGAGTGCGTGCAGGCGGGGCTCGACACCGCGATCGTCCACGCGTCGAAGATCGTGCCGATGGCACGCATCCCGGACGAGCAGCGCTCGGTCGCGCTCGACCTCGTCTACGACCGGCGGCGCGAGGGCTACGACCCGTTGCAGAAGCTGATGGAGCTGTTCGAGGGCGCGACCGTGTCGTCGGCGCGCGAGTCCCGGGCCGCCGAGCTCGCCGCGCTGCCGCTGTTCGAGCGGCTGGAGCGGCGGATCGTCGACGGCGAGCGCAACGGCCTCGACGACGACCTGGCCGCGGCGCTCGCGGAGCGCCCCGCGCTGGAGATCATCAACGACACGTTGCTGTCCGGCATGAAGACGGTCGGCGAGCTGTTCGGCTCCGGGCAGATGCAGCTGCCGTTCGTGCTGCAGTCGGCCGAGGTGATGAAGGCCGCGGTCGCCTACCTCGAACCGCACATGGAGAAGACCGACGACGACGGCAAGGGCCGGATCGTGCTCGCCACCGTGAAGGGCGACGTGCACGACATCGGCAAGAACCTCGTCGACATCATCCTGTCCAACAACGGCTACGACGTGGTCAACCTCGGCATCAAGCAGCCGATCACCACGATCCTCGACGCGGCCACCGAGCACCGCGCGGACGTCATCGGCATGTCGGGCCTGCTGGTGAAGTCCACGGTGATCATGAAGGAGAACCTCGAGGAGATGAACTCCCGCGGGGTGGCGCAGCGCTGGCCGGTGCTGCTCGGCGGTGCCGCGCTCACCCGGTCGTACGTGGAGAACGACCTCACGGAGATGTTCACCGGCGACGTCCGCTACGCCCGCGACGCGTTCGAGGGGCTGCGGCTGATGGACGGGCTGATGGCCGCGAAGCGCGGTGAGTCGGTCGCGCTCGACGAGGAGATGCAGGCCAAGGTGACCGAGCGCAAGGCCCGCCGGCAGCGTTCCCTGCGGGTGGCCGCGCGACGTGCCGCCGCCGAGCCAGACGAGCCGGCGCCGGCGCGCTCGGACGTGGCCACCGACGTGCCGCTGCCGGCGCCGCCGTTCTGGGGCCGGCAGGTCGTCAAGGGCGTACCGCTCGCGGACTACGCGTCCATGTTGGACGAACGGGCCACGTTCATGGGCCAGTGGGGCCTGCGCGGCGCGCGTGGCGGGTCCGGACCGTCCTATGCGGAGCTCGTGGAGACCGACGGCCGGCCGCGCCTGCGGTACTGGCTGGACCGGCTGACCACCGACGGCATCCTGCAGCACGCGGCCGTGGTGTACGGCTACTTCCCGTGCGTGGCCGAGAACGACGACCTCGTGGTGCTCGCCGCGCCGTCGCCGGACGCGGCCGAGCGGGTTCGGTTCACCTTTCCCCGGCAGCGCAAGGAAAGGCGGCTGTGCCTGGCGGACTTCCTCCGCCCCCGGCCGCTGGCGCTGCGGGCGGGGGAGGTCGACGTCGTCGCGTTCACGCTCGTGACGATGGGCCAGCCGATCGCGGAGTACGCGCAGGACCTGTTCGCCGCCGACTCCTACCGCGACTACCTCGAGGTGCACGGCCTGGGCGTGCAGCTGGCCGAGGCGCTCGCGGAGTACTGGCACCGGCGCGTCCGGCAGGAGCTGACGTTCGCCTCCGGCACGGCGGTGGCGGCCGAGGATCCGTCCGATGTGGAGGACTTCTTCAAGCTCGGCTACCGCGGCGCGCGCTTCTCGCTCGGTTACGGCGCCTGCCCGAACCTGGAGGACCGTGAGAAGATCGTGGCCTTGCTCGACCCGGAGCCGATCGGGGTGAAGCTCTCCGAGGAGTTCCAGCTGCATCCCGAGCAGTCGACCGACGCGATCGTCCTGCACCACCCGGAAGCCAAGTACTTCAACACATGACGCCTGCCCTCCCTGCCGCTGTCCTCTGGGACCTCGACGGCACGCTGCTGGACTCCGAGAAGCTGTGGGACATCCCGCTGTACGAGCTGACCGAGAAGCTGGGCGGTGAGCTGTCGCTGCCCACCCGCCAGGCGATGGTCGGCACCAACGTGAAGCGGACGCTGGACCTGGTCTACGGCGAGGTCGGCATCGACGCGCCGACCCCGGAACAGCTGGCCGACGGCGCGGCGTGGATCGACCGGCGGATGGCGGAGGTGTTCCGCGGCGACCTGCCCTGGCGGCCGGGCGCGCGATCCGCGCTCGCCATGGTCCGCGCGGCCGGCTTCCCGATGGCGCTGGTGACCTCGACCGAGCGGAACCTGACCGAGATCGCGCTGGACACGATCGGCCGGTCGCTGTTCGACGTGACCGTGTGCGGCGACGAGGTCGGCGGTCTGAACAAGCCACACCCGCAGCCGTACCTGCTGGCCGCGCGCCTGCTCGGCGTCGACCCGGCCGCGTGCGTGGCGATCGAGGACTCGCCGACCGGCACGGCGTCGGCTGCGGACGCGGGGTGCGCCGTGCTCGTCGTGCCGTGCGAGGTCGAGGTCGAGCCGGGGGAGCGGCGGTTCTTCCGGTCGTCGCTGGCGGGGCTCACGGTGGCCGAGCTCACCGCGCTGGTGGCGCGGGCGCGGTGAGATGGCAGGATCATCGTCCGTGAAGACGTTCGACGAGCTGTTCGCCGAACTCCGCGAGCGGGCCGAGCAGCGGCCCGAGGGCTCCGGCACCGTCGCCGCGCTCGACGCGGGGGTGCACGCGCAGGGGAAGAAGGTGCTCGAGGAGGCGGGCGAGGTGTGGATCGCCGCCGAGCACGAGTCCGACGAGCGCCTTGCCGAGGAGGTGTCGCAGCTGCTGTACCGCGTGCAGGTGCTGATGCTGGGCCGCGGCCTCGCCCTCGATGACGTGTACCGCCACCTCTGAGCCTCAAATTTGGGAGACACCATGCTGCGGGTAGCCGTGCCCAACAAGGGTGCGCTGGCCGGACCGTCCGCCGAGATGCTCGCCGAGGCGGGGTACCGCGGCCGCCACGACTCGCGGGACCTGACCGTGCTCGATCCGGGCAACGACGTCGAGTTCTTCTTCCTGCGCCCCAAGGACATCCCCATCTACGTCGGGTCGGGCGAGCTGGACCTCGGCATCACGGGCCGGGACCTCGCGCTGGACTCGGGCGCGCCGGTGACCGAGCGCCTCGCGCTGGGCTTCGGCACGTCGACCTTCCGCTACGCCGCGCCGGCCGGCCGTTCGTGGACGCCGGCTGACCTGGCCGGCAAGCGGCTCGCCACGTCGTACCCGCGGCTGGTGCGCGAGGACCTCCGCGAGCGCGGCATCTCGGCGGAGGTCATCCGGCTGGACGGCGCGGTGGAGATCTCCGTCCAGCTCGGCGTGGCGGACGCGGTCGCGGACGTCGTCGGCTCCGGGCGGACGCTGCGCCAGCACAACCTGGTGGCCTTCGGCGACCCGATCTGCGAGTCCGAGGCGGTCCTGCTGACCGGCACCTCGGCCGACGGCTCGCCGGCGAAGGACCAGATGGCGGCGCGGCTGCAGGGTGTCGTCTTCGCGCAGCAGTACATGATGCTGGACTACGACTGCCCCAAGGCCCTCCTGGAGGAGGCCGTCAAGGTCACTCCCGGGCTCGAGTCGCCGACCGTGGCACCGCTGAACGAGCCGGACTGGGTGGCGGTTCGGGCCATGGTGCCGCGCAACGAGGCGAACGTGGTCATGGATCGGCTCGCGGCCCTGGGAGCCAAGGCGATCCTGGCGTCGGACATCCGCTCCTGCCGCCTCTGAGGGGCCGTTCTCCGGCGTCCGCGCCGGTCTCCCCGGTGGGTCCGCCCGGTCTTGTTCGCTCGAGACGCGCCGCCGCACACGTGGCTGCGGTCCACAGTGGAGTTTCCTCAGCGTTGCGGGCGGATCACCAGCGCCTGCGCGCCCCGGCCAACCGGACCGTCCGCGTCGTGCAGGACGGTGAACGCCGTGCCCACCCCGTCCGGGCCGATGGCCGTCGCGGCGTCCAGCGCTATCCACTCGGCCCGCGGCTCGCGGTGCAGGTGGACGGTCAGCTCCGAGTTGATGAACAGCCACTCGTGCGGGTCGAGGCGGCCCGACACGCCGTTGCCCGAGTCCGCGACCACGAACAGGCGCTGCAGCCCGGTCGGCTCCTCGCCCGATACGAGCGCCACGTTCTGCCTGGCCCACACCGTCGCCGGGCCCGGTTCGCCCAGGTGGCCGGACAGCGCGCGCCACTCCATCGCGTCCAGGTAGCCCTTGCCCCAGTTCTCCGGGCGGTGCATGGGCTCACCCGCCGACGGCGGCGCCAGCGGCGGGTCGACCCGAGCCGCCACGGCCGAGGTGTCCGAGCGCAGGTGGCGCCACGCGCGGGCCCGGGCGACCGGCCGGCCACCCGCCGACAGCTCCGCGCTCAGCAACTCCACGGTCCGGCCCGGCCGCTCGACGCCGGCCGTCACCGCGACCTCGGCCACCGGCACCGGGCCGAGGATCTCCACCGTGAACCTCGCCAGCAGCATCGGCGCGGCCGAGGGCAGCCGCTCCAGCGCCCGCACCAGCAACGCGCTCGGCGGTCCCATGTGCTGCGACTGCGGCGACCACGGCCCGGTCGAGTGCACCGTCGAGGTGAACCGGCCCTCGCCGAGGGGCTCGTAGAACGCATCGCTCATGAACGCCAAGCTAGCCGGTGTCTCGCGGCTCGGGACGCCACGCACCCTTCGCAACCCACGCTTTGCATCCCGCGGAGACGGTCAGTCCGCGCGGTCCAGCGGTGTCTCCTCGCCCGCGTCCGGCTCCGGCCAGCCGGGGTAGGCCGGCGGCGTGCCACCGAACTCCGGGCACAGCGACCGGTGCGCGCACCAGTCGCACAACCGGCTGCGGTTGGGCCGGAAGTCGCCGTTCTTCCCGGCCCGCAGGATCGCCTGCCACACCGCGTCCAGCGTCCGCTCGAAACGGGTCAGCTCCGCCTCGTCCGGCGTGTACGTCAGCGACTGGCGGTCGGCCAGGTACATCAGGCGCAGCTGGCGCGGCACCGCGCCCCGCAGCCGCCACAGCACCAGCGCGTAGAACTTCATCTGGAACAGCGCCTTGGCCTCGCCGATCTCCCGCGGCGCCGTGCCGGTCTTGTAGTCGACCACCCGGATCTCGCCGGTCGGCGCGACATCGAGGCGGTCGATGTACCCGCGCAGCAGCACGCCCGAGCTCAGCTCGGTTTCCACCAGCAGCTCGCGCGCCTCGGGGTCGAGCCGGCGCGGGTCCTCCAGCGTGAAGTAGCCGTCGATGAGCCGGCTGGCCGACTCGAGCCAGCCCGCCAGGATCTCGTCGTCGCTGAACAGCTCCGCGAGCTCCGGCCGTTCCTCGCGCAGCCGCCGCCACACCGGCGACAGCAACGTGTGCGCCCGGTCCGGCGTCCGCTCGACCGCGGGCAGGCCGAACAGCTCCTCGAGCACCGCGTGCACCACGATGCCGCGTACCTGCGCCGGCGACGGGGTCTCCGGCAGCCGGTCGACCGCGCGGAACCGGTACAGCAGCGGGCACTGCTTGAAATCCCCGGCGCGGGACGGCGACAGGGCCGGTCTCCGTGGCGCCGGAACGTCGGCGGTGTCGGGGAGCTCGGCGGTCTCGGTCATGGCACAGACCCTAGGCGAGGGCACCGACACTCCGGGGAGCCGCGGCACGCGTGTCGGGCCATCACGACAGACCCACACCGGGACCCATACCCTGCAACGGTGAGTACGTGGAGCCCGGACCGCGACGGCGGCCTGCTGCTGTTCCGGTTCCGCGGGGTACCCGTGCTCCTGTCGCCGTCGTGGTGGATCGGCTCGGTCGCGGTCGTCGTGCTCTACGCGCCGCTCGTGGACCGCTTCCTGCCGCACGCGACCGCCGTGGTGTCGATCCTGCTGGCGGCCGCGTTCGCGATCCTGCTCGGTGCGTCCGTGCTGGCCCACGAGCTGGGGCACTGCGTCGTCGCGCTGAACCTGGGCATTCCCGTGCGCCGGCTGCGGCTCTTCCTCCTCGGCGGGCTGGCCGAGATCACGCGTACCCCACGACGGCCCGCGCACGAGGGCGTGATCGCTGCGGCCGGGCCGGCGGTCTCGGCGGTGCTCGCCGCCCTGTGCGGGGTCATCCTCCTGATCGTGCCGGCGCAGGGGCCGTTCTGGCTGCTGGTCCTCGAGTGCGCGGTGGCCAACGTCGCGGTCGCCGTGTTCAACCTGCTCCCGGGCCTGCCGCTGGACGGGGGGCGGATGCTGCGCGCCGGCGTGTGGGCGGTGTCGGGGGAGCGGGGCGTCGGCACGAAGGCCGCGGTGGTCGGCGGCTGGCTCGTCGCCGGGCTGCTCATGCTGTGGGCGCTGTGGGGCCTCGCCACCGAGACCCCGGACCGCTGGCTGCGGCTCGGCGTGTGCGCGCTGACCGCCTGGTTCGTCGCCTCCGGGGCACGCGGCGAGCTCGCCTCCGACCAGCGTCGCAGCTGGCCCGAGGGACTCCGGCTCGCCGATCTGACCCGGCCGATCCTGCAACTGCCCGCGGAGAGCCCGGTCGCCGACGCGCTGGGCGCCGCCGCCGGCCGCGGAGTGGTGCTGGTCCGCGCGGACGGCGTGGCCGCGGGCCTGCTCGACCCCTACGCCGCCGAGCGGCTGGCCGAACGCTCCCCGATGGCACCCGCCGAGCAGGCCGCCGAGCCGATCCGGCCGGAGTCCGTGCTGCTGGACTCCGAGCCGGGGGAGGACATCGTCGAGCGCGTCGAGGAGACCGCCGCCTGGCAGTTTCTGGTGGTGGACCAGGACGGCCGTCCCGCCGGCGTGCTCCGGCGGGAGGACCTGAAGGCCGGGCTGAGCGGCCGGCTGGGCTAGGTCGTCGGGATGGGGTTGGGCGGGAGCTCGCCGCTCGAGGGCCCGCCGTCCTCGCCGCCGTCCTGCCCGTCGCCACCCGGGCCGCTGTCGTTCTCGCCCTCGTAGACCCCGCAGACCTTCCAGTCGCCGCCCTCCTTGGCGACCGTCATGTCGACGCTGTCGGCGTCGTCGTCGCCGACCTCGCGCCGGGTCATCGTGAACGTGGCGCCGTCGGACGTGCGCTCGAAGTTCTTCATCCGGACCTGGACCCGGTCCCCGGCCCCTTGCGAGGCGCTGCTGCTCTCGCCGAAGTCCTTCGCCTGCTTGATCTCGGCGTCCATCTTCGAGAAGTCGGCGGCGCAGGTGACCGGTTCGAGCTTGCCGAGGTCGACGTCGGCGAGCGGGGTGTTGAGCACGTTCTCCATCTCGCGGACGTAGGTCTGGGCCGCGGCCCGGACGCCGCCCTCACCGCCGCCCCCACCCGAGCCCTGTCCGCGCGGGTCGTCGCGGGTGAGCAGCAGGTAGACGCCCACGCCACCACCGCCCACGACGAGGATCGCGACGAGCACCAGCGCGGTGATCAGGCCCTTGCGGGGCTTCTTCGGCGGTGGCCCGACCGGGTAGCCGCCCTGCGGGCCGGGTCCCCAGTGCGGCCCGGGCGGCGGTCCCTGGTACGGGCCGTGGTTGTAGGGGCCCTGGTTGTACGGGCCGGGCGGCTGCTGCGGGCCGGGTGGTCCGGGCGGTTGCGGCGGGTACGTCATGATCTCCCCCGTGTGATCGACAGTGGCACGCCGCCGACAGAGTAGTGTCACGCGGACTTTGGCGAAGGGAGCAGGGTGACGGAGGTCAGGGCGAGCGGACCGTTCCGGGAGGGGGATCGCGTTCAGCTGACCGATCCCAAGG
>NZ_DATBKY010000023.1:0-4609 GCF_036555685.1 Actinophytocola sp. | reverse complement strand
GACGTGTAGGGACACGTTGGAGGCGGTGAACTCGTATTACGAGGAGTTGAACGGCTATCTCGGGGAGTATGACAACGAGTTCCAGGCCGCGGGCGCGACCCCGCCGGGCATGACCCCGCCGCCCGGCACCACCACCCCGCCCCCCACGTCGACCACGCCACCGCCGACGACCTCCACGCCACCGCCGGTGAGCACGCCGCCGCCGACCTCGAGCACTCCGCCGCCGGTGAGCACCCCGCCGTCGACGTCCGTGCCGCCGGTGCCGGAGGGAACGGACACGCCGGCGCCGACCACACCGTCCACTCCGTCTACTCCGGACGTGCCGACTCCCGGCCAGACCACCCCGTCCAGCGTGGATCCCACGGATCCGACGAGCCAGGACCCCACGGGCCAGGACCCGGGCCACACACCTGGTCACACGCCCGGCCACACGCCGACCGGCCAGGATCCGACGGGCCAGGATCCGACCGGCCAGGACCCGGGCGACGTCCCGCCTGGCATGTCGCCCACGACGCCGGGCCAGGAGGAGACCGTCACCATCGACGACGGCGACCGGTCGATCTCGGTCACCAGCCCGGACGGGCAGGGCCAGGTCAAGGTCACCGTCGACGACGGCAGCGGCCACCCGAAGACCTACACCCTCGACTTCGGCGAGGGCACGTCGTCCACCGGCACGCACGACCAGCCGCAGACCTTCGGGCCCGCGGGCAGCGAAGCGAGCGATGCGGCGCAGGGTCACGCGCCCCAGCCGGACGGGCCGATCCAGCCGGGCGCCGACGGCAAGTGCGTCATCCACGACGGCGACCTCACGATCACCGCCGAGCGGCCCGAGGGCGCGCCGGACACCGTCACGGTCACCGTCGACGACGGCACCGGCAAGCCGACCACCTACGACCTCGACTACTCCGCCGACGACGGCCCGAGTGCCTCGCCGCAAGGCACGCCGGGCCGGCCGTCGGCGGCGCAGGTCATGTACGACGGGCTGAACGACCAGGTCGACGGCGCGATGCCGGACCCGGACAGGTCGTACGCCGCGACGAGCGCCCAGGCCAGCCTGGCCGGCGACGGGGGCGGATTCTTCAGCCACACGGACGGCGGCGCGGCGGGTCAGGCCGGCATGTTCGGCGCCCCGGACCACGGCCAGTACATGGCCACGCCGTCCCACGACCCGGGTGAGGCCGGCCTCGCGACCGCGGGCGAGGGCGACCACGGCGGCCACGGAGGCGGTCACGGAGCCGGTGGCCAGCACGGCGGCGGCCAGCAGGCCGGCGGCGCGATGGCCGGGATGCCCATGATGGGCGGCGCCGGCGGTGGCGCCTCGGGCGACCAGGACCGCAACACCGGCGCCCAGTGGCGGACCACCGGCGACCTGTTCGACGATGAGGTCGACGCCCAGCTGCGCGGCGCGTTCGGCGAGGGGCGCTAGCACGATGAAGGGGACCCGATGAGTGCTCACGACAAGGCCGCGAAGGCCCGTGCGCGGATGGACCAGGTCCGCCGCGAGATGTCCGAGCGCCGCGCACTGCGTGCCCGCAACGGCAAGGCCACCCGCGAGCGGGCGCGCGACAGCCTGCTGAAGCAGGGGCCGGTCGCCGAGCAGGTCGCGAAGCATCTGGGTGAGCTCGGCCGGCGGCGCCGCCAGGCCGGTGGCTGGGCGACCGAGAAGACCGAACGGGACAAGGACTACATCATGGGCTTCGGCGGCGAGGAGGAGCGCGACGCGTTCGCGTACCGCCCGGCGCCGCGGCCGCAGGCCGACCCGCCGCCCGGCGGCATCGGCGCGTTCGAGGACGAGGACATCGAGCCCGAGCGGCCGGCCCCGCCCGCGCCCGAGGCGCCCGCGGCGCGCCAGCCGCGCCGTCCCGCCCACGCGCGCACGGAGTTCGACGACGACGACGACTTCTCCAACCAGTCCACGTGGATGCGGAGCCAGTGATGCACGCCGCCGTCGTCGAGCGGGCCGCGGAGATCAAGACCGTGGTCTGCCGGGTGCTGGAGGTCGACGAGGACCAGGTCGGCCCGACCGCCCACTTCGTCGACGACCTCGGCGCGGACTCGATGAAGCTCATCGAGCTGCTGGCCAACCTGGAGATCGAGTTCGACGTCGAGGTCGACCCGGCCGAGTTCGAGAAACTGGTCGATTTGGACGGTGTCTACGGCGTGCTGAGCGCGGCCCTGGACTCCTGATGCACCGGGTCGCGGTGACGGGGCTCGGCGTCGTGTCGAGCATCGGCACCGGCGCCGCCGAGTTCTCCCGCGGCCTGCGCGAGGGTCGCAGTGGCGCCCGCCCGATCCGCGTGTTCGACACCGAGGGCTTCGCGCACGATGTCGGCTGCGAGGTCACCGGGTTCGAGCCGGCGCGGTGGCTCGACCGGCCGGAGACCCTGCCGCGCGCGGCCCAGTTCGCGGTGGCCGCGGCGAAGATGGCCGTGCGCGACGCCGATCTCGACCCGGCCGGCGCGCGAACCATGGTGTCGATCGGCACCACCGACGGCGGCTCGGACCGCGGCGAGCGGATCGCCGAGGCGATCGTGCGCGGCAGCGAGGTGCCCGCGGCCGAGGCCGCCCGCGTCCCGGCCGCACTGCTGTCCGTCGGCGTCGCCCGCGAGCTCTGCCTGTCCAATGTGGAGGTGTCGACGGTCGCGACCGCGTGTGCGGCGGGCAACTACGCGATCGGCGACGGCTTCGACGCGGTGGCCGCCGGCGACGTGGACGTCGCGCTGTGCGGCGGCGCCGATGCCATGTGCCGCATGACGTTTACCGGCTTCTACCGGCTCGGCGCGGTCGATCCGGTGGCCTGCCGCCCGTTCGACGTGGCCCGTGGCGGCATCCTCACCGGCGAGGGCGCCGGCGTGCTCGTCCTCGAGCCGCTGGAGTCGGCCGTCGCGCGTGGCGCCCGCGTCTACGCCGAGATCCTCGGCTACGGGCTCAACTGCGACGCCGGCCATCCCGTGGCGCCGGACCGCGACTCGGTCGGCCGCTGCATGCGGCTCGCGCTTGACAATGCGGGCGTGGCGCCCGGCGACGTCGACCTGATCTGCGCGCACGGCACCGGAACGAAGGCCAACGACGTCACCGAGTGCGGCGCCATCCACGACGTGTTCGGCCCCGCCGCGCCGCGGACCGTGTCGGTGAAGTCCATGCTGGGTCACACGATGGGCGCGGCGAGCGCGCTGTCGGCCATCGCCTGCTCGCTCGCGATCGCCGAGGGCTTCATCCCGCCGACGATCAACCACACGACGACCGACCCGGAGTGCGGCGTCGACTGCGTGCCGAACGAGTCCGTGCCGGCCACGCTGAACGTCGTGCAGAACAACGCACTTGCCTTCGGTGGCAACAACTCCGTCGTGCTGTTCGGACGGAACTAGGTCATGGCCACGGTGATCTCCGCCTGGTCGGCGACCTCGCCGTTCGGCGACGGCCGTGCCGCGTTCGCCGACGGCATGCGGGCCGGCGTGCCCGCCCCGGTCGTCGCGCACTCCGACGACTGGTTCCCCGAGCCCGACACCGCGCACGCCGTCCGCGGCTTCGACATCGAGGATCGCCTGGGGCGCAAGGGAACCAGCTCGATGGACCGCACCACGGCGCTGGCCGTGAGCACGGTCGGGCGGCTGCACAAGGACGACGCGGGCGTCGTCGCGGTCGACGAGCGCACCGGGATAGTGCTCGGCACCTCGAGCGGCAGCACGCAGACCCAGTTCGCGTTCACCGCCGACTCGCTGACCCGTCGCAAGCCGTACTTCGTCAACCCGGCGCAGATGCCGTTCGCGTTGATGAACTCCGCGGCCGCGCAGTGCGCGAGCTGGCACGGGCTGACCGGTCCTAACACGACGCTCGCCGCGGGCCGGCTGTCCGGCATCGCCACGCTGCGCTACGCGGACCGGCTGCTGCGGACCGGCCGGGCGAGCGGGGTGTTCGCGGGCGCCGCCGAGGAGTACGGCGGGGCCCGTACGCTGCTGGAACGCCGGTCGGGCAACGCCACGCGGCTCGGCGAGGGCTGCGCGATTCTCTTCCTCCAACCGTCCGGATGGAACCGATCGGCGCTCGCGGAGGTCGTAGCGTTGGACACGCGGTTGGCGCTCGAGGGGGAGCCACGCGAGGTGCTGGTCGGGTGTCTGCGCCGGGTCCTGGCCGGTGTGGCGTCGCGCGATGTTTGGGGGGTGGCGCTGTCCGGCCCGGACCCGGCGACGGCCACGCTCGAGCAGGAAGCCGTCGAGCAGGTGCTGGGACGGGAGGTCGAGCGGGTGGTCGTACCGGCGAAGCTGATCGGCGACACCGGCGCGGCGACCGGCGCGTTCCAGCTGGCCGCGCTGCTCGCGCTCCGCGAGGGTGAGCGCGAGCAGCTGGCCGTGGCGACCGCCGTGGACCGGGACGGCATGGTCGGGTGTGTGGTGGTTCGCCTGCTCGGCGGATCGGGGAATGCGACGCAGGTTAGGGGTAGTAGCCGATGAGCAGGTCGTGGGACGAGGTCCAGACTCTTCTTGATGATCCGTTTGTTGATGCGGATACGAAGGAGCATCTGCTTGCTGCGTATATCAAGGAGAATGTGGAGGGTTATCCGTTTATTGAGGCGGATGATCTGCCTGATGATGTGCGGCGGTACTACGAC
>NZ_DATBKY010000022.1:0-17183 GCF_036555685.1 Actinophytocola sp. | reverse complement strand
TGCGGTTCTATGCTGGGCACGATCCGGACGCACGGTTGGGGACACGATGACCACACTCGACAACCGGCCCAATACGGCCCTGCTGGTGATCGACGTGCAGAACGGCATCGTCGGGCAGGCGTACGAACGGGATGCCGTCGTGGCGAACGTCGCCACGCTCGTCGACAAGGCGCGTACGGCGGGCGTCGACGTCGTCTGGGTTCAGCACAGTAGTGAAGAGCTCGCCAGGGACAGCGAGAGCTGGCAGCTCGTGCCGGAGCTCAAGCGCAACGACGCCGAAGCCCTGGTGCACAAGACCTACGCCGACTCCTTCGAGGACACCGATCTGGAGGACGTTCTCGCGGGGCTTGGCATCGGCAGGCTGTTCGTCTCCGGAGCGCAGACCGACGAGTGCATCCGCTCGACGTTGCACGGCGCGATCGTCCGCGGGTACGACGCGACGCTCGTCGGCGACGCCCACACCACCGAGGATCTCTCACCCTACGGCGCGCCTACGCCGGACAAGGTCATCGCGCACACGAACCTCTACTGGGAGAACCACAGCGCCCCCGGCCGGACCGCCGGCACGGTCACCACCGCCGAGGTGGACTTCGCCGCGAAGCCCTGAGCGTCAGGCCTGCTCTTGCACGTCGCGCGCGCGGATCAGCGGATCGTGTTCGGCCGCGCGGCGGCTGTGGGCGGCTTCGCGGTCGATCTCGGCTTGCTCGCGTGACGCGCGGAGGCTGCTGGCGTGCAGGGCGGCTTGCGCGCGGTCCAGTCGTCGCTGTGACCGCGCCAGCGCGGCGCGGGCGAGATCCAGCGTCTCCGTGCTGCCGTCCTTGTAGTGGTTGGGCGTCGCGTTCAGCTGGCGGCCGCGCTCGTCGAGCTGCCGCTGCCATTCGGTGAGCCGGTCTTCGCGGGTGTCGGCCCGTCCCTCGCGTGCGTCGGCGGTCCGTTCACGCTGGTCGGCGGCGTCATCGCGGTCGTCGGCCTGCTGGTCTCGCTCGTCGGCCTGCTGGTCTCGTTCGTCGGCCCGGCGTTCGCGTTCAGTCAACGCCTGCTCGCGGTTGTCCAGCGCCTGCTCCCGCTGAACATGCAGCTCCTCTGTGCGGTCGGTCACGACTACGCTCGATTCTCCGGCTGCTTTGCATCCGTACACGGACGCTATCCAGCCAGTCTACGCGGCGGCCCGGTGGTCCCCCTGACAACCGCTCGGGCGGCCACATGGTCACGATCAAGACGCCTGGGGACGACATTGCGGCATGAAGCGCACATACGTCGTCCTGATGCTGATGTTCGTGCTCGTCGCGTGCGGCTCCACGCCCGGCACGCCACGGCCTGAGTCGAACAGCGACGAGCCGAGTACGGGACCTCCGGTCACCGACCCCACGACCACCGATCCGCCGGACGACACCTCGTACACGGTGTCCGGGCAGGTCGTGGACCGTGAGACCGGGCAGCCGTACCCGAACGCCTGGGTCCGGTTCGGGTGGCTCGCGAGCGCAGGCTACGAGATGGAGACCCACACGGTCACGGACGGCGGTGGGACGTACGCGATCCAGCTCCCGCCCGGCCAGTACCAGGTGACGGCCGGCGACTCCTGCGACCTGAACGCGGGGTTCGACATCGTCGGGCGGAATCCGGACGACGTGATGATCACCGTGCCCGGGGCGGACGAGGTCGACTTCGTCGAGTACCCGATCGTTCCGGGATACGACTCGCCGGCCCCCTGTTAGCGCTGATCGGCCTCGAGTTGGTGGTCCGCCCAGACGTAGGTCTCGGGCAGCAACTCGCTGATGTGGACGGTCCGGATGCGCTCGCCTTCACCGACGATGACCCGCAGGGCCGGGAAGTAGTCGAGAAGGACCTGGCGGCAGCGGCCGCACGGCGCGACGACGCCCCGCTCGCGGTCGCCCACGGCGACGATCGTGTCCAGCTCGTAGGCGCCCTGCGCGGCTGCCGTGCCGATGACGACCAGCTCGGCGCACGGTCCTCCCGTGAAGTGGTAGGCGTTCACCGCGGTGATGATCCGGCCGTCGCCGGCGCGGGCCGCGGCCGCCATGGTGTGGTTGTCGCCGCGGCAGCGCGTGCGCGCGACGTGGGCTGCGGCCTCGACGAGCTCGTGGTCGACGAGGTGGGTCTGCGTGGTCATCTTCCTGCCCTGGTCGGCGGAACACGATCGAGGGAACATGGTCGGCGGAACATGGTCGACGGCCTGGCGCAGGTCAGAGCCGCTTGACTGTCTCCACGTCGGGTGCGCCGGCGTAGTACTTGTCCAGCACCTCCTGGAAGCGCGGCTCGGCGGGAGCCGCCGCGGCGAAGAGGGTCATCGAGGAGCGGAGCTTCAGCGCGTCCACCGGTCCCAGGACCGCGTCGGCGGAGTCGCCGGGGAGGTCCAGGAGCAGGTCCGCACATTCGCGCAACCGTGGTCCGAGGACCGGGTGGGCCAGGTAGGCCTGGGCCTCCGCCAGCGACTCGATGGCGTAGTGCTGTGCCATGTGGCTGTGGCCCAGCCCCCTCACCTGCGGGAAGATGAACCACATCCAGTGGCTCGTCTTCCGGCCGGCCCGCAGCTCGGACACCACCGACTCGTAGACGGGGTCCTGTGCGGTCACGAAGCGGGCGAGGTCGTCGGGCATCGGGTTCGACAGTAGGGGAGAAATGGCGTTCGTTCACCGGCTACGGGTTCGGTACAGCGAGTGTGACCAGCAGGGAGTGGTGTTCAACGGGCAGTACCTGTTCTTCTACGACGTCGCGATCACCGAGCTCTTCCGCGAGCGGATCGGGGCGTACCCGGACATGGTGGACCGCGGGTACGACATCGTCGTGGCCGAAGCGCGCATCCGGTTCGTCGAGGGCGCCCGGTTCGACGAGGAGCTCGACATCGAGATGCCGATCGAGCACCTGGGAACCACGAGCATGATCGTGCGGCCGGTGTTCCGGGTGGGCGAGCGGCTGATCGCGGACGGCGAGGTGCGCCACGTCTGGGTCGACCCGAAGACGCTCAGGAAGACGCCGATGCCGGACGACTACCGGAAGGCCCTCTCCGACTAGCGGGTGCGGCGGACGTACTCGACCTCGAGAACCGGGCGCCCGTCGCCGAAGTCGCGTTCGCGGCGCTGGCCGGTCTCGGTGAAGCCGAACGACTCGTAGAAGTGGCGCGCACGGTTGGCACCGGCCATCGTCCACAGGCGAACGCGGCGGAACCTGGCCTCCCGCAACAACTCCCACGCCTTGTCCATGACGGTCGCGGCCACGCGGCGGCCCCAGACGTCGGGATGGGCGAAACAGTCGAAGATCTCCCCGTCGGACGTGCCGTCGCTGTGCGGACCGAAGTAGACGAACGCCGCGACGTCGCGGCCGCGTTCGGCCACCAGCAACGTGTTCCGGGCGTGCTCGCGACCGCTCATGCGGTGCACCCACATCGTCCGCCGCCGCTCGACCAGCTCGCGCAGCCAGTCCCCGTCGAACAGGTCGCGGTGCGCCACCCGGAACGCCTCCGCGTGCACCTCGCCGATCGACTCCGCGTCCGCTGCGGTGGCCTCGCGCACCAGCACCGGCAGGTCGACCCTCATGGGGGACAACAATACGACCGTTCGCCGGTGGGTGACTACCCATCAGCGTAGGGTCACCGTGGGTTTCACCCAACCTCAGGCCACGGGCCGGCGGCTGGGTCCTCATGGAACTCCGGGCGTAGCGTGCCCGTTGTCGTGACGAATGGGAATTTCCGGGAGGGGAGCCATGGTCACCGCAATAGTGATCATCGCGTTGATACTGGCGCTGGTGGCGATCGGCACGACGTTCGCGCGCAACCAGGCCAACGCCAGGCAGAACCGGCTGGCGGACGCCAAGGCCGAGGCACGCCGTTGGGTCGAGCGCCTCGGCGGTCAGGTCGTGAACCTGACCGGCACCGACGACGCCTCCAAGCAGGCGCTCGCCGACGCGTCCGAGCGCTACACGGCCGCCGGTTCGCAGCTGGAGCAGGCCAACACTGTCGAGCAGAGCCGCCTGGTCACCAAGACCGCCATGGAAGGCCTGTACTACGTCCGCGCCGCGCGGGTCGCGATGGGCCTCGACCCGGGTCCCGAGCTGCCGCGCGACCCCGACCAGGAGCGCGCCGGCAAGGTCACCGAGGATCGCCGCGTCTCCGTCGAGGGCCGCGACTACGAGGCTTCCCCCGAGGCCGGCAGCCGCACCCCGTACTACTACCCCGGCGGCCGCGTGGCCGGCCGGCCGGTGCCGCAGGGCTGGTACAGCGAGCCCTGGTGGAAGCCGGCCCTGGTCGCGGGCGCCTGGGGCGTCGGCTCGTTCCTCCTGTTCGACGCGATGTTCTCCGGCATGTACGGCATTCCGGACGCCTCCGCGTGGGAGGCCGGCTACGACGCGGGCCAGGCCGACGCCATGGACGGCGGCGACGGCGGCGACGGCGCTGATGGCGGTGACGGTGGAGACGGCGGCGACTACGGCGACGGTGGCGACATGGGCGGCGACTACGGCGGCGACATGGGCGGCTTCGACGGCGGTGGGTTCGACGGCGGCGGCTTCGACGGCGGCGGCTTCGACTTCTAGCGCGTGCCGTACGTGCCCTGGGCCTTCTGGCAGGTGGGGCACCAGTAGAGGTTGCGGCCCGCGAGCTCGGTGATCGCGACCTCGGTGCCGCACACCAGGCACGGCTGGCCGTGCCGGCGGTAGACGTACACCTCGCCGCCGTGCCGGTCGCGCCGCGGCGCGCGGCCGGTCACGTGTGGCAGGTGCTCGTCGTGGACCGTGTCGATCCGGCCGCTGCGCACGCCCTTGCGCATCAACGCGACCAGGTCCGTCCACATGTCCGTCCACAGTGCCGGGTCGAGCTCGCGGCCCGGCACCATCGGGTCCACCTGGTGCCGGAACAGGATCTCCGCGCGGTACACGTTGCCCACGCCGGCGAGCACGGCCTGGTCGAGCAGCAGCGCCGCGATCGGCAGCCTGGAGCGCGACAACCGCGCCCACGCGCGGTCCGGGCCGGCATTGCGGCGCAACGGATCCGGCCCGAGCCTGGCGAGCACGTCGTTCATCCGCGCCGCGTCGACCAGCTCGCACACGGTCGGCCCGCGCAGGTCGGAGAAGTGCGTCTCGCCGACCATCCGCATGCGCACCGCGCCGACCGGTGCGATGACCGGCAGCGGCTCCTCGCTGAACGTGCCGATCAGTCCCAGGTGGACGTGCACGATCGCGTCCGGGCCGTACACGTGGAACAGGTGCTTGCCGTACGCCTCCGCCTTGCGCAGCACCCGTCCGTCCACAACGGACGCAGCGGTGGCGAACCGGCCCTGGGGGCTCGTGACCGCGACCGGCCGGCCGGCGAACAGCTTCCTGTGCCGCCGGGCGAGCCGGTGCAGCGTGTGGCCCTCGGGCACTAGCTCGGCAGGACCGGTGGGACGCCGGTGCGCTCGTACTCCTCGAGCATCCGCAGCCGCCGGGCGTGGCGCTCGACGCCGGAGAACGGCGTGCTGACGAACACCTCGACGATGCCGGCGGCCTCCTCCGGCGTGTGCATGCGCGCGCCGATGCCGACGACGTGGGCGTCGTTGTGCTCGCGGGCGAGCTTGGCGGTCTCCACGTCGTACGCGAGCGCGGCGCGGCAGCCCTGCACCTTGTTCGCGGCGATCTGCTCGCCGTTGCCCGAGCCGCCGATGACGACGCCGAGGCTGCCCGGGTCGGCCATCACGCGGCGGGCGCCCTCGACGCAGTACGCCGGGTAGTCGTCGTCCGGGTCGTAGGCGGCCGGGCCGACGTCGACCACGTCGTGGCCGGCCGCGGCGAGGTGCGACGCCAGGTGGGCCTTCAGCTCGAAGCCCGCGTGGTCGGAGGCGAGGTAAACGCGCACGACGGCATTCTGCCAGTCTGGAAGGATCGCGCCGGTGACGGTCTACCAGCAGGACTCCGCGGACCTGCGGCTCGAGTGGGGGCTCGACGGCGTGCACGCGCTCGCGGGGTGCGCGGTGCTCGTCGTCGTCGACGTGCTGGTCTTCACCACGACGGTCGACATCGCGCTCGGCCGTGGTGGCCGGGTGCTGCCGCTGCCGTGGCGCGACGAGCGGGCAGTCGAGGCAGCGCGGGTGGCGGGCGCGACGCTGACGCACAGCGGGCTGGCCGGGATCGACCGGCAGGCCGGACTGCGGGCGGCACCCGGGCACGGCTGGACGCTGCGGCCGTCGTCGCTGGTCGAGCTGCCGGCGGGCACGTTCCTGGCGATCTCGTCGCCGAACGGGGCGACGCTGTCGGCGGCCGCGGCGAAGACCGGGGCCACCGTGCTCGCCGGCTGCCTGCGCAACGCCTCGGCGGTGGCGGCCGCGGCGGCGGAGATCGCGGGTGACGGTCCCATCGGGATCGTGCCGGCGGGCGAGCGGTGGCGGGACACGCCGGACAAGCGGCTGCGGCCGGGCATCGAGGAGCTGCTCGGCGCCGGTGCGCTCGCGGCGGCGGTGCCGGGCCGGCGCACGCCCTCCGCCGAGGCCCGGCTCGCGGCGCTCACCTACCGGGCCGCCGCGGACCGGGTGCCGCACTACGTCGCGGAGTCGGTCTCCGGGCGCGAGCTGATCGAGGCCGGGGTGGCCGGCGACGTGCGCCTCGCGTCCGCGGTCGACGCGAGCGACGTGGTGCCGCTGCTGACCGACGGGGTGTTCGCGGCGCGCTGAGCTTCTTGCGGACGCTCAGCGCTGGATCGACTTGAGCTCGGTGAACTCCTCGAGGCCGAAGCGCCCGAACTCGCGGCCGTTACCCGACTGCTTGAAGCCGCCGAACGGGGCCTTCGTGTTGAACAGCGCGCCGTTCACGTCCACCTGGCCCGCGCGCAGCCGGCCCGCCACCGCGTACGCCCGGTCCGCGTCGCCGCCGAACACGCCCGCGGCGAGGCCGTACTGGGTGCCGTTCGCGATCCGCACGGCGTCGTCCTCGTCGGTGTACGGCAGGATCGACAGCACCGGGCCGAAGATCTCCTCCTGCGCGATCGTCATGTCCTCGCGCACGCCGGCGAACACCGTCGGCCGCACGAAGTAGCCGGGGCCGTCGACCGGCTCCGGGCCGCCCAGCGCGAGCGTCGCGCCCTCCTCGACGCCCTTGCGGATGTAGCCGACCACGCGGTCGCGCTGTGCCGCGGACACCGACGGGCCGATGCGGGTGCTCTCCTGGCTCGGGTCGCCCGGCTGGTACTTCGACGCCGCCGCGACCGCGGCCTCGACCGCCTCGTCGTGCCGGTCCGCCGGGACCAGCAGGCGGGTCAGCGCGCTGCACGCCTGCCCGTTGTTCATGTAGCAGTTGGCCACGGTGATCTTGACCGAGCGCGCGAGGTCGGCGTCGTCGAGGACCACCGACGCCGACTTGCCACCCAGCTCCAGGGCGACCTTCTTTACCGTTTCCGCGCCGACCGCGGCCACCCGGCGCCCGGCCCGGGTCGAGCCGGTGAACGAGACCATGTCGACCAGCGGGTGCGCGGCGAGCGCCTCGCCGACGACCGGGCCGGTGCCGTGGACCATGTTGAAGACGCCGGCCGGCAGGCCGGCGCCGACGATGATCTCGGCGAGCAGCCCGGCGGTCAGCGGGGCGACCTCGCTCGGCTTGAGCACGACGGTGTTGCCGGCCGCGAGCGCCGGGGTCACCTTCGCGACCATCTGCTGCAGCGGGAAGTTCCACGGGGTGATCGCGGCGACGACGCCGAGCGGCTCCCGCAGGATGGTCGAGTTGCCGACCGTCACCGGATCCAGCGCGCCGGCCTCGATCTCGGCCAGCACGCCGTCGGTGATGCCGATCGGGTTCGGCACCTGGACCTTCGTGGCGAACACGATCGGCGTGCCGACCTCGGCCGTGATCGTCGCGGCCAGCTCGTCCGCGCGGGCCTTCAGCCCGTCGTTGATGCGCCGCACCGCGGTGACGCGGTCGGCGAGCGGGGTGGCGGCCCAGCCGGGGAAGGCGGCGGCCGCGGCACGCACCGCCGCGTCGGCGTCGGCCGGGGTGCCGGCCGGCACCGACGCGATGACCTCCTCGGTGGCCGGATTCACGACGTCGATCCGCTCACCGGCACCGGCGTCACCGACGAACTCTCCGGCGATGAGGTGGGCGGTGCGAACCTGGGTCGGCGCGGCCATGGATCCTCCGAACGTTGTGACGCGCAAGCAGATGTCGGCCTCCAGCGTGTCACATCGAGGAACCTCAGTCGAAGGACAGTTCCCCGGTACGAGTGCGCTTCAGCTCGAAGAAGTTCGGGAAGCTCGCCAGCGCGACCGCGCCGTCGAAGATCTTCAGCGCGTCCTCGCCGCGCGGGATCGAGTTGAGCACCGGGCCGAAGAACGCGACGCCGTCGACGTGGATGGTGGGCGTGCCGACGTCCATGCCGACCGGGTCCATGCCCTCGTGGTGGCTCTTGCGCAGCGCCTCGTCGTAGTCCGTGCTGGTCGCGGCCCGCGCCAGCTCAGCGGGGAGGCCGACCTCGGCGAGCGACTCGGCGATGACCGCGTCGAAGTCCTTGTTCTGCTGGTTGTGGATGCGGGTGCCCATCGCGGTGTAGAGATCGCGCAGCACCTCGTCACCGTGCTTCTCCGCGGCGGCGATCAGCACCCGGACCGGAGCCCACGCTTGCTTCAGGAACTCCTGGTAGTCCTCGTTCAGCTCGTCGCGGCCCTCGTTCAGCACTGCGAGGCTCATCACACGGAACCGGAGGTCGACGTCCCGGTGCTTCTCGACCTCGAGGATCCAGCGCGAGGAGATCCACGCAAACGGGCAGGCCGGGTCGAAGTAGAAATCCACCTGGGTCTTAGTGGCAGCTGTCATGTCACCAACAACCATCGCGGCGTCGAACTTTCTTCCCGTTCTCACCCGTCTGGCGGGCGACACTTACGGCAGGGGTGCTTGGATGCGATCTGATGTACGACAGTTCTTTCCCACGCAACATGAGGTGACCTGTGGCTCCGCCCAACCTGACCCGCGACGATGCACAGCGGCGCGCGGCGCTGCTCGAGGTGCAGTCCTATGACATCGAGCTGGACCTCACGAACGGTCACGGCGAGCCTGGCGAGAGCACGTTCTCCTCGGTCACCACGGTGTCCTTCACGAGCCGCGAACCCGGTGCTGACACGTGGATCGACCTCGTGGCGGAGTCCGTCCAGTCCGCCTCGCTGAACGGCGAGGCGCTCGACGTGTCCGGCTACCGCGAGGAGGACGGCGTCGTGCTGCCCTCGGTCGCGGACGCGAACACCCTGACCGTGCGGGCGACCTGCCGCTACATGAACACCGGCGAGGGCCTGCACCGGTTCGTCGACCCGGTGGACAAGGGTGTCTACCTGTATTCGCAGTTCGAGACCGCCGACGCGAAGCGGATGTTCACCTGCTTCGACCAGCCCGACCTCAAGGCGACCTACCGGCTCACGGTGCTCGCGCCCGGATCCTGGAAGGTGATCTCCAACGCGCCGGCCGAGACCACCGAGTCCATTGCGGACGGTGCGGTACGGCACGTGTTCGCCGCGACCGAACGGATGTCGACCTACCTCGTCGCGCTCGTGGCCGGACCGTACGCGGAGTGGCGCGACGAGTACCGCGACGACGCCAAGACCGTCCCACTTGGCCTGTACTGCCGCGCGTCGCTCGCCGAGCACATGGACGCCGACCGGCTGTTCACCGAGACCAAGCAGGGCTTCGACTTCTACCACCGCAGCTTCGGCGTGCCCTACCCCTTCAGCAAGTACGACCAGTGCTTCGTGCCCGAGTTCAACGCGGGCGCGATGGAGAACGCCGGCTGCGTGACCTTCCTCGAGGACTACGTGTTCCGCAGCCGGGTCACCCGCTACGCCTACGAGCGGCGCTGCGAGACCGTGCTGCACGAGATGGCGCACATGTGGTTCGGCGATCTCGTGACCATGCGCTGGTGGGACGACCTGTGGCTCAACGAGTCGTTCGCCACGTTCGCGAGCGTGCTCGCCCAGGCCGAGGCCACCGAGTACAAGTACGCGTGGACGAGCTTCGCGAACATCGAGAAGTCGTGGGCGTACCGGCAGGACCAGCTGCCCTCCACGCACCCGGTGGCCGCGGACATCCCGGACCTGCAGGCGGTCGAGGTCAACTTCGACGGCATCACCTACGCCAAGGGCGCGAGCGTGCTCAAGCAGCTCGTCGCGTACGTGGGTCAGGAGCAGTTCCTGTCCGGGCTGCGGGTGTACTTCGCCAAGCACGCGTGGGGCAACGCGACGCTCGCCGACCTGCTGTCCGCGCTCGAGGAGGCGTCCGGCCGGGACCTGTCGTGGTGGAGCGCGCAGTGGCTGGAGACCACCGGGCTGAACTCGCTGCGGCCGGCGTTCGAAGTGGACGGCGAGGGCCGGTTCTCGGCGTTCGCGATCACCCAGGGCGGGGCCAAGCCGGGTGCCGGCGAGCTGCGCACGCACCGGGTGGCGGTCGGCGTGTACGACGACTCTGTCGACGGTGCTGACGGCAAGCTGGTCCGCACGCACCGCGTGGAGGTCGACGTCACCGGCGAGCGGACCGAGGTGCCGGACCTGATCGGCGTGCCGCGCGGCAAGCTCGTGCTGATCAACGACGACGACCTGTCGTACTGCACGATGCGGCTCGACCCGGACTCGCTGGCCACGCTCGTCGACCGGATCGGCGACATCACCGAGCCGCTGCCGCGGACGCTGTGCTGGTCGGCCGCGTGGGAGATGACCCGCGAGGCCGAGCTCAAGGCACGCGACTTCGTGACGCTGGTTTCCCACGGGCTGCCGGCCGAGACCGAGGTCGGCGTCGTGCAGCGGCTGCTGCTGCAGGCGCAGGCCGCGATCGCCTCGTACGCGGACCCGGAGTGGGCGCCGCAGGGCTGGCGGACGTTCACCGAGCGGCTGATGGAGCTCGCGAACTCGGTCGAGCCGGGGTCGGACCACCAGCTGGCACTGGTCAACGCGCTGGCCGGGTCCGTGCTCGGCGAGGACCAGGTCGCGGTCGTGCGCGGCTGGTTCGACGGGTCGGCGCCGCTGCCGGGGCTGACCGTGGACACCGACCTGCGCTGGCGGCTGCTGCACGCGCTGGTCGCGCACGGCGCGGCCACCGAGCGGGAGATCGACGAGGCGCTGACCGCGGACCAGACGGCCACCGGCAACCGGCAGGCCGAGCGGGCGCGGGCGCTGCGGCCGACCGAGGAGGCCAAGGCCGAGGCGTGGCGCCGCGCGGTGCACGACGACGAGCTGCCGAACGCGATCAACGAGTCGATCATCGCGGGCTTCGCGCACCCGGCGCAGCGGCAGCTGCTGGGCTCGTATGTGGCGCGGTACTTCGCGGACGTCGGCGACGTGTGGCGGCGGCGGTCGAGCGAGCGCGCGCAGCCGGTGGCGATGGGGCTGTTCCCGTCGTGGTCGGTGGCGGCGTCGACGGTCGAGGCGGCGGACTCGTGGCTCGCCGACGAGAGCCACCCGCCGGCTCTGCGCCGGCTGGTCTCCGAGGGGCGTGCCGGCGTCGTCCGGGCGCTGGCCGCGCGGGAGTTCGACAGCCTCGGTTGAGAGAGCGCCGGTTGAGAGAGCGCCGGCTGAGAGACGACGAACGCCGCGGGCCCGGCGGGCTCGCGGCGTTCGGGTGTCCGGAAGGGTCAGTGCTTGTGTGTCGGGCCGGCCTGGTCGCTCAGCATCCGCAGGCCGCTCACCAGCCCGCCGACCAGGTCGCCCTCCTTGAACGAGGCGACCATGCTCATCACCGCGAGGTTGCACGCGCGGTCCGGGAGCCGGCGTGCCGAGTCCGCGCCGGTCACGACCTCGACCCTGCGCTGCGCCGGCGAGACCGCGATCAGCACGGCGGCCGGGGCGTTCTCGCCCGACTCGGCGTGCAGGTTCTCGGCGGTGACGCGGGTGTCCTCGCCCAGGTCGCCGAGGTACACGCTGAAGCCGAGCCCGGTCGAGCGCGCGGACAGCGTCAGCGCCTCGTCGAGCCGGGCCAGCTGCACGTGGCTGAACGGGACCTCGGGCGGTACCGTGCGGTGCTCGCGGGCCACCGAGATCCGGCCGCTCGCGGTCACCACCGCGCCGTAGCCGTGCTCGGGGTCCTCCGCGATGACCTGGCCGGGAGCCGCGTCCTCGGCCCGGACGATCTCACCAGCTGCCACGAGCGCCTCCCTTGGCCGTGCGCTTCGCGCTCTTCGAGCCGCCGGTCGGCACGGCGGACGCCTGGCCGCCGACACCTTCCGGGTTCGCGGTCCACCACACCGGTGGGTAGTCCCACGCCTGGCCCGGGCGGTACCTCGGGGTCCGCGCGAACTTGCCGCGCAAGGTCAACAGGGCGATCACGCCATAGATGGCCAGCGGGATCGCCGCGTAGACGAGAATGGTCTCCACGACGCTCACGCGCGACAGACTACCGAGCACCGGCGTGACGGCAGGCAACGGGCGCGTGCCATCACGTCTCGTCACCGCTACGACGGGGACCGGTAGCCGAGGTGCGCCGTCCGCGGGTGCCCCCGTTAGGGCAATCGGTGCAATCGATGCGTGCGAACGTTCGTAAGGCTCGCCGGAACGACCGGCGGCTACGCAAACCGTCTTGTCGGTTACAGTTCTAGCTCCTAGCTTTCACCTGTACGGCCCTTGCGCACCCCTCATCCGCACTCTGTGTGCGTACACCGCCGAGGAGCACCGCCATGACCATGAGCTTTACGAATGCACCGATTGCCTCGACGCCGGCCTTCACCCGAACAGAGCAGTCCGCGCTGGTCGACTGCAAGGGCACTCGTGTCACTCGGGGCACGCGTGTCACGCGGGGCACCCGCGTCACGGCCGGCACTCGGGTCACTCGGGGCACGCGGGTGACGAGGGGCACGAGGGTCACGGCCGGAACGCGCGTCACGCGGGGCACCAGGGTCACCCGCGGCACGCGGGTCACCGCCGGTACGCGAGTCACGCGTGGTACTCGGGTCACGCGAGGCACCCGCGTCACGGCCGGCACGAGGGTCACCGCCTCCTGACACGGCCTTCTGACACCGCCGCCGAAACAATCGGAGCCCGCTGCCTCTCAGGCGGCGGGCTCCCCCAGGTACGGCAGCCACTGCGGGTCGGCGTCCACCACGCCGGCGAGCAGCCGCCAGTGCACCCCACGTGGGGCTCTGGGCACCAGCCGCAGCCGCCAGCCGAGCTCGGACAGCAGCTTGTCGGCCTTGCGGTGGTTGCACTTAACGCAGCACGCGACGCAGTTCTGCCAGGTGTGCTCGCCGCCGCGGCTACGCGGGACGACGTGGTCGATGGTCTCCGCCCGGTTGCCGCAGTACGCGCAGCGGTAGCGGTCGCGATGCATCAGCCCGGCCCTGGTCAGCGGCACCCGCGCGCGGTAGGGCACGCGGACGAACGTGCTCAGCCGGATCACCGAGGGAACCACGACGCTGTCGGTCGCCGAGTGCAGCACGAGCCCGCCGGGGTCGCCGTGCACCACCTCGGCCTTGCCGCACACGACGAGCACCACCGCGCGCCGCAGCGGCAACGCGGTCAGCGGCTCGAAGGTCGTGTTCAACAACAACACCCGACGCCGGCCCCAGACGGGCGGCCCGGTCGTCTGTTCCGCAGCACCGTTGTCCGGCTTGCCGGAACCTGGACGCGCCTGAGTCCGCGGCGCCAGCCCAGCGCGGACGGCGCCGATCGGAGTCGGATGTCGGTCGGGCACGCGACCACCTCCACCGGTATTCGGCAGCCATAGCAGACCACAGATCACCCCCGTTCCGCACGTGTGTTGCATAACGTGTCCGTCTTCACCCCGACAAAGATCTGGTGAACGGCCGGCGCGGGGCCGCCTATATGGTCGCGCCGTGACCGTTTTGGACCCGCTCACGCTCGAGCCGCCACCTTGCGTGGAGGACGAGGGCTGGTGCAGCACGATCTACGACTGGACGCACAACGAGTGGCTGGCGGCGTCATCGCACTGGCTCATCATCAAGCCGATCACGATCCTGCTGATCATCATCGGCGCGCTCATCGTGCGCGCGATCGCCCGCAGGCTGATCGACCGCCTCACCAAAGCCACCGGCGGCAAGGTGCCCACCGTCCTGCGCCCGCTGCGCGAACGCGCGCCGCAGGCGCTCGGAACGCTGCTCTCCGAACGCCGCGCGCAGCGCGCCCAGACGATCGGCTCGGTGTTCAAGTCGATCGTGTCGTTCATCGTGTTCGGGCTCGCGTTCATGATGATCCTGGGCGAGCTCGGGGTTAACCTCGGCCCGATCCTCGCGTCGGCCGGCATCGTCGGTGTCGCCATCGGGTTCGGCGCGCAGAACCTGGTCAAGGACTTCCTGTCCGGCGTGTTCATGATGCTCGAGGACCAGTACGGCGTCGGCGACGTCGTGGACACCGGCGAGGCCATCGGCACCGTCGAGGCGGTCGGCCTGCGGATCACGACGCTGAGGGACCTCAACGGCACCGTCTGGTACGTGCGCAACGGCGAGATCCTGCGCGTCGGCAACTCCAGCCAGGGCTTCGCGGTGGCGGTCGTGGACGTGCCGATCGGCTACGGGGCCGACGTCGGCCAGGCCACCGAGATCCTCCAGCGGGCGACCGAGGAGGCCGTCGGGACGCCGCCGCTGTCCGCCGACGTCATCGAGCCGCCCGAGGTGCTCGGCGTGGAGCGGGTGACGGCGTCCGAGGGCATCACGATGCGGGCGACCGTGAAGGTGCGGCCGGGCCGGCAGTGGGCCGTGCAGCGGTCGCTGCGCGCCAAGGTCGTGTCCGCGTTCGAGGACGCCGGCATCCGCGGTCCGGTCGCCCGGGGGTTCCCGTCCGCCTGAGCCCGAGATGCGAGGATGGGAACGTGGCGACACCCGAGAATGCCGAGAGCTTCTACGACGCGGTCGGCGGCGAGGAGACGTTCCGCCGCATCATCGGCCGCTTCTACGCCGAGGTCGCCAACGACGAGGTGCTCCGGCCCATCTATCCCGAAGAGGACCTCGGTCCGGCCGAGGAGCGGCTGCGGTTGTTCCTCATGCAGTACTGGGGCGGCCCGCACACCTACTCGGAACGGCGGGGCCACCCGCGCCTGCGCATGCGGCACGTGCCGTTCAAGATCGGCCCCATCGAGCGGGACGCCTGGCTGCGCTGCATGCGTATCGCGGTCGACGAGGCCGGCCTGTCCGACCAGCACCGCCAGCAGCTGTGGGCGTACCTCGAGATGGCCGCGAACAGCCTGATGAACAGCTGGGTGTGAGCTTCACCGCGAGCTGTTCGCGACGGTCGGCCCTGTGTGTATCCGGCCCCCGGATGGCAGGATGACCGACCGTGCACAGACCCGAGGACAACCCCCAGGCCTGGTGGCACGACGCCGTCTTCTACCAGGTCTACGTGCGCTCCTTCGCGGACCACGACGGTGACGGCATAGGCGACCTGGAGGGGATCCGGTCCCGGCTCGGCTATCTCGAACTGCTCGGCGTGGACGCGTTGTGGCTTACCCCGTTCTACCCCTCCCCGATGGCCGACCACGGCTACGACGTCGCCGACCCGCGGGACGTCGACCCGGTCTTCGGCGACCTGGCGGCGTTCAAGCGGCTCGTCGACGACGCCCACGGCCACGGCATCAAGGTGACCATCGACCTGGTGCCCAACCACACCAGCGACCGGCATCCGTGGTTCACCGAGGCGCTCGCCGCCCAGCCGTACGGGCCCGCGCGCGACCGGTACATCTTCCGTGACGGGCGCGCCGGCGGCACGCAGCCGCCGAACAACTGGGTCAGCGTGTTCGGCGGGCCGGCGTGGACGCGGGTCCCCGACGGGCAGTGGTACCTGCACCTGTTCGCGGCCGAGCAGCCGGACCTGAACTGGGCCAACTCCGATGTGCGCGCCGACCTCGAGCGGACGCTGCGCTTCTGGCTCGACCGCGGCGTGGACGGGTTCCGCATCGACGTGGCGCACGGGATGGCCAAGCCCGCGGGCCTGCCGGACATGGACCCGCGCGCGGCGAGCCAGATCGGCCAGCACGAGTTCTACGACCCGCGGTTCGACGACGACGGCGTGCACGACATCCACCGCATGATCCGCAAGGTGCTCGACGCGTACCCGCACGCGATGGCCGTCGGCGAGATCTGGGTGACCGACAACGAGCGGCTGGCCCACTACCTGCGGCCCGACGAGCTGCACCTGGGCTTCAACTTCCGGCTCGTGCTGTCGGCGTTCGACGCGGCCGACGTCCGCTTCGCGATCGAGGAATCGCTCGCCACGGCGGCGGCCGCGGGCGTGCCGCCGACCTGGACGCTGTCCAACCACGACGTGTGGCGCGAGGTCAGCCGGTACGGCGGCGGGGAGCTCGGCCGGGCGCGGGCGCACGCGATGGCGCTCGTGCTGCTGGCGCTGCCGGGCGTGGTGTACGTCTACAACGGCGAGGAGCTCGGCCTGCCCAATGTGGACCTGCCGGACTGGGCGCTGCAGGACCCGCGGTGGGAGCGGTCCGGGCACAAGATCCGCGGCCGGGACAACTGCCGGGTGCCGATCCCGTGGGAGGGCGACGAGCCGCCGTTCGGGTTCTCCTCGCCCGGCACGCGGACGTGGCTGCCGATGCCGCGCAGCTGGGCGGGGCTGACCGTGGAGCGGCAGCTGGAGGACGAGGACTCGACGCTGTCGCTGTACCGGCAGGCGCTGGAGCTGCGCAAGACGCACGGCGCGTTCTCCGGAGAGGGGCTGGCCTGGTACGGCGCGCCGGAGGGCTGCTTCGCGTTCCGCCGCAAGGGTGGCGGGCTGGTGTGCGTGCTGAACACCTCGGACGAGGCGGTGCCGCTGCCGCCGGGCGAGGTGCTGCTGGCGAGCGGCGAGCTCGACGAGGACTACCTGCCGCCGGACACCGCCGCCTGGCTCGTCTAGAGCCCGCTGCCGATTTCGCCGTAGCCGGGGTCGTCGTAGGACGGTGGGTCGGGCTCGGGGTCGGGTGCGGGGTCGGCCTGCGCGGAGCCGCCGAACGCGGCCGACGCCGCGAGGTAGCCGACGGTCGGGCCGAACGTCCACGCGGCACCGCGGATCGCCTGCTTGCGGCGTTCGCGTGGGTCGGGCAGCGGCTCGGGCGCGACCGGGTGCTGGACGTGCCGCGGCCGCGCCGGGCCGTCCTCAGGCTCGCGGCCCTCCCAGTAGTCCTCGCGCGGCACGGTCTGGTCGAGGAACCGGCGCGCCGGGTCCTGCTCGCCGGGGTCCGCGGGGTCCGGCCGGTCGTTCGTGCGGTCGTACATGCCCCTCTGACTCCCTCCGGCCCGT
>NZ_DATBKY010000021.1:0-2121 GCF_036555685.1 Actinophytocola sp. | reverse complement strand
GTAGATGAGGTAGAGCCCCGGTGCGGCGAACGCGAACGGCGTCGCGGCGAGGGCCAGCAGGAGCGCACCGAGCACCGCGGTCGCGGGGATGCGGAAAACGAGCCTGGCCGGCACCTGCGGGGTGGTCACGCCGTCATCGTGCCATGTCCACCATTCGAGATCACAATCCCGCAGAGTTGACGTCAATACTCTGAACGCACTAGCGTCTCCGGCGTGCCCCAGCAGACTGCTCTCGTACTTCCCCAGCGCGTTCGACGCTGAGGAAGTCAGGCGGCGTCGAACGCGCGACCCTCGTACGACCAGCAGGTCGGCGGGGGTTTTTTCATGCGTGAGAGCCTGAGCCAGCCAGCCCGGCGACGGACCGACGACACACCGACGACAGACCGACCACACCAGAGGCGGAAGCCGATGACCAGTGCGACACAGCGGCCCAACCCGGTCGCCGCGACACCGGGACCCGCCAGGTCCCCCCGACCCAAGCCCGCGCCCCCGACGGGGACACCCGTCCGGGTGAGCGGCGCCCAGTCGCTCGTCCGGTCGCTCGAGGCGGTAGGCGTCGAGGTGGTGTTCGGCATTCCCGGCGGCACGATCCTGCCGGCCTACGACCCGCTGCTCGACTCGACCAAGGTCCGCCACGTCCTCGTCCGCCACGAGCAGGGCGCGGGCCACGCGGCCACCGGGTACGCGCAGGCCACCGGCAAGGTCGGCGTCTGCATGGCGACCTCCGGCCCCGGCGCGACCAACCTGGTCACCCCGCTCGCCGACGCCAACATGGACTCCGTCCCGGTCGTCGCGATCACCGGGCAGCAGACCCGCGCGCTCATCGGGACCGACGCGTTCCAGGAAGCCGACATCTGCGGCATCACGCTGCCGATCACCAAGCACAACTTCCTCGTCACCGACCCCGCGGAGATCCCGCGGACCATCGCCGAGGCGTTCCACCTGGCCAGGACCGGCCGGCCGGGACCGGTGCTCGTCGACATCCCCAAGGACGTCCTGCAGGAGACCACGTCGTTCGCCTGGCCTGCGGAGATGCGGCTGCCCGGGTACAAGCCGACCACGCGCCCGCACGGCAAGCAGGTCCGCGAGGCCGCGAAGCTGATCACGAACGCGCGGCGGCCGGTGTTCTACGTCGGTGGCGGCGTGATCAAGGCGCACGCCTCGGCGGAGCTCGCGACGCTCGCCGAGCTGACCGGGATCCCGGTGGTCACCACGCTGATGGCCCGCGGCGCGTTCCCCGACTCGCACCGCCAGCACCTCGGCATGCCCGGCATGCACGGCTCGGTCGCCGCCGTGGCCGCCATGCAGAAGGCCGACCTGCTCATCGCGCTCGGGGCCCGCTTCGACGACCGGGTCACCGGCCAGCTGGCGACGTTCGCGCCGGACGCCCAGGTCGTGCACGCCGACATCGACCCGGCGGAGATCTCCAAGAACCGGCGCGCGGACGTGCCGATCGTCGGCGACTGCAAGGAGATCATCGCCGAGCTGGTCAACGCGGTGCGTGCCGAGTACGGCCCGAAGGGCGGCCCGGCCGACCTGACGGCGTGGTGGCAGCAGCTCGACTCGATACGCGAGACGTTCCCGCTCGGCTACGAGTGGCCCGAGGACGGCTCGCTGTCCCCGCAGTACGTGATCGAACGGATCGGCCGGATCGCCGGCCCGGACGCGGTCTACGCCGCGGGCGTGGGCCAGCACCAGATGTGGGCCGCCCAGTTCATCTCCTACGAGAAGCCCGCCACGTGGATCAACTCCGGGGGGCTCGGCACGATGGGCTTCGCGGTGCCCGCCGCGATGGGGGCCAAGTTCGGCAAGCCGGACAGGGTCGTCTGGGCGATCGACGGCGACGGCTGCTTCCAGATGACCAACCAGGAGCTCGCCACCTGTGCGATCGAGGGCGCGCCGATCAAGGTCGCGGTCATCAACAACGGCAACCTGGGCATGGTCCGCCAGTGGCAGAACCTCTTCTACTCCGAGCGCTACTCGCAGACCGACCTCGGCACGCACAAGCACCGCATCCCCGACTTCACCCTGCTCGCGGAGGCGCTCGGCTGTGCGGGGCTACGCTGTGAGTCCAAAGAGGACGTCGACCGGGTGATCAACCGGGCGATGGAGATCAACGAC
>NZ_DATBKY010000020.1:0-1975 GCF_036555685.1 Actinophytocola sp. | reverse complement strand
GATGCCGA
The DNA here is from genome assembly GCF_036555685.1 of Actinophytocola sp. Lineage (GTDB taxonomy): Bacteria > Actinomycetota > Actinomycetes > Mycobacteriales > Pseudonocardiaceae > Actinophytocola. The sequence continues at coordinate 1,967 of NZ_DATBKY010000020.1, read as the reverse complement.
TTAACCTGCGAGGCCACTACGGGTGCCGGGCCTCCACAGTGGTGGTGACGCGTCCGGTGGCGATGTCGTAGACGTGGCCGGACACGCTCACCTTCGGTGAGAGCAGCGGCGAGGCGAGCAGGCGCTCGACGTCGGTCTTGACGGTGAGGTGCGGGTCGGCGACGGCGGAGGCGTCCAGCGTTGCCTCGGGGACTCCGGTCGCCTCGGCGGCCCGACGCCGGAAATCGGGGTCAGCGAGAAAACCGGTTCCGCATTGCGTGTGGTGAACGACCGCGACCTCGAAGAGCGTGTCTGCCGGGCCCTGACGGCCGAACAGCTGCCCAGCGAGGAAGGCGAGGAAAGCGATGTCGTCGATGACGGCCTGGGTAACGCGTCCCCCGGCGTTGCGGATGACCGGAGCGTCTCCGAGCTGGAGTCCGAGGACAATGGCAGGGTCGACCCGGTGGTCGAGGCAGGTGACGACGAGCACCTGCGCCGCGGGCAGGCCGAGCGGCACGGGGGTATAGGTACGGGCGAAGTGCTCATTGCGCTCGAGCAGGGGCTTCATTCTGGTCATGGTGGTTCCGTTCCGTTTCGGAGGGTTATCACTGGACAGCGGACCGGGTGCCCACGCCGTGGCGGACTGCGATGTCGCGGATGGCCGCGGCGAGGAGATCGGGGTGCTCGCTCGTAGTTAGGTGACCGCCGGGGAAGGTGAGGACTTCGGCCTGATGCACCCGCTCGCGGGTGGCCGGGATCTGCCGGTGCTCGTAGGGGTCCTCGTCGCTCCCCCCGACGTAGAGGGCGACCGTGCCGTGCAGGTCACGGGCGATCGAGGCCAGATCCCAGCGCTGCGCTTGGCGGCGGTGCTCGCCGACGAACCCCGCGGCGTTGTGGAGGAATGCCGCTCCGTCTCTCCGGGTGACCGCCGACCACATCTCGGCGAGTTCCTCCGGGGAGGGACGGTGTCCGCGGGAGTACATTCGCGCCCGGGTCATCGCCGTGCCGAACACACGCGATGAGCGTTGCGCCCGCTGCATCCCCAGTGCGCCCAGCGGGGTGCGCAGCAGCGGCGTGCCGCGCCACGGATGCGTGTGTGCGTCGGCGAACAGGCCGCCGTTCACCATGAAGACGGCCGTGATCACCGGCCCGCCGAAGTCGGCCGATGCGGGCCGCTCTGGCGAGCGGCTCTCCAGCTGCCGGCGCAGCACTTCGAGCAGCGCCAGCGACGTGTAGTCGAAGGTCACGACGACGGTGCGGCGCACGCGGTGGTGGCGCCACAGCGCCTCGACCAGGTTCGCCCGCTCGACGGTGGAGTACGGGTAGTGCCGGGGCTTGTCCGAGTCACCCTGCCCCACCGGCTCGGCGTACAGCCGCGGGCCGATATCGTCGCCGACCATCCCGTCCACCTGCGCCCAGCCGTAGGAGCCTTCCGGGAAGCCGGGCAGCAGCGTGAGCCATACGGTGTCCGCATCTCGCGCCACGCCGTGCACGCGCTCGAAAACTCGAAACGCGCCCGGAATCGCGACGGCCTCCTCCTCGGTCAAGATCCGCGCGGATTCCGGGTCGTAAGGGATCCGCTGCCCGCTGCCGAACCATTCCGCCGCCGTCACCAGCGCCCGGTCCCGCCGCGGCGGATCCATCGTGTCGTGCCTGTCCATCTGGAGCCTCCTTCAGCATTTAGTGGACGCTGTACACATTAACAGGAGATGTGGACGTCGTCCACTTTGTTATCCTGTCGCCGTGACGGCCACTCGATCAGCAGAGGCGAATGACCAGGCTGCCCCGGAGCGAAGGCGCCGTCCGCGAGGCGCGGTCCGCGACGGTCTGGTCGCCGCCGGGCTCGAGCTGGCCCGCACCGGCGGCCCGGACGCCGTTGTGCTGCGGGAAGCGACGCGGATGGTGGGCGTGGTGCCTAACGCGGCCTACCGGCACTTCGCTGATCGTGACGAGCTCCTCGCCGCGGTCTGCGCGGCGGCCATGGGCGA
>NZ_DATBKY010000019.1:0-61509 GCF_036555685.1 Actinophytocola sp. | reverse complement strand
GGCGAGGATGAGATCGGCTTCGCCCGCGCGGGGGTCGTCGCGCTCGAACGCGTCGGGGCGGTGGAGCAGGATGACCATGTCGGCGTCCTGCTCGATGGAGCCCGACTCACGCAGGTCCGACAGCATCGGCCGCTTGTCCGTGCGTTGCTCGGGCCCGCGGTTCAGCTGGCTGATCGCCACCACCGGCACTTCGAGCTCCTTGGCGAGGAGCTTGATCTGCCGGGAGAACTCCGACACCTCCTGCTGGCGGGACTCGACACGCTTGCCGGACGTCATCAGCTGCATGTAGTCGACGACGACCAGCTTGAGGTCGTGCCGCTGCTTGAGCCGCCGCGCCTTCGCGCGGATCTCCATCATCGTCATGTTCGGCGAGTCGTCCACGAACAGCGGCGCCTCGCTGACCTCGCTCATCCGCCGAGCGAGCCGGGTCCAGTCGTCGTCGGTCATGCGGCCGCCGCGCATGTCCGCGAGGCGGATCTTGGCCTCGGCGGACAGCATGCGCATCACGATCTCGGTGCGGCTCATCTCCAGCGAGAAGATCACGCTGGTCATGCCGTGCTTGACCGAGCACGACCGCGCGAAGTCCAGCCCCAGCGTCGACTTACCGATACCGGGCCGAGCCGCCACGATGATCATCTGGCCGGGGTGCAGGCCGTTGGTCACCGCGTCCAGATCCTCGAAGCCGGTCGGCACGCCGAGCGACGAGCCACCGCGGGAGGCGATCGCGTCGATCTCGTCCATCGTCGGCTGCAGGAGCTCCTCGAGCGCGACGTAGTCCTCGCTCATCCGGCGCTCGGTGACGTCGTAGATCGACGACTGTGCGCGGTCGACGACCTCGTTCACGTCGGCGCCGTCCGCGCCCGCGTAGCCCAGCTGCACGATCCGCGTGCCGGCCTCGACCAGCCGCCGCAGGATCGCCTTCTCCGCGACGATCTCCGCGTAGTACCCCGCGTTCGCGGCCGTCGGCACCGTCGCGATAAGCGTGTGCAGGTACGGCGCGCCGCCCACCCGGCGCAGCTCCCCCCGCCGCTCCAGCTCGGCGGACACCGTGACCGCGTCGGCCGGCTCGCCCCGGCCGTAGAGGTCGAGCACGCAGTCGTACACCGCCTGGTGTGCCGGCCGGTAGAAGTCACCGGGACGCAGCACCTCGACGACGTCCGCGATGGCGTCCTTCGACAGCATCATGCCGCCGAGCACGCTCTGCTCCGCGGCGAGATCCTGGGGCGGTTGCCGGTCGAGCGCACCTTCCGCCGGGGCGGTCGCTGGCGCACGGTCATCGGTCAACGCCACCGAGAACCCCTCCTAGTTCATCGCACGGGTGTTCGATACTACACGCTAGGCGGCCGCCGCGTGTGCGTAAAGAACCCCAGGATCATCGGCGTGTCGCGGGACTCGTTGCTACGCAGAGCGAGGAGCCGGACGAGAGGTTAGAGGTGCCGGTCGTGCCGTGCCAAACGCCGTTGGGGACGCTTCTGTGGACAACCTGGGGATGCCGCCGGGCAACGAACCACAGGCGTGAATCCCGGTGGGGACAACTTGTGGACAGGTTGCTCAACGGGAGATATACGGCCAGGTCAAGGGCTGTGTACAGCTTGTGGAAAAACTATCCGTCTCAGACCCGGCGTGTCGTGAGAAATCGCCTCGTCGGCGTGTCGCGCGGCGCGCTCGCCGACGGGTTAACCCACATGTGGATAACTCTGTAACGCAGCCAGCCCCGTATCGAGCTCAGGGAACCCGACACGGGGCTGAAGCGAGAGCAGTTACTCTCCGTCAGATCAACTGGCGGTGACCTCGACCTTGAACGCCGCGGTGACCTCCGGGTGCAGCCGCACGTTGACGGAGTGCTTGCCGACGGTCTTGATATGACCGGACAGCTCGACGGTGCGCTTGTCGAGCACCGGGCCGCCGGCCGCCTTGACCGCGTTGACGATGTCGGCCGTGGTGACCGAACCGAACAGCTTGCCCGACCCGGCCGCGGCCTTGGCCTTCAGCGGTACCGGGCCGATGCCCTCGAGCGCGGCCTTGACCTCCCGCGCGTGGTCCAGGCCCCGGATGGCCCGGGCCTGCTGCGCGCGGCGGATGGTCTGCACCTGCTTCTCGGCGCCCTTGGAGGCGACGATCGCGAGCGAGCGCGGCAGCAGGTAGTTGCGCCCGTAGCCGTCCTTGACCTCGACGATGTCGCCCGGCCCACCGAGGCCGGCCACGTCGGCGGTGAGGATGAGTTTCATCTGCGGACTCCTGATCAGCGCGCGGTCGAGGTGTAGGGCAGCAGCGCCATCTCCCGCGCGTTCTTCACCGCGATGGCGACGTCGCGCTGGTGCTGGCTGCAGTTGCCGGTGACCCGGCGGGCGCGGATCTTGCCGCGGTCGGAGATGTACTTCCGCAGCAGCGTGGTGTCCTTGTAGTCGATCAGCTGCGCGTCGGACTTCTTCGACTTGCAGAACACGCAAACCTTCTTCTTGGGCTTGCGAATGGGTGGCTTGGCCACGATTGGTCTCTCCCGATACTTCAGTCAGTCAGTTGGTCTTGGTGCGGTGCGTGTCCGGTCAGAACGGGGGCTCGTCGCTGAAGCCGCCGCCGGAGCCGGCGGGCGGCGCGGAGCCCCACGGGTCGTCGGCGGGCGCGCCGCCGGAGCCGCCGCCATAGCCGCCCCCGCCGCTGCCGCGACTCACCTTGTTGACCTTCGCGGTGGCGTACCGCAGGGACGGGCCGATCTCGTCGACCTCCAGCTCCACGACAGTGCGCTTCTCGCCCTCGCGGGTCTCGAAGGAGCGCTGCTTGAGCCTGCCGCTGACGATGACGCGAGCGCCGCGCGTAAGCGACTCGGCCACGTTCTCAGCGGACTGCCGCCAGATGTTGCACCGCAGGAAAAGCGCCTCGCCGTCCTTCCACTCGCCCGACTGGCGGTCGAAGGTTCGAGGCGTCGAGGCGACGGTGAAGTTGGCCACCGCCGCGCCGGACTGCGTGAACCGCAGCTCCGGATCGGCGGTCAGGTTGCCAATCACTGTGATGACGGTGTCGCCGGCCATTGCTGTACCTCCCGGTCTCAGGCCCCCGCGGGGTCGCGCCGCAGGACCTTAGTCCGCAGCACCGACTCTTGGAGACCGAGCTGGCGGTCCAGCTCCTTCACCGCGTCCGGATCCGCGTTCACGTCGAGCACCGCGTAGATGCCCTCGGTGTGCTTCTTGATCTCGAACGACAACCGACGCTTGCCCCACACGTCGACCTTCTCCACGTTGCCGCCGGAAGTGCGGATGACGTTGAGGAAGGTGTCCAACGACGGCTGGACCGTGCGTTCGTCGAGAGTGGGGTCGAGGATGACCATGACCTCGTAATGACGCATGAAGACCACTCACCTCCTGTGGACTCGGCGGCCACGGACTCTCCGTGGCAGGAGGGGTCTTGCGGAAGACAGGCTACAGGGCCACACCCGGGGCCCGGCGCAGCACCCAGGTGCGCACGAGCGCCGCGGTCACCACGGACAGGGCGAGCACCGCGAGCAGCACCGGGAGGGCGATCTTCTGGCCCTCCGGCGGGGTCAGCGCCTCCGCGCGGCCGGCCGCCTGGACGCCGTCGCCCTTGTTGTCCGTGCCGAGGATGCCGAACTCCGGCGTGTAGCCCGGCACGCTGCCGCCGTAGCGGACGCCCGGCGACGGGGAGAACAGGCCGGCCTGCGCGAACGGGACCGAGCCGTAGTCGGCCATCGGCCAGCGGCCGAAGTTCCACAGGCCCGGCTGGTAGAGCGACCAGCCACCGGGTTCGTAGCCGCCGACCGGCGGGGAGTTGGGGCCGGGCATGTTCGTGCCGGGGTTGCCGGCGCCCGGGCCGTTGCCGCCACCCGGCGTGCCGGTACCTGGGCCGTTGCCACCACCCGGAGCCGAGCCGCCGCCCCCGGGGACGAGCCCGCCGACCACCTTCTCGGAGGTGCCGGCGACGGCCTTCGTGCCGTCCTGCACGGGCGCGGCGGCGGTGTTCAGGACGTCGACGACGATGCCGCAGCCCGAGGAGAGCGCACCCTGCACGCCGCTCACGATCTCGCCGAGCACCGGGCCGATGAGCGGGATGCTCTGGATCGCGGCCTTGATGCGAGGCACGGCGGCCGCGGCGATCGTGCCGCCGGAGATCGAGGTGTCCGCGCTCGGCACGGTGCCCAGCGGGATGTTCCCCATGCTCGAGACGCGGGCGCGGATCTGGTCGGCCAGGCCCTTGCCGAGCAGCGGGATGGCCTCGACGACGTTCATCACCGGCGATAGCACCGCGGCCGAGCTCATCGCCAGCGGTGTGCCCGGCTCACCGCGCACGGTGGTGGAGCAGTCGCCGACCACGATGGGCTGCGACGCGCTGGCCGTGCCGCTCGCCGCCAGCCCGGTCACGGAGACGCCGAGTACGAGTGCGGCCGCGGCCACCAAGGCACGTACACGCCCTCGCATCTTGTCCTCCCGGTCCTGCTCCGGTGGGGTAAGCACCTACCAGACCTAACGAAGGTAACCCGGCCGCGGTGACGGTGACCAGGCGAATCGATTCCAGGCCGCAGGTGGACCCGTCCGGGGTAGGCCGACCGGAGTAGTCACAAACGAGCAGGCACCTCAGGTTTGTGTCGGACACGGCGACTACGCTCGCGGGCCATGAGCATCGGCGCCCACATCCACAGCGACGACCCGCTCGGCGCCGCGCGCGAGCGAGGCGCGGATGTCGTTCAGTTCTTCCTCGGCGACCCGCAGAGCTGGAAGGCGCAGCCGCCGCACCCGCAGGCCGACGCGCTCCGCGAGGCCGGCATCGAGGTGTTCGTCCACTCGCCGTACCCGGTCAACATCGCGTCGACGAACAACCGCATCCGCATCCCCTCGCGCAAGACCGTCACCCAGTACGCCCAGTCGGCCGCGGCCACCGGCGCGAAGGGACTCATCGTCCACGGCGGGCACGTCGTCAGGGACGAGGACCCGGCGCAAGGCCTGGTCAACTGGCGCAAGTTCTTCGAGCGCCAGGCCGAGGCCGGCGGCTTCCCGCTGCCGATCCTGATCGAGAACACCGCGGGCGGCGACAACGCCATGGCCCGCAAGTTCGACATGCTGGCCCGGCTGTGGGACGAGGTCGGCCAGTTCGGCGCGGGGTTCTGCCTCGACACCTGCCACGCCCACGCGGCGGGCGAGGACCTCGCCGGCATCGTCGACCGGGTCAAGGCGATCACCGGCCGCATCGACCTGGTCCACCTCAACAGCTCCCGCGACGAGTTCGACTCCGCCCGGGACCGCCACGCCAACATCAAGACTGGCATGATCGATCCCGAACTGCTGGCGGCGGTGGCCAAGGAGGCCGGCTCGCCGGTCGTGGTGGAGACCCCGGCCGACGGCCAGGCGGAGGACATCGCGTTCCTGCGCGAGGCCACGGGACGGTGAGCAGCCTGCCGGCCGGCGGAGTCGACGCCTCGCCGGAGGAGGAGAGGAACTCGTCAGGGATGGCGGACGAGCGGATGTCCGAGGATCTCCCTGACGGGGAGGTGCCGCCGCGCCCGCGCCGCAGGGGCCCGGCCCGCCGGTTCGGCACCCTCGCGCTCGTCGTCCTCGTCGCGCTCTGCGGCGTCACGCTGCTGCTCGGCTTCCTCAACAAGGACCGCTGCACCGGCCCGGAGTACGACAAGCTCGGGCGCAGCGGCCCGGACTACGACAAGCGCAGCAAGCAGGACGTCTGCTACTCCGACATCCAGTTCCTGTGGATCGGCCGGGACATCGACCGGCACGTCTTTCCCTACGTCGACGGCGCGCTGACCCCGGACGGCCAGCCGGTCGGCGGCGTCGTCGAGTACCCCGTGCTGACCGGCGTGATCATCTGGGCCTCGGCGCTGTTCGCGAACACCGACGCCCAGTTCCTCCTCTACTCCGCGCTCGTGCTGGCCCCGTTCGGGCTGCTGACCGCGTGGTTCCTCGGCAAGTTGTCCCGGTGGCGAGCCCTGCTGTGGGCGATCGGGCCGCCGCTCGTCCTGTACGCCTTCCACAACTGGGAGCTCCCGGTCGTGGCGTGTGCGGTCGCGGCGGTCTACGTCGTGCACCGCGGCTGGGGCAAGCGCGGCGTGGACCGGCCGCTGCTGACCCGCGCCACGGCGGCGGCCGTGCTGCTCGGCCTCGGCTTCGCGTTCAAGGTGTACCCGGCGATCTTCGTGCTGCCGCTGATGCTCTACGTGCTCACCGGCGGTCGCGGCGGCCGGGAGGCCACTCGCAAGGTGCCGGACTGGCTCGCCGCGTGCCAGATCGCGCTGACCGCCCTGATCACCGCGGTCGTCGTGAACGTGCCGTTCGCGCTGGCGGGCTTCGAGGGGTGGAAGGCGTCGTTCACCTTCCAGCTGCAGCGCAAGGCCGACATCACGACGAACTCCATCTGGTTCTGGGGGCTGCGCCCGTACTCGGACCCGGACAACAAGCCGGTGCAGGACCTGATCGGCGTGCTGTCGCCGACGCTGATGCTCGTGTCGTTCGTGATCGCGTGCGCGCTGGGCTGGCGGCGGTACGTGAAGGAGGGCACGTACCCGTGGGTGGCGGTGTCCGCGGCGATGCTCTGCGGGTTCCTGCTGCTGCACAAGGTGCACTCGCCGCAGTACACGCTCTGGCTCGTGCCCATGTTCGTGCTGCTGCGGATCAGGTGGGGCTGGATCCTCGCGTACTTCCTGGCCGACCTCGCGATGGGGATCGGCATCTTCCGCTGGTACTACGAGATCTTCTACGGCAAGCACGGCGGCATCTACGACGGTCTGGCCGCCCAGGCGGTCATGGTCGGCGTGTGGGGCCGCGCGGTGCTGCTGGTGGGCCTGTTCTACGCGTTCCTGGTCGCGAGGTCCACAGTGGACGACGACCCGCTTGCCGAGGGCACCGGCGAACCGCCGGGCCGCCGCAGCGCGCTGGCCACCTGAGCCGCTACCGCGCGGGTGCGTTCGCCCGGCGGAAGCCGGTCACGGTCAGGGTCAGGCGGTCCGGGGCGCCGTCCAGCACGCCGCCCGCCGGGTCGTCCAACGGGACGCCGCCCGCGCCCTGGCGGACGAGGTCGCGGGCCGGGTGGTAGATCTCGTACACGACGAGCACGCAGAGGCCCAGCACCGCGAGGTCGCGTAGCACGACGAACGACAGGAACCAGTCGATCGGCAGGCCCTTCTTGTCGTCGCCGAGGTAGAACATCATCCGGGGCGCCCACACCAGCGCGTCGAGCGTCATCCAGGCGAGCAGGATCCGCCACCGGGGCACCGCGAGCACGGCCAGCGGCACGAGCCACAGCGAGTACTGCGGGCTCCACACCTTGTTGGTCAGCAGGAACGCCGCCACCACGAGGAAGCTCAGCTGCGCCAGCCGCGGCCGGACCGGGGCCTGCAACGCGATGAACGCGATGATCGCGCAGGAGACGACGAACAGCAGCCCGCTCACCGCGTTCAGCCACACCGGTGTCTGGCCGAACCCGAGCCGGCCGTCGAAGCCCGCCCAGCCGGTGAACTGGCTGACCACGTTGTACAGCGAGTCCGGATCCGCCCCGCGCAAGCTGTTGCGGTGGAAGAACTCCCACCAGCCGCGCGGGTACCCGAGCATGATCGGGAGGTTGACCACCGCCCACGCGATGATCGCGGCGAGCGCGGTTCGCGCCCAGTCGCGCATGCGGCCCGCGCGCAGGCAGAGCACGAGCAGCGGGCCGAGGACGAACAGCGGATACAGCTTCGCCGCACCGCCGAGGCCCAGCAGCACGCCCGCGAGCGCCGGTTTCTTCCGCGCCCAGGCGAGGATGCCGGTCGCGGCGAAGGCGGTCGCCAGCGTGTCGAAGTTGGTGAACGCGTGGACCAGCAGCAGCGGCGACGCCGCGATCAGGGCCGCGTCCCACGGGCGTCGCCGGGCGGTTCTGGTCACCGCCCAGATCGTCACCAGCCAGGCGAGCGCCAGCCAGAACGCGGAGATGTCGAAGAACACCGTGACCGCGAGGCCGGTGGGCAGCCAGCCGGCGCCGGCGATCGCGAGCCAGCCGTCGGCCAGCTTGGCGTTGACCCACTGGAAGAGCCCGGTGAGCACGGGGTACTCCATGTACCGCACGTGCGCGGTCGGCTTGCCCTCGTCGTCGATCCAGCTCGTCTTGTACGGGAAGCCGCCCTCGTTCAGCCGCTCCGCCGAGTACAGCGGGATGATGTCCGAGTAGCACATGGCGGTGAACGGCCGGTTCGACCGCCAGTCGAGCTCGAGCTTCTTCGAGTCCTCGTTGTAGTACTGCTGGACGCACGCCGCCTTGCCGAACCAGCCGATCGCCAGGCCGATGACGGCGATCAGCAGCGCCACTCGCAGCGGCGTCCAGAACCAGTGCCGGCCGATCGCCGCGTGCCGGCCCAGCGGTCCGCCGATCGGCGCGCTCGCCGCCGTCGCGAGCGGCTCGGTCCACGTCGGGATCACGCGCTCGGCCGGGGTCAGCGTCGCGGTGTCGCCGACCTCCTCGTCGACCTCCTCGTCGACGTCTACCGGAGCGTCTACCGGAGCGTGCACCGGAGCCGAAGAGCCGACGACCCCGCCGTCGCGCTCGTCGGCGCGATCTTCGGCGGGGCCGTCGCGATCGCTCTCACCTGGCACGCGGGCGATGCTACGGGGCAGCGTCCACGGCCGTGCGGCTACCTGTCATCCGATCGGCGGGAACACCGGACCGGACGGGTCGGGGTCGCCGCCCGGATCGGACGGATCCGGTCCACCGGGGATGCTCGGTTGCTGGGTCTCGGACTGGCTCGGCTTGCCGCCGCCGCCGTTCCCGTTGCCGTTCCCGTTTCCGCGCCCGTCGTCGCGGCCGCGGCCGCGCCCGTCATCCCGGTTGTCCTCGTCCGGCTTGTTCTCCTGCGTCTGGTCGACGTCATGGAAGTCCTCGCCGATGGCCTCGAACTCGCCGAAGTCCTCCGGTTTCACGTTGTCCAGATACCGCTGCATGAACTCCTGCCAGACCGCGCCCGGCAGGCCGCTGCCGTACACGATGTTGCCGTCGGCGTTGCGTAGCGGCATCTGCTTGCCCTTCGGCGACTCGGCACCCATCGACACCGCCGCGGAGACCTGCGGCGTGTAGCCGACCATCCACGCCTTCGCGTTCTCCTCGGCCGCGCCGACGAACTGGTGCGTGCCGGTCTTGCCGGCGCAGACCTGCTCACCCGGGCACTTGAGGTGCGAGTACTCGATCACCGGCTTGAGCGACTCGGTCACGTTGCGGGCGATCTGGTGGTTCCTGCTCGAGTCGTTGGGGTCGAACGCCGGCTTGTCCTCGTCCGGGGCCTGCCACTTGAGCTTGCCGTCCGGCCAGAGGACCTGGGACACGAGGTGCGGCTTGCGGTACGTGCCGTCGGCCGCGAACGTCGCGTACGCCGACGCCATCTCCAGCGTCGACACCTGCGTGTCACCACCGCCGATGGCGATGTTGCCGTCCGGCGCCAGGTCGTCGGCGGCCTTGCCGTTGAGGTCGGAGGTGATGCCGGCCTGCTTCGCGGCCCGCCACACGCTGTTGGTGCCGACCGTGTTGACGGCGACGTCGTAGAACACCGTGTTGATGGAGCGCTTCATGGCCTCGGCCACGGTGCACTGCGTGCCACAGGACGCGCCGCCGGAGTTGCGCACCGGCGCCGTGCGGCCCGGGAACATCCGGCCGGACGTGCCGTCGTACCGCTCGGCGAGGCCCTTGCCCTTCTCGAGCAGCGCGACGAGGTCGAACGGCTTGAACGAGGAACCGGGCTCCTGCCTCGTCGCCGCCCAGTCCAGGCCGGCGCCGTTCGAGCCGCCCCAGTAGGCCAGCACGGCGCCGTTCTTCGGGTTCACCGCCACGAGCGCGGGCCGGATGTTCTTCGGCTGGCCCGTCATCACTTCCTTCATCGCCGCCTGGGCCGCGGCCTGGGCGCGCCGGTCGATCGTGGTGCGGATCGTGTAGCCCTTCTCGTAGAGCTCGTCCTCACTGATGCCGGCCCGCTCCTGGAGCTCCTTGATCACCGCGTTCTTGATGTGCGCGGCCGGGCCGGTGATGGCGCCGGGCCGGGCCTTGTCCAGGTCGGACATCGTCGGGAACTTCGCGTCCCTGCGCTTGTCCGCGGGGAACCAGTTGTGCGAGACCATCTGGTCCATCACGTAGTTCCAGCGCCGCTGCATGTAGTCCTGGTCCTTGTAGCGGCTCGGGTTCTGGATCATGCCCGCCAGCAGGGCCGCCTCCTCGGCGGTGACCTTCTTGAGCGGCTTGTTGTAGTAGGCCTGGGCGGCGGCGGAGATGCCGTACGCGCTCCGTCCGAAGTAGACGGTGTTGAGGTAGGCCGTGATGATCTCTTCCTTGGGATAGGTGTTGTTCATCTTGTAGGCCGTGACCACCTCGAGCGCCTTGCGCGTGACGGTCTTCTGCTCGTTGCCCGTGGCCTTCTTCACGTACTGCTGGGTGATGGTCGAGCCACCGCCCTCGCCGCCGGTCAGCTGGTTCCAGCCGGCGCGCAGCACACCCGAGATGTCGAAGCCCGGGTTGGTCATGAAGTCGGCGTCCTCCGCGGCGAACACCGCGTGCAGGACGTCCTTCGGGATGTCCTCGTACTTGACGAGCGTGCGGTTCTCGCCGCCCTGCGGAACCACCTTGCCCATCTGCGCCCGGTTGGCGAACTGCAGCGTCACCGTCTGGCCCTGGTTCTGCCGCACCGACTCCGGCGACGGCACGTCGACCATCTGGTAGGCGACGAAGAACCCGATCATCGGGCCGATGATCATGAGCGCGGTGGCCACGTAGGCCGCCCGGCGGACGCGGCGCCAGACCTTCTTGCGGCGCCGGCGGCGCTGGTCCTCGCTGAGCGGGACGTCCTGGTCGGTGTAGAGGCCCTGCGGCTCGTAGTCCTCTTCCTCGTACCGGCCGTCGTCGTAGTCGAGCTCGCGGTGGGTCAGCAGCTCCGGCTCGGGCTTGTTGAACCCGTGCACGGGAGACAGGTGCTCGGTCGGGCCGTCCGGAATGCCCGGCCCACCGGGACCGGGGCGGCCACCGGGACCTCCGGGACGCGGGGGACCGGCCGGGCGCGGGTGGACGACACGCGTCGACTGGCCGGGCTGCGGCCGGGCGCCGTTGGGGTGGGCGCCGTTGGGGTGGGCACCGTTCGTGGCGGCACCGTTCGGACGGCCGTTCGGGCGCTGCGGCGGGGCCGGCGGCTCCTCGGTCGGCCAGGCCGGGCTGCTCGACGGACGCGCGGCCCGCGGCGGCGGCGCCGCGTGGTGTGCGCCGTTGGCGCCGGCGCGTGGATCGTCGTCGGGCAGGCGGTGGGCCGCGCGTCCGTTGGAGCCGTTGGACCCGTTCGTCGCGGGCCGGACGTGGTGGGCGCCGCCCCGCCCGTTGGTCCGGCCGCCGACGTGCGGACCGCCCGCGGGATGCTCGTCGTCGTCCCACAGCGGGCTCCAGAAGCCGGTGCGCTCCTGGGGCTCAGCGCGGTTGGCGGGCGAGTCGGGGTCGTCGCCAGATGGCCACGCCGGCGAGCTGGCACCTCGCCGGTGGCTGTGGTGGTCGTTCACTTACAGGCCTCCCAGAGCGGCGCGGTGGGCGAACGCGCCGTGCGGTGGTCATTCACGACGTCGTGATGGCTCACTCCGCCGCGGTCCTTCTACGTGGCTTTCGATCATCCTCGAGTCCACGCGTACCCAGGACGTATGACTGCACCAGGTGGTTCCACCCGCAGGTACGACATACCTCCACCACATACACGGTGAACTCCTCGAAGAGGTTCGCCATCCTGGCGAGTTCCTCGGGGGCCCTCGCCGATCCCGACGCATGCTTCAGCGCGTCACCATAGACCCAGGACACCCTGGTAACAGGCTCTTTGCGGCAGACGGGACAGGTCACGTCGCTCGGGGCGCCGTGGAACTTGGCCGCGCGCAGCAAGTAGGGGTTGGCGTCGCACACCTCCATGGTGCCGACGCGGCCAGCGTAGACCTCCGCGAGCAGCGACTTGCGCTGCAGCGCGTAGTCAACCACCTGGCGCTGTGTTTGCACGACCCACAGCGTACGCGGCGCCGTTATCACGTCGAGATGCTGTTTGGCATAACGGCACGCGGGCGCGTCGCCACTCTGCGTCGTAGCCGTGATCTGACCAGCGATCTTGTTCGCGAGCGGCCAGGTGATCGTCCGTGAATCTTTTCCGTAACGCCCGGACACCGGTGATCAAGCCCACGTCCACTTTGTGGACGTGTCGCTGATGTATCGGCGCGATATAGTGGATCGGTAGGTCGAACCACACGACACATCAGCACGAGAAAGGGCGCCGGTGCTCGAGTTCGCGATCCTCGGGCTGTTGCACGAGGCCCCGATGCATGGGTACGAGCTGCGTAAACGGCTGTACGACATGCTCGGCACGTTGCGGACGTTCTCCTACGGCTCGCTGTACCCCACGCTGCGCCGGCTGCTGAAGGCCGGGCTGATCGTCGAGGAGACCCCGGCGGTCGAGGCCGGCTCCGGCGTCGACGACCGCGGGGCCAGGAGCTGGGGAAAGCGGGCCAAGCGGGTCTACAAGCTGACGGCCGAGGGCAAGGAACGGTTCGCCGACATGCTGGCGGACGCCGGACCGCAGGCGTACGACGACGACGGCTTCGGTGTCCACATGGCGTTCTTCTCGCGGACACCGGCCGAGATCAGGATGCGCATTCTGGAGGGCCGCAGGCGCCGGGTGGAGGAACGACGGGAAGGGCTGCGCTCCTCGATGGCGCGCGCGGGTGAGCAGATCGACCGCTACACCCGCGAGTTGCACCGACTCGGGCTCGAGCACAGCGAGCGGGAGGTCCGCTGGCTCAACGAGCTCATCGCGACCGAACAGAGGGAGCAGAAGGAACGGCAGGACGGCGGCCCGTAGCGAGCGAGCCGGGCGCCGGCAGGTCAGCGCGGATCTGTGCACGCACATCCGTGGTACAGGGGCGTCCACGGAACGAACAGTGAGACCGAGCGAGATCAACACAGCGAGAAGGAGAACCGGCATGGGCGAACAGCGCCGCAGTGTCCGGGTGGCCATCGTCGGCGTCGGCAACTGCGCGGCGTCGTTGGTGCAGGGAGTGCACTACTACCGCGATGCCGACCCGGCCACCCGCGTCCCTGGCCTGATGCACGTGCAGTTCGGGGACTACCACGTGCGTGACGTCGAGTTCGTCGCCGCGTTCGACGTGGACGCCAAGAAGGTCGGCCGCGATCTGTCCGAGGCGATCGTGGCGAGCGAGAACAACACGATCAAGATCTGCGACGTGCCGCCGCTCGGGGTGAGCGTCCAGCGCGGCCACACGTTCGACGGTCTCGGCGAGTACTACCAGGACATCATCACCGAGTCCGACGAGTCCCCCGTCGACGTCGTCACGGCGCTGCGCGAGGCGAAGGCGGACGTGCTGGTGTCCTACCTGCCCGTCGGCTCGGAGGAGGCGGACCGGTTCTACGCGCAGTGCGCGATCGACGCGGGCGTGGCGTTCGTCAACGCGCTGCCGGTGTTCATCGCCTCGGACCCGCAGTGGGCGGCCAAGTTCACCGAGGCCGGCCTGCCGATCGTGGGCGACGACATCAAGTCCCAGGTGGGCGCCACCATCACGCACCGGGTGCTGGCCAAGCTCTTCGAGGACCGCGGGGTCGAGCTGCTGCGCACGTACCAGCTCAACTTCGGCGGCAACATGGACTTCATGAACATGCTGGAGCGCAAGCGGCTCCAGTCGAAGAAGATCTCCAAGACGCAGTCGGTGACCTCGCAGATCCCGCACGAGATGGAGCGCGCGTCCGTCCACATCGGGCCCTCCGACCACGTGCCGTGGCTGGACGACCGCAAGTGGGCCTACGTGCGGCTGGAGGGCAAGGCCTTCGGCGACGTGCCGCTGAATCTCGAGTACAAGCTGGAGGTCTGGGACTCGCCGAACTCCGCGGGCGTGATCATCGACGCGGTGCGGGCCGCGAAGATCGCGCTGGACCGCGGCATCGGCGGCCCGATCCTGTCGGCGTCGTCGTACTTCATGAAGTCCCCGCCCGAGCAGTACTCGGACTCGGTCGCCTACGAGGCGGTGGAGAAGTTCATCGCGGGCGAGGTCGACCGCTGAGCGCTCACCTCTCGAGGCGCGCGTCGTACGCGGCGCGCGCCTCGTCGATGTCGTCGGCGTGGTCGACGGCCCAGCCCATGAGTGTGCAGACGGTGTCGAGCAGGGTCAGGCCGAGGGCGGTCAGCCGGTAGTCGACGCGCGGCGGCACGACCGGGTGGATCGTGCGGTGCACGAGGCTGTCACGCTCGAGCGCGCGCAGGGTGGCGGTCAGGGGAACACGACCGAGACCGAGATCGAGCCGCTGCCGATCGACGAGTCCTTCGCCGTGCCGGCGAGCCGTGCACAGCTGAGCCGCGCCGCGAAGGGCCTGACCGAACGCGGCTACACCGCGCACGTCGTGTACACCGCGGCGCAGGCCCGGGTGCTGGTCCGCTGGCTGCTGCCGCGCGACAGGTCCGTGTTCACCGCGGTGAGCGAGACGATGCTGATCTCCGGAATCCAGGCGGACGTGGACACGGCGGGCGACTTCCGGTCGGGTGCGCGCCCGACCTCGCCGACGTAGACCCGGCCGACATCCGCACGATGATCGCCATGGGCGCGGCTCCGGAAGTGATCGTCGGCAGCGTGCACGCGGTCACCGAGGACGGCGCTCGTGGCCGCGTCGGCGAGCGGCAGCCAGCTCGGCCCGTACGCGGCCGGCGCGGAGCGGACGATCTGGGGGGTCGGCGCGCAGAAGGTGGTGCCGGACCTCGACACGGCGCTGCGCCGGGTGTGGACCTACGCCTACCGCGCGAGCACGACCGGCACCGGCACACGGGCAACGCGTCGTTCGTCGGCAAGCTGCTGATCATGGAGCGCGAGTTCCTGCCCGGCCGTGGCACGGCGGTCCTCGTCCGGGAGGAGATCGGCTTCTGCGCTAAACCCGGGAGCCGTGGCAGGCGTCAAGGGGGCGTGGACACGGCGACCGACAGCACGCGCGAACCCCGTACCGACGCCGGTGCGGGGTTCGACGCCGTCTTCGCGGCCCTGTTCGACGAGGCGTTCGAGGCGATGAAGCGGCTCGCGTTCCTGCTCGGCGCGGACGATCCGGAGAACATCGCGCAGGAGTCGTTCGTGCGGCTGCACGGCCGGTGGCAATCGCTTGCGAGCGAGGACCTCGCGCTGCCTTACCTGCGCCGGACCGTGGTGAACCTGTCCCGCTCGCGGCTGCGTCACCTGCGGGTCGTGCGCACCGCTCCGCAGGACCGGCAGCTCGACGCGGCGTCGGCCGAGGCCGAGGTGCTGGCCGGGCAGGACCACCACCGGCTGCGCGATGTCCTGGCGACGCTGCCGCGCCGCCAGCGGCAGGTCCTGGTGCTGCGGTACTGGCTCGACCTCGACCAGAACCAGATCGCCGAGACCCTCGGCATCGCGGTCGGCACCGTGAAGGCGACGGCCAACCACGCGCTCGCGAACCTGCGCAAGGCCTGGCCGGAGGCAGACGGGAAGGAACGCTGATGCCGGACATCGAAGAGCGGCTGCGGGCGGGGCTCGGCGTCCTCGCCGAAGAGGTGGCGTCCAGCGACGACCCGAAGGCGGAGCTGGACCGCCGGCTCGCCGCCCGCCGCCGGGCGCGGCGCCGCGCGCCGGCCTTGACCGCGGCCGCCGCGGCCGTCGTCGTGACCGCGGTGTTCGTCCCGGTGGTGGCGAACCAGGACTCGTCCTCGCCGTCCCAGTCGAACGGCGGGTCGGCGGCTGCCGCCATGTCGACGACGCGGCCCGGACGTGAGCTGCCCGTGCTCGGCACGATCACCCGCGACGGCGAGACGCTGCGGGCGGTCGGCTACCTCCAGGGCACCGAGTACTGCACCGCGCTCGCCCACTCCGGCGACCGGACGGTGCGGCTGCGCTGCGAGCCGGTACCGGTCTGGCCGATGGGGCTCGGCCCCTCGCTCGTGGAGAGCCGGGAGCTGCTCAACGGCGACCCGGCCGACGACACGGGGATGCTCGCGAACCGGCTGGTCTTCCTGACCGACCCGCGGGTGGCGACGCTCGCCGTGCGGCGCGGCAACGGTACGGCGGCCCAGGTGCGTGAGCTCGACCGAAACGAGCACGCCACCCTGTTCCTCGCGGACTTCGGCGGCCGGCCCGACGGCTTCGGGTACACGGCCTGGGATGCCGACGGCAAGCTCGTCTGCGAGGGCATAACCTAGTCGTCCGCTTTTGTTCGCTTCGTACCCTTGTTCCGCTCGTGTCGCTTTCCTATGGTCAGCGGGTTCCCACTGACCAGGAGGCTTCGCGTGTCATCCCCCGAAAAATCCCGGCTCCTTCCCTTGCTGGCCGAGCATCCGCTCGGCCGGGCGGCGGTCACCTGCCGCTACCGCTGCGGCAACCAGTGCGCCCACGAGGCACCCAACACGTCGGCGAACCCGTACTTCGGCGACGTCGTCGGGGAGATCGTTGCCCGTCGCAACGTGCTCAAGGCCGGCGCCGTGCTGGCTCTCGCCGGGGCGGGCGCGGCGACGCTCGGCGCCGGCTCGGCCGCCGCGGCGCCTGCCCCGCAACGTCACGGAAGCACCGGCCGCGGCCACGGCGGCACGGGTCTCGACTTCGAGCCGGTCGCGCCGAACACCGAGGACGCGGTGGTCACCGCACCCGGCTACGAGCACGAGGTGCTGATTCGGTGGGGCGACCCGGTGGTCCCCGGCGCGCCGGAGTTCGACTTCGCCAACCAGACCGCCGCGGCCCAGTCGAAGCAGTTCGGCTTCAACAACGACTTCTGCGGCCTGGTCGAGGTGCCGGGCTGCCGCGATCGCTGGTTCATGGTCAACAACCACGAGTACGCCAGCGAGGTGTTCATGTTCCACGGCTACGACGCCGACAACCCGACCCGCGAGCAGTTCGAGGTCGCACTCGCCGCGCACGGGCTGTCGGTCGTCGTGGTCGAGAAGAACCGTCGCGGCAGGCTCGGCGTCGTGCTGGACCGCACCCACAACCGGCGGATCACGCTGAACACGCCGTTCACCGTGCGCGGGCCGGCGGCCGGGTCCGACCTGCTGAAGACGTCGGCCGACCCGGGCGGCACCGTCGTCTTCGGCACGATGAACAACTGCTCGGGCGGGGTCACGCCGTGGGGCACGATCCTGTCCGGCGAGGAGAACGTCCACCAGTACTTCGCCAACGCGGACGCGGTCACCGACCCGCAGGCGCGGGCCCGGCTCGCCCGCTACGGCTTCCCGGCCGGGGTGACCGACCGCAAGTGGGAGCGGTTCGACAAGCGCTTCGACCTCGGGCAGGAACCCAACGAGGCCAACCGCTTCGGCTGGATCGTCGAGATCGATCCGCAGGACCCAACCGGCAACCCGCTCAAGCACACCGCCCTCGGCCGGTTCAAGCACGAGGGCGCGAACGTCATCGTGGCGCGGGACGGCAGGGTCGTCGCGTACATGGGCGACGACGAGCGGTTCGAGTACCTGTACAAGTTCGTGTCCGACGGAAGGTTCAAGAAGGGCGGCAGCCGCCACGCGCGCGAGCACAACAAGCGGCTGCTCGACTCCGGCACGCTCTACGTCGCGAAGTTCACCGGCGACAGCCCCGACTCGGAGATCGACGGCTCCGGCCGGCTGCCCGCCGACGGCGAGTTCGACGGCAGCGGCGAGTGGCTCCCGCTCGCGCGCAACGACCGGTCCTTCGTGGACGGTTTCACGGCCGAGGAGGTCTACGTCTTCACCCGTGCCGCGGCGGACGCGGCCGGCGCGACCAAGATGGACCGCCCGGAGGACGTCGAGCCGAGCCTGCGGACCGGGCGGATGTACGCGGCGCTGACCAACAACACCGACCGCGGCAACCCCGGCAAGGAAGGGCCGACCGAGATCAATCCCCGGGTGGCCAACAAGCACGGGCACGTCCTCGAGCTCGAGGAGGCACGCCGGGACAACACGGCGACCCGGTTCGCCTGGCAGCTGCTGCTCGTGTGCGGCGACCCGAGCTCGCCCGACACGTACTTCGGCGGCTACGACAAGTCGCAGGTCAGCCCGATCTCGTGCCCGGACAACGTCGCGTTCGACAGCTCGGGCAACCTGTGGATCTCGACCGACGGCAACGCGCTCGGGTCGAACGACGGCCTGTTCGCGGTGCCGGTGGAGGGCCGGGAGCGCGGGCACGTCAAGCAGTTCCTGACCGTGCCGATCGGCGCGGAGACGTGCGGCCCGGTGGTCCGGGACGACTTCGTGCTGGTGTCCGCGCAGCACCCGGGCGAGCTCGACGACGCGAGCGCGGACAACCCGGCCTCGCACTGGCCGGACGGCGGCGACAGCCAGCCGCGACCGTCGGTCGTGGCGGTGTACAAGCAGACGTAGGGGGAGGCAGGCCGCGCTCCGCCGGGGCGCGGCCCCTTCGCCTACCGTGGGCGCCATGACCGACCGGCCCCTGGCTCTGATCACCGGCGCGTCCCGCGGCATCGGCGCGGCGACGGCACTCGCCCTGGCGGACACCCACGACCTGCTGCTCGGCGG
The DNA here is from genome assembly GCF_036555685.1 of Actinophytocola sp. GTDB lineage: Bacteria > Actinomycetota > Actinomycetes > Mycobacteriales > Pseudonocardiaceae > Actinophytocola. The sequence continues at coordinate 43,025 of NZ_DATBKY010000019.1, read as the reverse complement.
TCGCGACGAGGCGGCGCTGTCCGCGGTCGCGGCCGACCTCCCGAGCGCGCGCCCGTGGCCGGTGGAGCTGACCGACTACGCCGCCGTCCGCGCCGCGGTGGCCGGCATCGACCGGCTGGACGTGCTGGTCCACTCGGCCGGCATCTCGCGGCTGGGCCCGGTGGCCGAGGTGACGCCGGCCGACTGGCGGGAGTCGTACGAGATCAACGTGGTGGCGATCGCGGAGCTGACCCGGCTGCTGCTCCCCGCACTTCGCGCGGCCTCGGGCCATGTGGTCCTGGTCAACTCCGGCTCCGGCCTGAACGCGAACCCGAACTGGGGCCCGTACGCGGCGAGCAAGTTCGCCCTCCGCGCGTTCGCCGACGTGCTGCGTGCCGAGGAGCCGAACGTGCGCGTCACGTCCGTACACCCCGGCCGCACCGCGACGGACATGCAGCGCGAGGTCCGCGAGTTCGAGGGCGGCGACTACGAGCCGGACAAGTACATGCGACCGGAGTCGGTGGCCGGCATGATCACGGCCGCGCTCGGCACGCCGGCGGACGCACACGTCCACCAGGTGATCATCCGCCAGCGCTAGCCGCGCAGGCGCCGGTTGACCGCGCCCGCCGCCTCCTGCACCTTCGTCCTGTCCACCGTGGTCGGTTCACGGTCGGCGACCACCTGCTCGCCACCGACCCAGACGTCCTGCACCAGGCGGGCGCCGGCCGCCCAGACCAGGTTCGCCAGCAGCTGCTCGTCCGGGACGTCCAGGCCCGCCGCGAAGGCCGGATCGTCCACGGCGACGTGCACGAGGTCCGCCCAGCGGCCCTCCTCCAGCGCGCCGATGTCCGTGCGCCCCACGGCCTCCGCGCCACCCCGCGTCGCCATCAGCAGCACGTCCGACGCGGTCAGCGCGGTGGAGTCCATCGTGGACAGGCGGGCCAGCAGCGCGGCCAGGCGCATCTCCTCCCACAGGTCCAGGTCGTCGTTGCTCGCGGGGCCGTCCGTGCCGAGGCCGACCCGGACACCGGCCGCGCGCATGTCACGCACCCGCGCGATGCCCGAGGTGAGCTTCGCGTTCGAGCCCGGGCAGTGGGCCACGCCCACCCCGGCACGCGCGAACTCGGCGATGTCCGCATCGGACAGGTGGATCGAGTGCGCAGCCAGCACCCGGCCGCCGTAGAGGCCGACCTCGTGGAGCATGCGCGGCACCGAGCCGTACTCGGCCCGCTGCGCCGCGTCCTCCTCCGCCGACTCCGCCACGTGGATCAGGACCAGCGCCTCGCGTGCCCGGGCCGCCTCGCCGACCAGCGTCAGCGCCTCCGGCGGCAGCGTGTACGCCGAGTGCGGGCCGTACCCGAGCTCGACGCGACCGTCCCGCCCGCAGAAGCGGCCGTCGACGTCGATGCGGGCGCTGACCTCGTCCAGCTGCGCCCGCCAGTTGTGCCCGGGCGTGTCCACGATCGCCGGGCCGAGCAGCGCCCGCTGGCCGGTCGTCGAAAGGGCGCGCACCAGGTGGTCGGTCTGGAAGTACTGCTCGACGCTCGTCGTGATGCCACCCCGCAGCATCTCCACCGAGCCCAGCAGCATGCCCGCCTCGATGTCCGCCGGGGTCAGCTTCGCCTCCGCCGGCCACACGACCTCCTGCAACCAGCGGAGCAGCGGCAGGTCCCCGCCCATCCCGCGCAGCACGGTCATGGCGCTGTGGGCGTGGGTGTTGATCAGGCCGGGCAGCACGATGCCGGACAGCGTGCGCACCGGATCCTCGGACGCCGGCGCGTCGGCGGCCGGGCCGACGTAGCCGAGCCGGCCCGCCGGCGACACGTCGACGACGGCGTCACGCAGGACCGAACAGGCGGGATCACAGGGCAGCACCACGGGAGCACGGAGACGCATGCGGAGATCCTGCCAGCAGCCCGCGGCGGTCGCCTCAGTTCAGTGCCTCGCCTTCCCACGGGACAAACGCCGGCCGCGTCGGCGCGCCGGTCGCGGGCAGGAAGCCGGCCGCCGTGTGCCGGATCGTCACGCCCGCCGCGTCGAACGAGTGCACGACCGCGCGGTTCAGCTCGACGACCGCCCGGTCCCGCCACAGCGTGCGCTCCGACGACACGTCCAGGCCCAGCCGCTCGGCGACGTGGCGTACCAGCCCGTACGCGCCGTCGTCGGCCAGCACGTCCGCACCGATCGCCTGGCAGATGTAGACGCCGTTGAACGGCGCGGCCGGGTAGGTGATGCCGCCGATGACGAGCCGCATGTTGCTGATCACCGGCACCGCGTGCCAGCGCAGCCCGAGCCCCACGAACCACGGCAGCTCCGGGTGCTCCAGCGGCACCTCGTGCACGAGGTCACGCGGCAGCGGGTGCAGCGAGATCCCCTCGTGCTCGGTCTGCAGGACCAGCGGCAGCATGTCGAACGGACTCCGCCCGGTGGGTGGCCGCCAGCCCAGCCGGCACACCGCGCTGGTGAACCCGACGTACCGCCGGTCGCCGAGAACGCGGCTCTGCTCGGCGTACCCGGCGTAGCGGACCAGCTGGTGGTTGCGGATGCGCGGTCCCGGCCGCCACGGCGTGTCCGGCGCGAACACGCTGACCATCGGGCGCACGCGGCCGCCGTTGGTCGCCGCGCGCAGGTGCCGCACGCACTGGACGGCCACCTCCGCGCTGTCGCGGATGTCCCGCAGGTCCCGCACGAGCAGCCCGCGCCACGGCACGTCGGCCGGGCACCAGCCGCTGTCCCGGAGCGCGATCCGCGCGCCGAACGCCAGCTCGGCCGGCTTGTGCCGGTAGGTGCCCGTGGCGGCGATCTCCGCGCGGACCTTCGCGAGCCGGACCTCCACCTGGCCGGCCTTCGGCCGCGCCCGGTGGAACGCGCGCAGGAACTCCTCGGCCGCGGCGTAGGTGGCCACCGCCGACCGCCGGTTGGACGAGCCGGGTTGGGTCCGTTGTGGATCGCGCCCGGCGGCGGGAGACGGTGGAGACGGCAGGGGCCCGTCGCGGAGTGCGGTCACTTCGTGGGTATCGGTCCCGGCAAGGGGCGGCTCGATTACCTGGTCGGGTGGCTTCGCCAATGGGAAGCTACGGACGGTGGACGGCGAGCCGGGCACTATCACCCACGTTCGAAGATGAGGTCGCGGCTCGCGCGCCCCTCCTCCTCGGCGCGGCTCTCGAACTTGGTGCGCGGCCGCCAGTCCGGCCGCGGTGCCCAGCCGCCCGGCGCCGCGGCGTACACGTTGCGCAGCAGCGGCTCGGCGGCGCAGACCTCGAGCATCTGGTCGGCGTACTCGGCCCAGTCGGTCGCCAGGTGCACCCGGCCGCCCGGCTCGAGCCGCGAGGCGACCAGGGCCATGAAGCCGGGTTGCACGAGCCGGCGCTTGTGGTGCTTCTTCTTGGGCCACGGGTCCGGGTAGAAGATCCGCACGCCGTGCAGCGAGTCCGGCGCGACGTGCCGCTCCAGCAGCACGACCGCGTCCCCGCGCAGCAGGCGCAGGTTCTCGAGACCGGCCGCCTCGACGCGCATCATCAGCTGCGCGAGGCCGGCCTGGAACACGTCGACGGCCAGGTAGTTGAGCTCGGGCGCGGCCTTGGCCAGCGCCGCGGTCGTCTCGCCCATGCCGGGCCCGATCTCCAGCATCGCCGGCGCCTCGCGGCCGAACCACGCGGGGACGTCGAGCGGCCCGGGCGGCAGGTCCGCGACGTCCCGGCCGAGTACCGGCCACAGCCGGTCCCAGGCACGGGTCTGGCCGACGGTCATGCGACCGCCGCGGTTGACGAAGCTGACCACCGTGCGGCGGCGGCTCAGGTCGGGGGGCGTGTCCACCCGCGCGACTCTAGGCGGGCGTCAGCGACTCCAGCCGCGCGAGGTTCGCGCGCAGGTCGGCGAGCCCACGCATGGCGACCGGGGCCGGGGGTGCGCCGGCGTGCACGCGGTAGACGTCGATCCAGCCCGGGTGGCGGTCGGTCAGCATCAGCGTGGTCGGCACGCCCGGCTCGGCGAGCGTGCGCTCGGAGGGGACGAACTCCCAGTAGCCGGAGTCGCCGTCGGTGTTCCACGGCACGTAGACCCACCCCGAACGCATGGACAGCAGGCTCGCCACCCGGTCCTCGACGGCGAAGCCGTCGGCGCGGGTGTCCAGCGTGCCGTCCGCGAGCGCCCGCAGCCACCACGGCGCGGGCGTGTCCGGGTCGGCCTCCCGGGTGGTCCGATACAGGGCCACCACCTGCTGCTCCGGCGCGCGATGCAACCACGAGCGCCGGGCCTGGGCGGGCACTGTCGCGTCCTCGCCACCCCACTGCTCGATGGCCTGCGACCACGCGAGCCCGATCATGGGCTCGACGTGCAGGCTCCCGGCGGCAGGTGACGTCGGCGTTGACGTCGGCGGGGAAATCGACGATTGGTTGGACGAGCGTCGTTGCTCAGCCGCGGTCACGGCTTCGGAAAACGGGCCGGTGTCAACCACCGTCACAAGTGCACCTCCTGGGACGCCCACGTGTGGAGTCGGCGCAAAATCGCGACTGCTCACCGTCGATATGACTCTTCGACCAGCCACGCTGTCCGCTCCCTGTGGCCAGGGTCACAGTGACTTAACGTGGTCTTAACAACACTGTTGGGTGTACAAGACGTGGCCCCGTCCACCTCACCCATCGGTCTCAGATGGCCCCCCGTTACCTCTTCGCGACATTTCAGGTGCTCAGCGGCCGTTTTCATCCGAATGGAGCACGCAGCGTAGAGCCCGGGCCACCCCCCGAAAGGTGACCCGGGCTCTTCCCCCTGGCTGCCGCCCACGCCGGTCTGCGTCCCCGTATCGCTTCTCGCCGGCGGTCGGCGGCGTCGGTCCGGTATGGGTCAGGCGTCTCGCTTGTTCGCGGAGTAGATCGCGATCCCGAGCAGCACGAGTGCGAAGCCGACGAAGTAGGCGAGCGACCACCACGGGCTCAGCACCGCGTCCGAGGGCGGCGGGCCGTCCGTGATCGCGCGGCCGGTCGCGTCCGGGTCGCCGGTCAGGAACTTGTTGGCGACGTAGAACGGCATCCACTTCTGGATGTCGTCGCCGACCTTGGGGATCAGCGCGACGAGACTCTCGACGACCTGCGAGTACACGAGGACCAGCGATACGGCACCGGCCGAGTGGCGGACCAGGATGCCGACCGCCACCGCGATCACCGCGGCCGCCGCGTAGACCAGCCCGACGCCGGCCGTGGCGCGCCACTCGAACGCCGTGTTGATGCTGAGGTCGGCACCCGACTTGATCAGCTTCGAGACGCCTACCGAGCCGAAGGCCACGACCTCGCCGATCAGGCCGGCGAACAGTGCCACGACCGTGGTCTTGGCCAGCAGCGTCGCGGTCCGGTTCGGGATCGCCTGGAACGTGGCCTTGATCGTGCCGAAGCGGTACTCCGTGGTGATCGCGAGCGTCGCCATCACCATGATCACGACGAGCCCGAAGCCGTAGCCGAACTGGGTCGAGGCGATCGTGACCGGGCTTTCGCTGTCGACGCCGGCGATCAGCGCGGCGAACCCGACGGTGACCACGAGGGCCACCAGCGTGCACCACATCGGCGAGCGAGTGGTGAAGAGCTTGATGCGTTCAACTGCGAGCAGAGTCATCGGTTCACTTCTTCCCGGCGGTCATGAGATCGGCGGTGGCCGCGGCGGCCTGGGCGGCGGGGTCGTTCGCGACGGCGGCGTGGTACTCCACGGAGTCGCCGGTCAGCTGGATGAACGCCTCCTCCAGCGAGCCGCGCTGCGGGCTCAGCTCGTGCAGCACCGCGCCCTTGGCGGCCGCGAGCTCACCGATGGCCGCGCTGTCCATTCCGGACACGACGAGACTCTCGCCCTCGTCCCGCAGGGTCGCCCCCTCCTGGCCCAGCGCGGACCGGAGCAGCGCGAGGTGCGGGCTGCGCACCCGGACCGTGCTCTCGGTCGCCTGCGCGACGAACTCCTCGGTGCTGCACTGCGCGATAAGCCTGCCGCGGCCGATCACCACGAGCTCCTGCGCGGTCAGCGCCATCTCCGACAGCAGGTGGCTGGACACGAACACGGTCCGGCCCTCGTCGGCCAGCCGGTGCATGAACCGGCGGATCCACAGGATGCCCTCCGGGTCCAGCCCGTTCACCGGCTCGTCGAACCGCAGCACCTGCGGGTCGCCGAGCAGCGCGGCCGCGATGCCGAGCCGCTGGGACATGCCGAGCGAGAACCCGCCCGCCCGGCGGTTCGCGACGTTCGTCAGGCCCACGATCTCGAGCACCTCGTCGACCCGCTTGACGGGCAGCTTGTTGGACTTGGCCAGCCACCTCAGGTGAGCGCGTGCCGAGCGGTTGGGGTGCACCCACTTCGCGTCGAGCAGCGCGCCGACCATGCGCAGCGGCTGGTGCAGTTCCTGGTAACGCTTGCCGTCGATGCGCACGCTCCCCGCAGTCGGCGCGTCCAGGCCCAGAATCATCCGCATCGTGGTCGACTTGCCGGCCCCGTTCGGACCGAGGAAGCCGGTGACCCGACCGGCCTGGACGGTGAAGGACAGGTCGTCGACCGCGACCGTCCTCCCGTACCGCTTGCTGAGGCCCACTGCCTCAATCATTGGTCTCTCCCTGGTAGTTCGGATTCCCCATGCCGCTCATCGTGGTCCCCCGAGACGACCTCGCACGTCCACCTGCGGTCGCCAGTTCAGGTCAACTTGTGGGAGTAGCGTCCATCAACCAAAAGGCTGGTGTATCCGTTACGACCCTGAGTCCGACCCTGATTCACGCACCCCCGAAGTAGGGGTTCCGGCCGGAGTCTCGCGCATCGCGGCTGAGTGAACTCTCAGGAGTTTCCGCGGTCTTTCCCCTGGCTTTCCTCGATGTTCACTTCTCGGTGTTCACCGTTCGGCGTTCGCGGCTCAGTGTTCACCGGGCCGCACGAGGCCCGTCTCGTACGCGAGCACGACCGCCTGCACCCGGTCCCGGAGCTCCAGTTTGGACAGCACGCGCCCGACGTGCGTCTTGACGGTGGCCTCGGAGAGGTAGAGCTTGCGCGCGATCTCCGTGTTGGACAGTCCCTGTGCGATCAGCAGCAGTACCTCGCGCTCGCGGTCGGTCAGCACGTCCAAAACGGACGCGTCGCGCAGCTCGCCGCCCGCCGCGCCGAGGAACCGGTCCAGCAACCGTCTCGTCACGCTCGGCGAGACCACCGCGTCGCCGCTCGCCACCGCCCGCAGCGCGGACACCAGCTGCACCGACGGCGTGTCCTTGAGCAGGAACCCGCTCGCCCCGTTGCGCAACGCGGACAGCGCGTACTCGTCGAGGTCGAACGTCGTCATCACGAGCACCTTGGCGAAGCCCTGCCCGGTGATCTGCTTGGTGGCCTCGACCCCGTCCAGCACGGGCATCCGCACGTCCATCAGCACCACGTCGGGCCGCAGCTCGCCGGCGAGGTCCACGGCCTCCATGCCGTTGCTCGCCTCGCCCACGATCGCCATGTCCTCCTGCGCGCCGAGCACCATCCGGAACCCGACGCGCATCAGCTCCTGGTCGTCGACCAGCAACACCTTGATCATGTCCCCCGCCATGCGGCTCAACCTACTTGTCCCGGCCAGGTGGTTTCAGTCGGCCGCGAGGGGCAACCGGGCGCGCACCCGCCAGCCGCCGTCCGCCCGCGGGCCCGCGTCGAGCGAGCCGCCGAACACCAGCGCCCGCTCGCGCATGCCGATCAGCCCGTTGCCACCGGACACCCCGACCAGCGAGCGCGCGCTCGACCGGCCGTCGTCGGTGATGTCGAGGTGCACCTCGTCGCCCGCGCGCTCCACCCGCACCACGGCCGCAGTGCCCGGGCCGGCGTGCTTGATCGAGTTCGTCAGCGCCTCCTGGACGATCCGGTAGACGCCGAGCCCCACCCCGGCCGGCAGGTCGTCCACGTTGCCGACGATCTCCAGCCGTACCGGCAGGCCGACCGCGCGCACCCGCTCGGCGAGCTCGGACAGCGACTGCGTGCCCGGCTGCGGGGTCCGCTCGCCGGACGCCTCCTCGCTGCGCAGCACGCCCAGCAGCCGGCGCAGCTCGGTCAGCGCCTCGCGGCCGGTGGCGGAGATGGTCTGGACCGCCCGCTCCGCGAGCTCGGGCTGGGAGTGCACGGCGTACGCGGCGCCGTCGGCCTGCACGACGATCACGCTGACCGCGTGCGCGACCACGTCGTGCAGCTCGCGCGCGATCCGGGCGCGCTCGGCCGCCACCGCCATGCGCGCCTGGTGGTCCCGCTCGACCTCGAGCAGCTTGAGCCGCTGCTCGACCTCGTCCTGGTAGGCCCGCCGCGCGCCGACGAACTCGCCGACCGCCCAGCACAACGCGAGCGCGAGCGTCGAGAACGTCACCGTGATCAGCCACAGCTGCAGCGAGTCGTCCTGGAGGGTCACCTGCACGGCCGTGAGCACGACGCCGACCACCGCGTACAGCGCGGCCGGCTTGCGCCCGACGTAGGCGACCAGCGTGTAGAGGGCGATGCAGGTGGACAGCAGGCTCGCGGCCCCGAGCTGCAGCGCGGAGTGCGGGATGCCGAACAGCATCGTGGCGTAGGCGGCGACGACCGGGTACCTGCGGCGGAAGACCAGCGGCGCGACCACGGCCAGGATGATCGGGATCGTCACGAACCACGGCGGCGGCCGCATCTGCGGGTTGTCCACCGCCGACTGCGCGATGAAGATCAACAGGTCGAAGCACGCGAGCAGCCCGGCGAGCAGGCTGTCCCCGACCATCGGGTGTGCCTTCATCCACAGGCTGAACCGGCGCACGGACGAAGCGTATGCAGCCCCGCCGTCACCCGTCGTCAGGCGCAGGTCGCACGGTTCCTACTTCCGGAGGTTGACCCGGCCGGGACGTCGTTCGCTAGCTTTGTATCAAACATTCGATACAAAGAGGTGCGGCGTGGACTCCCACTGGGTGCTGAGCACTCTGCTGTTCTCGGCCGGCGCGGCGGCGCTGCTGCTGATGCTGATGTGGCCGACCCGCTACAGCGGCAAGCGCTTGCTGCAGAGGTGGGGCAGCGCCGAGCCCACCGCGCAGCAGATCGCCGAGGCCGTCCGGTACCTGCGGCAGCGCCGGATCCTCTACGTCGTGCTGTTCGCGATCGTGCCCGCGGTCGTGGCCGTGATCTGGCCGCCGCCGAACGGCGCGAACCCGCCGGGCAGCAACATCCTCGTGCCGCTGATCGCCGCCATGCTGATCGCCGAGCTGATCGCGGTTCTGCGCCCGGTGCGCGGCGTGCGCGTCGCCTCGCTCGACCGCCGCGGCTGGCGCGACCTGGTGCCGACGTGGGCGGTGGTGGTGACCGCGGTGCTCACCGCGTGGGCCGTCACCCTCGTCGTCATGGGGCTCGCCGCGCAGCCGTGGGCGGACCGGTACGCGGCCGGGTACCCACCGCCGTCGAAGTCCGACCTCGAGGCCGGGGAGATCGATCCACGCGCGGACCTGGTCCACCCGACCGGCTGGCTCACCCTCGGCGGCGTCGTGGTCTGCCTGGTGGTGCTCGGCGTGCTCGTGTTCCTCGCGGTGCGCCGCCCGTCGGGGGCCGACGCCGAGGTCGACCGCGCGCTGCGGACCCGGACGGCCCGGGTCGCGATCGGCATCGGGTTCATCCTGCTCGCCGGCCTGGTCAACGACGGCCAGCGGCGCCTGGTGTTCCTGCAGGGCGTGAGCGACGCTTACCGCGCGCCGGCTCGGCCCGGCTGGCTCACCGAAGGCCTGCACCAGACGGTCGAGATCGTCGGCTTCGCCACCCTGGTCGGCGCGATCGTCTGCTGGCTGTGGCTCGCGATGCCGAGCCGCAAGTCCCTCGCGCACGTCGGGTGACCCGTGAGGTGACGCCGCCCCGCATCGTCGTCGACCCGGAGAACGGCGTCGCGCCGTGGCGCCAGGTGCGCGACCAGCTCGTGCACCTGGTGCGAACCGGCGCGCTGCCGGTGGGCACCAGGCTGCCGGCCATCCGCCAGCTCGCCGGCGACCTCGGCCTCGCCGCGGGCACCGTCGCCCGGGTCTACCGCGAGCTCGAGGCCGCGGGCGTGCTGCGTACCGCGCGGCGGGCCGGCACGGTCGTCGCGGCCGTCCCCGCCCAGCCGGTGGCCGACCCGCTCGGCGACCTCGCGGCCGACTACGCCGCACGGGCCGCGGCGCTCGGTGCGGACCCGCGCACGGCCGCCGACGCGGTGCTCGCCGCCTGGCCCGGCGATGTGCCCGACCGTCCGCCGGTGGCCGGGCCGTCATGGCACGATTCGTGAGGGGTGAACCCACCCTCGAAGGGAGTGACGCGTTGACGACGGCCACCGAGCAGCAGCATCTCGCCGGTCCGTTGTCGGCCGCCGTCGCCAACCTGTGCACCCGCCTGCAGCCGCAGGTGTCCGCTCGCACGGCCGCCGGGTTCCGCGAGGTGCTGCGCCGGCTGTCCGCCCCGCTGCAGGTGGCCGTCGCCGGCCGGATCAAGTCGGGCAAGTCGACGCTCGTGAACGCGCTGATCGGCCGCCGGGTCGCGCCTACCGACGTCGGCGAGTGCACGCGGCTCGTCACCCGCTTCCAGTACGGCACGGTCGACCGCGTGGAGCTCGTGTTCACCGACGGCCGCAAGCAGGTGCTGCCGTTCGACCCGAGCGGCATGATCCCGAACGACCTCGAGGTCGACTTCGACAAGGTGTCGCACCTGGAGGCCTACCTCACCAACGCCGTGCTGCGCGACCTCACGGTGATCGACACCCCGGGCCTCGGCTCGCTCGACGACGCCTCGGTCAAGCGCACCGAGCGGCTCCTCGGCGCCGCCAAGCACCGCAAGCCCGACGACGCGGACGGCGGGGACAGCGAGAAGGACGGCGAGAAGGACGGCGACGAGCTCGACCCCACGTCGCGCAACGCGGTCGCCGGCGCCGAGGCCGTGCTCTACGTCGTGACCCAGGGCGTGCGCGCCGACGACCAGCAGGCGCTCGCCGCGTTCACCGCCGCCACCGCGAGCCGCGAGGCCGGGCCGGTGAACGCGATCGCCGTGCTGAACAAGGCGGACACGATCACCCCGGAGTCGGTCAGCGGCTCGGACGGCGACGTGTGGAAGGCCGCGAGCCTCCTCGCCGAGAAGCAGGCGGCCACCCTCAAGCCGCGGGTCGCCGACGTCATCCCGGTCATCGGGCTGATCGCCGAGTCGGCCGAGTCCGGCGGGTTCACCTCCGCCGACGCCGACGCGCTGCGCTCGCTGTCCAAACTGGACGACGCGACCTGGGAGACGATGCTGATGTCCGCGGACATCTTCGCCACCTGGGAGTGCGAGGTCCCGGCCGGCACGCGGACCCGGCTGCTGGAGAAGCTCGACCTGTACGGCGTCCGCGTCGCCGTCGACGCGCTGCGGGCCGACCCGGAGCTCACCGCCGGTTCGCTGCGCCGCACGCTGCTCAACGCCTCGGGGCTCGCCGACGTGCGCTCCCGGCTCGACGCCGTGTTCCGCGCGCGGGCCGACGGCATCAAGGCCGCGGCCGCGCTCGCGTCGGTCACCGCGCTCGCGCACGCGTCCGGCGACCCGGGCGAGCGGCAGCGAGTGCACGACGCCATCGAGGTGCTGCTCGCCAAGCCCGAGGCGCACCAGCTACGGCTGCTCGAGGCGCTGACGCTGGTCACGTCCGGCGCGGTCGCGATGCCCGAGGATCTCGCCGAGGAGGTGCTGCGGGTCGGCAGTACCGCGGACATCGGCGAGCAGCTGGGCCTCAAGGGCCGCCCGCACAAGGAGCTGTCCGCCTACGCCCTCGAGCGGGCCGGCTGGTGGCGCTCGTTCGCGTCGTTCGGTGCCACACCCGCGCAAAGCCGGGTCGCGCACGTCGTGCATCGCGCATACTTCCTGATCTGGCAGCAACTTCGCGAGCAAGCGGGGTGAGTGGGCAAATGGCTTCCTGGTTCAAGCGCGACAAGGACGGCGCGACCACCGCGGAGACGATCGAGGACTCCACCATCGAGGTCAAGGCGTCTGTGATCGCGGACGCGGCCCGCGCACCGCGGGCGGGGATCGCGGCGGACGGCCTGGTGAGCGGGGGCGACTTCGTCCCCGAGGTGCCACCGCAGCCGGGGAACCCGGGCCTCGACCAGGCGCTCGCGGAGCGGAAGTCGCTGGTACAGCTGTGCCTCTACGCGCTGGACCGGGCGCGCAGCGCGGGCGTCGCCGAGCGGCTCGAGGAGGGCCTGGCCGGTGTCGGCGTCACGGCGCTGCGGCCGGACGGCGTCCGCTTCGACCCGGCGTTCCACGAGGCGGGCGGCACGGTGTCGACCACCGACGAGGCACTCGACGGGCTCGTCGCCGAGACCGAGGTGGTGGGCTTCTCCGACCGCGGCGAGATCCTGCGGGCGCCGATCGTCACGGTCTACAGCAAGGCGGCGCAATGAGCGCTCCGGCGAAGCCCAAGTTCTCGCTGCCGAAGCAGGTGGCGCAGGCCCGCGAACAGCTGCTCGGCGTGCTGCGCGAGTCGGACGAGGACGCGGCGAAGTGGGTCGAGGAGATCCGGGCCAAGCGCAAGGCCAAGCCGTCCGCGGTCGTCGTCGGGGAGACCAACCGCGGCAAGAGCTCGCTGGTCAACGCACTGCTCGCGGCGCCCGGACTGTCTCCTGTGGACGCCGACGTGGCCACCGCGACCTACCTCGTGTTCGGCCACGCCGAGACGTGGCAGGCGCGCGCCTGCTACCCGGGCCAGCTCGCGCCCGTCCCGGTGGACCTGAACGAGCTCGTCCACTGGGTGTCCGCCGCGCACCAGCTGCCCGCCGGCGAGCTGCCACCGCGCTACGTCGAGGTGGACGGCCCGGTCGAGCTGCTCGACAAGCTGTCCATCGTGGACACTCCGGGTGTCGGCGGGCTGGACTCCGTGCACGGCGAGCTCGCCGCCGAGGCCGCCGCGACGGCCACCGCACTGCTGTTCGTCGTCGACGCGTCGGCGCCGTTCACGATGGGCGAGCTGAACTTCCTCGCCAGCGTGGGCGAGCGCGTCGAGACCATCGTGTTCGCGTTGTCCAAAGTGGACCAGTACCGCGGCTGGCGGCAGGTGCTCGAGGCCGACCAGGCGCTGCTCGCCGAGCACGCGCCGCGGTTCGCCGGCGCCACGTTCCACCCGGTGTCCGCTCGGATGTACGAGATGGCTGGCAAGGCACCCAACGCCGAGGCCGCGGCCATGCTGCGCGAGCGCTCCGGCGTCGACGGCCTGCGCACCGCCCTGGAGAACCTGCTCGTCGGCCGGTCGATCATGCTGACCGAGGCCAACACGATGCGCGCCCTGGCCACCGTGCTCGGCGAGCTGCACGTCAAGCTCGACGCCGAGCGGCGCGCGCTGTCCACCGGCGAGGAGGAGGCCGAGTCGCTGCGGGCGCGCAAGGAGGAGCTGACCGGCGAGCGGCGCTCGTCCACCAAGGGCTGGCAGGTCCGGATGCGCAGCGAGATCCAGCGTGCCCGGCTGGAGAACACCCATGAGGTGGCCCGCCAGATGCGCGACATGCAGTCGTGGTTCCGGCAGGCCATCGACGCGGCCGACCGGGACGTGCTGCCCACGCTGCCCGCCCAGGTCGACGCCGCCATGCAGATGGTGTCCGGGCGGATCGGGGCGTCGGTGAACGCCCGGCTGAACCGGGTCGCCGAGATCGTGCTGTCGGACCTCTTCTCCGCCGAGGAGCTGACGATGATCCGCGCGCAGTTCGCGCGGGCCGGCCACCCGCCGGTCGTGCTGCGCCCGCCGGAGAAGCGCCAGCCGACGACCGAGGACAAGCTGCTCGTGTTCACCGGCGCGACCGGTGGCCTCGGCGCCGGTTCGATGGTCGCGCGGTTCCTCCCCGGTATCGGCGCGGTCGGCGCCGGCGCGAGCGTCGGGGCGAGCCTGATCGCGCTGGCCCCCGTCGTCGTCGTCGGCCTGGGCGCGGGCTGGTGGCTGCAGCGCACCCGCAAGCACACCGCGGACAAGCAGCACATGAAGCAGTGGCTGAGCGAGTCGATCGCCGACGCGCGGTCCACATTGGATCAACTGGTGTCCGAGCAGCTGATCGAGGCGGAGTCCCAGCTGGCGCTCGCGCTCGACGAGGCACTCGGCAAGCGCATCGCGGGCATCGAGGAGGAGCTCCGCGAGGTCGACAAGGCACTACGACTCGACGTTTCCGAGCGCTCGAAGCGGCTGGGCGTGGTAAACAAGCGCCTGAGCGAGGTGACGACCGGACGCGAGCGTGCGGAGAAGCTCCTCGCCAGCATCCGCTCGGTCCGGGATCGCGCCTGACCCGGGAACCGGACGGGCCCACGGTCAGTCATAGTGGCGCAACAACGCATCAGGACTTCCCATAGAGGGGGCACCCCGTGTACGTGGACGACGACACCTCGACCGACGACACCACGACCACTGACACCGGCACCGCAGGTCAGGACGAGCTGACCGTCGAGGTCGACGGCCAGGACTACGAGGTCGAGGAGAACTACGACCTCGACCAGGACGGGGCGAACGACACGGCGGTCGTGCAGGCCGAGGACGGCTACATCGCGTACGCGGACACGGACGGTGACGGTACCGCGGACGTGGCCGTGCAGTACGACGACCAGGGGAACCCGATCGCGGGGGCGGAGTACGACGCGTCGACCGGCGAGTGGCGCGCGGAGAGCGTCGACTCACTGCCGACCCCGACCGGCGACGGCGCGGACGACGCGGGGGACGCGTCCGACTCCGGCTCCACGGACGCGACCGACACCTCCGAAACCTCCGACACCACGGATACCACGGACACGGACACCACGGACGGCTCGGCCGGTGGCGGCGACATCACCGTCGACATGCCGGGCGAGGACGTCGACGCCGGCCCGGCCACCTACGACACCGACGGCGACGGCAGGAACGACACGGCGGTCGTCACCGACACCGACGGCACCACCTACGCGTTCACCGACACCAACAACGACGGCAGCGCCGACCAGGCAGTGGTGATCGAGGCCGACGGCGACGTGACGGTCGCCGAGCACTCCGGCGACGACCAGTGGACCGTCACCGAGGAGGGCCACATCAACCCGGACGGTACGTACACCTCGGACGGTGGCGGCTCGACCACCGGCGCCGACTCGGGTGCCGGCTCGGACGCGGTGTGGGCAGAGCGCTGACCTGAAACCGCTTCCCGTCACATCTGAACAACGATGGATCCCGGCGCCTGCGGGTGGCCGGGATCGATCTTCATGGGGGCCATGTGTGCAGGCACACTCGTACGATTGTGTGCTGAATCGATTCCCGAATCGGTCTTGTGAGGGAGCCGACAGGTTCGGACTCGGTTAGCTGCCGCTCATCTGGTTAACCTCTTTACATCCCAACGCGGCAAACCCGTCCGAGCCCCGGGCGGGGCGTTCGCCGTTCTTTCAGGACGCCGATGTCCAAGATCATTGGACGACGGCGTCCTACGACTTTTCGGCGTCAGTCAGGAGACGAGACGAGATGACGGCAGTGGCAATCCCGGGTGTGGACAACGCACCGACGACGCACCAGCGGCTCCTGTCATGGGTTCGTGAGGTGGCTGAGCTGACCACGCCGGACGAGGTGGTCTGGGTCGACGGTTCCGAGGAGGAGTGGACCCGGCTTACCGACGAGCTGGTCGAGGCCGGCACCTTCACGCGCCTGACAGCGAAGCCGAACTCCTTCTGGGCGGCCTCCGACCCCGACGACGTGGCCCGGGTCGAGGAGCGGACGTTCATCTGCTCCACCGACCCCGCGGACGCCGGTCCGACCAACAACTGGACGGACCCGGCCGAGATGAAGTCGACCATGACCGAGCTGTACCGCGGCTCGATGCGCGGCCGGACCATGTACGTGATCCCCTTCTGCATGGGTCCGCTGGCCGCCGACAAGCCGATGCTCGGCGTCGAGCTCACCGACTCGGCCTACGTGGTCGTCTCGATGAAGATCATGACCCGTATGGGCACCCGGGTGCTCGACAAGTTCTTCGACGACGATGGCAACGAGCGCGACTTCGTGCCGTGCCTGCACTCGGTCGGCAAGCCGCTCGAGCCCGGTGAGCAGGATGTGGCCTGGCCGTGCAACGAGACGAAGTACATCAGCCACTTCCCGGAGACGCGCGAGATCTGGAGCTACGGCTCGGGCTACGGCGGCAACGCCCTGCTCGGCAAGAAGTGCTACTCGCTGCGGATCGCTTCGGTCATCGGCCGGGACGAGGGCTGGCTCGCGGAGCACATGCTGATCCTCAAGCTGATCTCCCCCGAGCAGAAGGTCTACTACGTCGCGGCGGCGTTCCCGAGCGCGTGCGGCAAGACCAACCTCGCGATGCTCGAGCCCACGATCCCGGGCTGGAAGGTCGAGACGCTCGGCGACGACATCGCCTGGATGCGGTTCGGCGAGGACGGCCGGCTGTACGCGGTCAACCCGGAGGCCGGCTTCTTCGGCGTCGCCCCGGGCACCGACTGGCACACCAACCCGAACGCGATGCGCACGATCGACCGTGGCAACTCCCTGTTCACCAACGTCGCCCTCACCGACGACGGCGACATCTGGTGGGAGGGCATGGGTGCGCCGCCGGCGCACCTGACCTCGTGGAAGAAGCAGGACTGGACGCCGGATTCGGACGAGCTGTCCTCGCACCCGAACTCGCGGTACTGCACGCCGATGGCGCAGTGCCCGATCCTCGCGCCGGAGTGGGACGACCCCCAGGGCGTGCCGATCTCGGCGATCTTCTTCGGCGGCCGGCGCGCCAACACGATCCCGCTGGTCACGGAGTCGCGCGACTGGCAGCACGGCACGTTCATGGGCGCCACCCTGTCGTCGGAGACCACGGCCGCGGCCAAGGGCAAGGTCGGCGTCGTCCGCCGCGACCCGATGGCGATGCTGCCGTTCATCGGCTACCACGCGGCTGACTACTTCCAGCACTGGATCGACACCGGCAAGCGGGCCGACGCGGACAAGCTGCCGAAGATCTTCTACGTGAACTGGTTCCGCCGCGACGAGAACAAGAAGTTCCTGTGGCCGGGCTTCGGCGAGAACTCACGCGTCCTGAAGTGGGCCATCGAGCGCATCGAGGGCAAGGCCGCGGCCACCGAGACCCCGATCGGCTACGTGCCGGGCGCCGCCGACCTCGACCTGACCGGGATCGAGGACCAGCGCGATGCGATCGACGCCGCGCTGCAGGTCGACGTGGACGAGTGGCGGGCCGAGGTGCCGATGATCGAGGAGTGGTTCGACAAGATCGGCGAGAAGCTGCCGACCGTGCTGCGGGCCGAGCTCGAGGTGCTCAAGCAGCGACTCGGCTGAGATTCGACAACGATCGAGGGGATCACCCACTGCGGGTGGTCCCCTCGATTTCTGCAGGTTGCATCATGGTTCACGGACGGTGCCGCCTCTGTACGGAACGTGGCGCCGGATCGCGGGGAGGTCGGCCATGTGCGACAAGTGGATCTGGCAGCTGTCCCGATACGACGACCGGGTGCACGCGTTCACCAGCGACCGGCGGCCGGCGAGCTTCGTCGAGGCGGCGTGCACGCACAGCGTCCCGATCGACAAGGTCACGAACTCCCACAGCGGGACGCGTTGCGTTGCGTGCCTGCTGATCGTGGGAGATCACCTGGCCGAGCATCACCGGATGGGTGCCGCCTTCTAGTCGTACGCGGTTGTCCACCGGATTTGTCCACAGCCTGTGGACACAGCTGTGCACAGCCTGTGGGGACCGTGCCTTCCGAAGAACCGGTAGCCAACGCGCCGGCAAGGTGCCGGTCATGCCGGGTGCACCGACCCGTGCCCTCGTTGTCCACAGCGATGAGCACGTGTTCGTGGATCACCCGGCCGGGCGGTTCGCGCACCGGTCGAGCTGTCGTTCGAGGAACCGGCGGGTGGGCGCGGAGGTCTGCTTGGTGAGCGCCTGGCGGTAGTAGCCGGCGGCGCGGCCGGGCTCGCCGGCCCGGAGCCAGAGCGCGCCGAGAGCGGCGGGCAGCAGGTGGTAGTCGCGTAGGGCGGGTTCGTTTTCGAGGCGCCCGAGCTCGGCGTGGTCGAGGTCCCCGGCCATGGCGGCGCCGATGGCCCGGTTGAGCGCGGCGACGGGCGAGGGCCTGAGGTCGAGCAGGTCGTCGTAAAGGGCAACGACCTGTGCCCAGTCGGTGCGCTCGACATCGGGCGCCATGGCATGGCAGAGCGCGATGGCCGCCTCGATGTGGAAGGCGGAGCGCTCGTCCCCGGTGCATGCGGAGCCGAAGATCCTTGTCCCCTCGGCGATCATGGCCCGGTCCCAGCGGCCGCGGTCCTGATCGGACAGCAGGAGGATGTCGCCGTGGGGGTCGGTCCGGGCCCGCAGCCGGCTGGCCTGCAGCAGCATGAGGGCGAGGAGCGCACGGGTGCGCGGCAGGTCGGTCCGCTTGTCCGCGCAGAGGAGCCGGCAGAGCCGGATGGCCTCGCCGCAGAGCTCGGCCCGTACCGCACTGTCCCCTTCGGACGCGTCGTACCCGGCGTCGAACAGCAGGTACAGCACGGAGAGCACGCTGTCCAACCGGGACGGATCGACCTCGAGCGGGACGGGGTTGTCGCGCAGCCATCGCTTGGCCCGCACCAGCCGCTGCGCGACGGTGGCCGGCTTGGCCAGCAGGGCGGCCCCGATCTCGTCGGCGCCGAGCCCGCCGACGGTCTTCAGCGTGAGCACCACCTGCGAGGCGAGTGGCAGACCGGGGTGGCAGCAGAGGAACATGAGCGCGAGCTCGTCGTCCCCGTGCCGCTCACCGGCTTCCTCGGCGGGAACGAGCAGCGGCAGCTTGGCCCGCACGACGTCGTCATGCCGAACGAGATCGACGGCGGTGTTCCGCGCAACCCGAAAGAGCCACCCGGCCGGATTGTCGGGCACGCCGGCGTAGGGCCAGCGCTGCAGCGCCCGGAGCATCGCCTCCTGCAAGGCCTCCTCGGCGACATCGAGCCGAGCGGGCCCGAGCACCCGGGCCAGCGTGGCGACGATGCGCCCCGCACTGTGCCGGAAGAGCTGCTCCACGACGACCCGAGACTGCCCCGTACCAACCGCCGCTCCGGCCTGCCGCTCCGTGTCCGTTCGGGGCTTGTCCGTCCGCGGCGTGTCCTCAGATGCCCTGTCCTCCCGCACGCCTGGCTCGGCGGCGGGAGGACGGCCGGCGCCGGCTATCAGGGCTCGCACCCCTGCTCGCCGATCTTGCGAACCTCGATCGAGCCGAAGTCCAGGTGCGGATGGCTCGAGAAGATCTTCTCCGCCTCGTCGAGATCGGTGGCCTCGACGGAGATGAACCCGCCGAGGATCTCGGTCCCCTCGACGAACGGCCCGTCGGTCACGTCCAGCCCGCCACCGCCGCGGCGCACGACCCGGCCGCGATACGACAGCCCGCCGCCCTCGGGCGGGTTGCCGGCCTTCTCCAGATCGTCGCTCCACTGGATGTACCGCTCGAGCGTGCGCTGCGCCTCGTCCGGGCTCAGGTCGGCCTGCGCGTCCTCGGTCCCCCGCAGGAACCCGACGAACTTGGGCATCCGTCCTCCTCAGTGTCGTAGGTGCCCCCTAGACGGCCACCCCGACGAAAAATCGACACCATCCGCAAACGAAACCCAGACTTGTCCACAACCGCCCAACCTGTCCACAGCCAGCCACGACAACCCCAATCCGTCAGCGACTCCCGATAGGCTTGGTCCTGAGGGGTGCCCCCGGAGAGGGCGGCCATCCACGGGTACGCGCGCGTGCGCGCGAGGAGCCGCTCGCGGAGCAGCGCGTGTGTGAGCAGCGGGTGGGGTGGCAGGTAGCGTGGGTGCCGTGGCCGAGGATGTGAGCAGGTTCCCCGTCGTCGAGCTCGAGGACCTTCCCGAGGATCTTCGCGAGCGGGTCGCGGCCGTCGCGGACAAGTCCGGGTTCGTGCCCAACGTCTTCCGCGCGCTCGGGCACCGGCCCGCCGAGCTGCGTGCGTTCATGGACTACCACGACGCGGTCATGGAGCGGGACTCCGGACTCAGCAAGGCGGAGCGCGAGCTCGTCGTCGTCGCCACGTCCGGCGCCAACAGCTGCACGTACTGCGTCGTCGCCCACGGCGCGATCCTCCGCATCCGCGCCAAGGACGCGCAGATCGCCGACCGCGTCGCCACCAACCCGTGGACCGTCGAGCTCACCGAGCGCGAGCGCGCCATCGTCGACCTCGCGCTCGCCCTCGCCGTCGACCCGGCCACGTTCAGCTCCGACGACCTCGACTCCGCCCGCGACGCCGGCCTCACCGACGAGGAGATCTGGGACGTCGGCGCGATCACCTCGCTCTTCGCGCTCTCCAACCGGATCGCACACCTCACCGCGCTGCGCCCGAACGACGAGTTCTACCTGATGGGCCGCCTCCCGCGCGGCTAGCCGCGGTCCAGCGAGAGTCGCCACGTCTGCCCGGTAAGGCGGTGCCCGAACCGGTCCGCCGTGTCCTCCTCGACGAGCTCGAACCCCGCTCGCTGGTAGATCCGCCGTGCCGGGGCGAGCACCGACACCGTCCACAGCTCGATCGCCCGGTAGCCGGCCGCCCGCGCGAACCGGACGCACTCGTCGACCAGCACCGTGCCCACGCCCGCGCCCCGCGCGCTCGGTTCCACGTGCAACAGCCGCAACTTCGCCGTCTCGTCGTCCTTGCGCACGCAGAAGACCGCGCCGACCCGCTCCCCGTGCAGGTCCGCGATCCACGCCGCCTCGCGCTCCGGGTCGTGCCCGTCCAGGTAACCCGCCACGATCCGCGCCACGAGCCCCTCGTACGACGAGTCCCACCCGTGCTCCTGCGCGTACAGCGCGCCGTTGCGCTCGATCACCCAGCCGAAGTCGCCGGCGCCCGGCGCGCGCAGCTCGACCTCCGGCCGCGCTTCCGCACTGGCCAGCCGGCGGCGGATCATGTCCATCGCGTCGACGAGCCGCCGCTGCTCCTCGTCGGTGAGGTCACCGAGCAGCGCGCGGATCTGCGCCACCGACTTGGTGTCCAGCACCCGGAACGTATCCCGGCCCTTCGTGGTCAACCGGATCAGCTGCCGCCGCGCGTCCGACGGCGACTTCTCCCGCCGAAGCAGCCCGCTCTCCTCGAACTTCCCCAGGAGCCGGCTCAGGTACCCCGCGTCCAGTCCGATGACCCGGCGCAGCTCGGACACCTCGGTCTCGTCGCGTTGCCCCAGCTCGAAAAGAACCCTTGCTTCGGTCAATGAATACGGGGTACTGAGGAGGTGTCCGTTGAGCGCGCCGAGGAACTTCGTGTAGCTCCGGTTGAACGCCCGAACGGAAGAAATACGCTCTACCGGCACAACTGTGGGCATCGGAGCTGCCTCGTTTCCCGTGAAACAATTGCTTGACTGAGGCAAGCATATGTCGCGACGGCGCGGCTTGCTAGTGCCGGTGCGTGTTGTCGGGCTGGCGCGGGTCGCCCGGATGCTCGAACCCCGGCGCCAACCGCACCGATGTCACCGCCCCCACGTCCAGCCATGCGGTGAACGCGCGCCGCCGCGCCGCCGCTCGCAGCCGTTCACGAATGTCTTCCCCGATCTCTGCCAGCCCGCGCACCCGCGCCGGCCGCGCCTCGACCACCTCGAACGTGTGCTCCCCGAGCGGATCCCGCACCGGGCCGACGACCTCACCGGGCCGCGCCGCGAAGACCGCGTCCTCGACCGGTCCGGTCAGCTCCCCACGCCGCAACGTCCGCGGCCGCGACGAACCGGGTACGCGGACGACCCGTTCCTCGGCCACTCGAGACGCCTCGGGATTGTTCCGGTGGTAACGCGCGACTTCCGCGTCGCCGACCGAAACATCGGCCGTGACCGCGGCGAACACCGCGCGCGCCAAGGGGTTACGCGCCAGCAGATCGGCGGCGACACTGCCCAACCCGAGCAGCGCGGCCCGGTCCGGCGCCAGCGCGCCAAGCGGCGGCGCGTCAGCCGCCGACAGACCCCGCGCGTCGGCCTCCGCCGCGACAAGCCGCTCCGCGACGAGCACCTGCACCAGCCACCGCCGCAGCTGCCGTCCCTCCCGCGTCCCGACCCGAGGCAGGGTCGCCGAGACGGGCCCGCCCCGCAGCACGGCCTCCAAAGCGTCCACATCGGACACATCGACCGGTGCGCCGGAAACCCAGGCCACGGCACTCACGAGAACACCTCGAACGCCACCGCGGGCGAGTACAGGAGCCGTCCCGCGCCCACGACCCGGATCAACGCCCACCACCTGCCGGCCGGCGTGCCAGGCGGCGGCGCCACGTCGAACCCCAGCTCCACCTCGCCCAGCGCCGGCAGCGTCGCGCCGACGAGGCGCGGCCCGACACACGACCACGTCCCCCACGGGCTGATGACCGACGCCTCCAGCGTGATCGGTGCGCCCGCCGCCGAGGCCACCCGCACCGACAGCCGCGCTTGCGCACCCGCCCGCACGCGCACCGGCGCCGGGTCGGCGGCCAGCCGGATCAGGTCGCCGGACGGCTCGCCGACCGTCAGGACCGCGACGTCCTCCACCTCCTGGCGCCAGCTCGGCGGCAACCCCGGCGTGTCCGCCGGCGTCAGCAGCGCCCGCACCGGATACCGGCCGGGCGGCAGGTCGCTGGGCGCGGTCACCGCGAGGTCCGTACACAGATGACCGCCGGCCGGCAGGCCGAACGGCACCTCCGGCACGTCGACCGTCCAGCCGGCCGGCACGGCCAGCCGGACGAACCCGTGCAGGTCGGCGTCCGTGCTGTCCGACGCCACCGTCAGCCGCAGGCCGATCGACGCGCCCGGCGACACGTCCGCACGCGTCGGATCCAGGTGCACGGCCAGCGGCAGCCCGCCCAACGGCGCCGGCCCGCGGTTGTGCAGCCAGTACTTCGCGAACAGCGGCTGCACCGGCTCCGCTTCCGCCCCGAGCGACGAACCGTCCGCAGCGGAGTCGACATCCGGTGTGGCCAGCACGGTGACCGCGTCGCAGCCGCCGACCTCGAGCGAGTCCAGCGACGCGCCCGGCTCCTCCAGCAGGTTCGCCGAGGCCAGGTCGCGCAAGGAGACGACGTCCGAGGACAGCGAAGCCGCCACCGGCATGCCCAGGTGCCCGACGAGCCGCACCGCCACCCGCCGCCGCGGGTCGACCGCTGCGGCGGACCCGCGCACCAGCGGGTTCCCCGCCGCCTTCACCGCCGCCACCCGCACCCGGTCGGCCGGCGAGGCACGCAGCAGCGACCCGGACGCCGGCAAGATCGAGCCGGACGAGGACGCGAGGACAGCGTGCAGCGGCCGGCTGAACGACGCGCTCGCCTCCGCGATCCCCGCCGCCCTCCAGTCACCCGGACCCGCCGCGATCGCGTACCGGAACTCGTGCGTCCAGTGCTGCAGCTGGAAGCTCGACCCGTCCGGCACCGTCCGCGTGGGCGGGTCGATCCACACGCCCGCCGGCCAGCCCGTGCACGACCGCAGCAGCGACGTGTGCAACGTGCCGGACGAGTCCACCGCGAACCCGGGCAGCCCGCGGTTCAGCACCGCGACGGACCGTTGCGCGTACGGCGGCTGGCCGGGATCGCCCGAGCCGACCTCGATCACGCCGTCCGCCAGGTCGTCCACAATGGACTGAATCAGCGACGGTAGGTCCGCCCGCGGAGCCGCCACGACGAGTACCCCCAGTGCGTGCTCGTCGCGCAGGTCGGCGCTGGGCTGCCACACCTCCTCCAGCGGCTTGTCCGGCGGCACCCAGTAGACGCCGGTCTCCGAACCCTCGAACACCGATGCGGTGAACGCGTTCGTCTCCGCGTCACCCAGCGTGATCCGCACGTCCGGCAGGTTCGAGTCCACGCCGAGGTCGCCGTACCGCGTGCCCGAAGCCGGAGACACCGTCGAGGTCACCCCGCGGCGGGCGAGCGCCACGGCGAGCGACCGAGCCATC
This sequence comes from Actinophytocola sp., assembly GCF_036555685.1. GTDB lineage: Bacteria > Actinomycetota > Actinomycetes > Mycobacteriales > Pseudonocardiaceae > Actinophytocola. The sequence continues at coordinate 19,218 of NZ_DATBKY010000019.1, read as the reverse complement.
GGCGCACCGTCCGCGAGCGACGGCACGACGATCTCCGCCACGCCGATCGGCCGCAACGCGCCGTCCGCCAGCCGCAGCGACGCCGCCGCCGACAGCCCGAACCAGGTGTGCGCCGGGTTGTCCAACGTCCACGGATGCTGCGCCGAGTCCACGTCGATCAGCCCGAAACCGCGCCCCACCACGGCGTTCCCGACCTCGCTCACCGGCAGCGCGCCCGGCACCGGACACGGCCAGCGCACCCGCAACAGCTGGTCCGAGCCGGTGAACTCGTCGACCGTCGTCGTGCAGTCGACCCGGTCGATGCCGTGCCACACGGTGATCGTCTGCGTGTACGTCACCGACCCGACCGACCCGGACACCGTCGCGCGCTCGCCCAGCGGTCCACGCTCGACGGACACCGACGCCCGGCCCGACGAAGACGTCGTGACCGGACCGCGGGGCAGCAGGTGCCACGGCCCCTCGCCGAACGACGGGTGGTCGGCGTACTCCTCGTACAAGGCCAGCTCGTTGCCCACCCGTCCCTCGGCGATCAGCTCCCGGCCGTCGTCGAGCAGGCTCGACACCCCACCACCACGCGAAGGGTCGACCGTGACGCGGAACCGGTCCGATTCGATCGCCACCCCGTCCGCCGCGACCCACCCCTGGTCGTCGCGCACGGCCGGCTCGATGCGATACGTGCGCCAGCCGAGCGGCGGCACGTCGGCCGCGCGGAACGTCACCGACCGGCCGGCGTGCTCGACCAGCGCCGGCACCGGCGCGCCGGCGTCGTCGGTCACCGCGACGCCGGGCAGCGGCTCGTCGAGCCGGACCGTCACGAGGTCGGTTCTCGCGTGGTTGAGCGAGTTCCACACGACGACGGGCCGGCCCTCGCCCGTCGCGGCGACCTGCGCGGACAGCACGGCGAGCGCGTTGTCGCGGATCTCCGCGCCGAGATCGTGCGCGTCGCGCCAGCTGGTGAGCAGGTCGAGGTAGACCTGGTCGGACTCGGACCCGGTGATGCCGTCGTGGTGCGCGCCGTATGCGAGCTGCACCCACGCCTTCGCGAGCGCGGCGTCCGGATAGGACGAACCGGCGACCAGCGCGGCGAACGTCGCGAAGGCCTCGCCCTCGAGCACCGCGACCTCGGCGGCCCGCTGGGCCTGCTTGGTGTCGATGTAGGAGACGTCCTTGCCGGTGTAGATCGGGTTCATGTCCCGGGTCTGCGGCGTCGGCGCCTCCCCGCGCTCGGCCAGCTCGGCGCGGACGGCGGCGAAGAAGTCGCGGGGCAGCGAGCAGACGAACCGCGGCCATACGTAGCGGCGGGCCCAGTCGTGGTGGACCTCGGTGATCCACTTGTTGGGCGGGGTGTAGTCGCCGCCGACCGGCAGCATGACCTGGCGCGTGGTGGCGACCTTCTTGAGCTCGCGGAACAGCGTGTACGCGGCCTCGCCGGCGGCGTGCAGGTCTGGCGCGGAGTCGAGCTTCCAGCCGGAGCCGTAGTGGTCGGTCATGTACGAGGTCAGCAGCCCGCGGCCGGACGGTGAGACCCACTCGAACTCGCTGGGGAACTGCATGCGGGTCGGGTCGCCGTTGCCGAGCATCGGGCCCCACTGGTGGAAGGGCCCGCGCGCCCACGAGGTGGAGGTCAGCCCGGCGTCGGCGGCGAACCCGGGGAAGGCGGGGTCGTGGCCGAACGCGTCGAGCTGCCAGGCGGTGGCGGGCGCGGCGCCGAGGACGTCGCGCTGGAAGCCCATGCCGTGCACGAAGTTGCGGATCGTCGTCTCGGGGTCGGTCAGGTTGGTGTTCGGCTCGTTGTAGGTGCCGCCCATGACCTCGACGCGGCCCTCGGCCATGAGCCGGCGGAGCACCGCGCGGTCGGCGGGATAGGTGTCCCAGTACGGCTTGAGGTAGTCGACCTCGGCGAGCACGAACTTGTAGGCGGGCTCGGCGAGCGCGAGGTCGAGGTGCGCGCGGACGAGGTCGAAGCCGGCGAGCTGGCGAGCGCCGCGGTGCGAGCTGGGGAAGTCGAGCTCGTCCCAGGAGACGGTGTAGGCGGCCTGGGTGTTCCACCAGACGGGGTCGTAGTGGAAGTGGCTGACGAGGTGCATGGTCCAGCCGGGCTCGGCGACCGTGAGGTCGAAGTCGACCTCGAACCGGTCTGTCCCGGACGCGACCACCGCCCGCGCGGGCACGGTCGTTCCGGGGGCTGCGCCGTGGGTGTCGACGGCGACCTCGACGCCGACCTCACCCTGCACGACCAGCTCGACGGGTGTCGGCGTGGAGACCCCGGTCCCCTCGACGATGACCCGGGCGGTCCCGGCCCCGGCGAACGACACCCGGACAACCTGAAGCGGCGCCTCGACCGACCCGACGAACAGCTCGGTGGACACCACGGACACAGCAGCCATGTCAGGCACTGTGCGGGCAGTTCACCCAAAGAGACAAGCAAGCAACAGAAAGTTGTCCAAAGAAGGCCAACCCGCAAGATGCGGAAGCCATGGGCTGGTCGAAGTGGACGCAGCCACGCTGGGTCTGGGGAGCTCGCGCCGTGGTGTGCCGGTCACGACGGCGGCCTATCCCGGTGCTGGTCGAAGTGGACGCAACAACGCCGGGTCTGGGGGAGCTCGCACCGTGGGGGTGTGGGGGGCTCGGCCCCCCAGGGCAATGACGAAGGGGTCCGGGCGAAGCCGCACAGCGGCGAGCAGGGATATGGAAACCCCGCAGTGCTGCCAGGTCGGGGGTCCGCCAGCACTACGGGGTCAACCGGTTCATCGTGAGGGTCGCCTGGGGCGTTACACCGTCACGAAGAAAGTTTTGCGACTTATCGGATCGACTGCTGCTGCCGCTGCGCGACCGCGAGGATCTCCTCGTACATCGCCGGCGTCTTGGCCTGAGCCAGCGCCTGGTTCACCGCGCGACGGTTGCGGGCCTCGACGCGGCGGGCGCGGAGCTTGGCGGTGATGTTCATGATGTCTGCTTCTCCCCTTCGACTTCCGCTGGTTCCTCCAGCTACTGACTATTATGCCTGTTGCAACGTCACAGGTCACCTGTTTATTCGGTGAAGAAGCGCACATGCCGGGGATTCATCGGTCAACTAGCGACTGGGCCGGACGTGGAGATGCGGCTGATGAGGTCGATGCAGGAGTATCCGGACGTCTAGTAAGATCGCTAGACACCGCGAGAAAGGGGCAGAGGACGCTAGTCGTCCATGTTCAGCAGGTACCGGCCGAAGTGGGGCACCGTGAACGCGATCCGGCCGCGCTCGGCCGAGTAGATGAGACCCTTCTTGATCAGCGAGTCGCGGGCCGGCGACAGTGAGGAGGGCTTGCGGCTGAGGTGGCCGGCGATGTCGGCGGTGGCCGCCCCCTCGTCGGTCTTGCCCTTGGTCAGCTCGGCCATCGCACGCAGGTACTCGCGCTCGGCCGGCGTCGCCCGCTCGTAGCGCGAGCCGAAGAAGCCGACCGCGAGCTCGGCCTCCGCCTCCGGCGCGGCGACACCGACGTCCTCCGCGGTGATCGGATCGCTCGGCGCCGCGTCCCAGGCCGCCTTGCCGTAGGCCTGGATGAAGTACGGGTAACCACCGGCCGCGTCGTACAGCGCGTCGAGCGCCTCGTCCGTGATGCCCGCGTCCTCTCGCGACACCGGGGCGATCACGGCGCGGTCCGCGTCCGCGCGGTCGAGGCGGTCGATGCGCACGTAGCGGAAGAGCCGCTCCGAATAGGACTTCGACGCCGACAGCACGGCCGGCAGGTGCGGCAGGCCGGCCCCGACGACGACGAACGGCGCGCCGGACTGGGACAGCTCGTGGCACGCGGCGCACAGCGCGGAGACGTCCTCGGCGGTGACGTCCTGCATCTCGTCGATCAGCAGCGCCACGCCGGTACCCACGTCCTGCGCCAGCTCGGCGACGTCGGTGAACAGCTCGACCAGGTCGATCTCGATGTCCCCGGAGTCGGCCCGGCCCTGGGTCGGCGGCACGTCGATGCCCGGCTGCCAGCGGTCGCGCAGCTTCGAGTCGCTGGGCGAGGCCCGCAGCGCGAACGCCTTGAGCACGCCGAGTACCTGCTCGACCCGGTCGGGCGCGCGATGCCGCACGGCGAGATCACGCACGGCCCGGTGCAGGGCGGCGGACAGCGGCCGGCGCAGTCCCGCGTCGGGCCGCGCCTCGATCTTGCCGGCGCCCCACCCGCGGCGGACGGCCATCGACCGCAGCTCACCGAGCAGGACGGTCTTGCCGACACCTCGCAGCCCGGTGAGCACGAGGCTGCGTTCCGGCCGCCCGCGCGCGACCCGCTCGAGCACCACGTCGAAGGCGCCGACCTCTTTCTCCCGGCCGGCGAGCTCGGGGGGTCGCTGGCCCGCGCCGGGGGCGAACGGATTGCGCACCGGGTCCACGATCGCACCGTATCCGCGTTTCTAGCGCGAGCCCGATATTGCGCGAGAAACCCCTACGGCGTGTCGCGCATCTGGCAACCGGGGACGGTGCTCACGGCCTGGTGCCAGATGATCGCGAACGGTAACGTCGTAGATCGTCAGTTAGAAAATCACGATTTGTCGGGAGTCTTCGTGAACACATTTCTGACCAGGTTGGGCCGCTCGGTCGCCGTCGGCGCTGCCGCTCTCGTGCTCGTCGTCCCGCTCGCCAGCACGGCGAACGCGGCGCCGCTCACGTCCGCTCCGGTTCCCGCCGCCACCGATGTCGGCCCCATGAGTGCGGGTGACGGCACGATCAGCGGCGCGATCCAGTGGATGCAGAACCACGCCGGCAGCACCGCCTGGGAGGGCTACTGCGAGAAGGCGGTCGAGAACGCCTACGGCACCACCGGTGTCTGGGCGTCGGCGAAGGCTCACTGGCAGGGCGCCATCAACGCGGGCAAGGCGCACCCGGGTAGCTACGCCGCGCCCCGCGGTGCGTTCGTGTACTGGAACACCAGCCAGTTCGGGCACGTCGGCATCTCCGACGGCAACGGAGGGTTCTACTCCTCCAGCGTCGGCGGCCACATCGGACACGCGAGCAACAAGAACTACTTCGTCAACTACCTCGGCTGGAGCAACGCCCAGGTGCCGCGGTAACTAGGCGGCTTCCAGGATCGCCGTGACACCCTGGCCGCCTGCCGCGCAGATGGAGATCAGGCCCCGTCCCGACCCCTTCTCCGCCAGCAGCTTGGCCAGGGTGGCCACGATGCGCCCGCCCGTCGCGGCGAACGGGTGACCCGCGGCCAGCGACGAGCCGTTGACGTTCAGCCTCGAGCGGTCGATCGCGCCCAGCGGCTCGTCCAGGCCCAGCCGGCCCTTCGCGAAGTCGACGCTCTCCCACGCGGCCAGCGTCGCGAGCACCTGCGACGCGAACGCCTCGTGCATCTCGTAGAAGTCGAAGTCCTGCAACGACAACCCGGCCCGCGCGAGCATCCGCGGCACCGCGTACGCCGGCGCCATCAGCAGGCCCTCCCCGCCGTGCACGTAGTCCACCGCCGCGGTCTCGGAGTGCGTCAGGTAGGCGAGCACGGGCAGGCTGCGCGCCTTCGCCCAGTCCTCGGACGCCAGCAGCACGGTCGACGCGCCGTCCGTCAGCGGTGTCGAGTTGCCGGCGGTCATCGTCCCCTCGGGCCCACCGAACACCGGCTTGAGCTTCGCGAGCTTGTCCGCCGTGGAGTCCGGTCGCAGGTTCGCGTCGCGGGTCAGGCCCAGGTACGGCGTCAGCAGGTCGCCGAAGAACCCGCGCTCGTACGCGGCCGCCAGCTTCTGGTGCGACGCCGCCGCGAGCTCGTCCTGCGCCTCCCGGGAGACGCCCCACTCCTTGGCGGTGATCGCCGCGTGCTCGCCCATCGACAGGCCGGTCCGCGGCTCGGCGTTGCGCGGGATGTCCGGCACGATCTGCGTCGGCCGCAGCTTCGTGAGCGCCTTCAGCCGGGCGCCGACCGACCTCGCGCGGTTGAGCTCGAGGAAGATCTGCCGCAGGTCCTCGTTCAAGCCGAGCGGCGCGTCGCTGGTCGTGTCGACGCCGCCGGCGACGCCCGAGTCGATCTGTCCCAGCGCGATCTTGTTCGCCACCTGGAACACCGCCTGCAGCCCGGTGCCACACGCCTGCTGCACGTCGTTGGCCGGGGTCTCCGCCGCGAGCCGCGAGCCGAGGACGCTCTCCCGCGCGAGGTTGAAGTCGCGGCTGTGCTTGAGCACGGCACCCGCGGCGACCTCGCCGAGCCGCTCGTCCTGCAGGCCGAACCGGCTCACCAGACCGTCGAGCGCGGCGGTGAACATGTCCTGGTTGGCGGCGGTCGCGTAACGGCCGTTGGACCGCGCGAACGGGATCCGGTTGCCACCGACGATCGCGACCCTTCGCACCTGCGCCATCTGTCACTTCCCAGTGGTCGACATCCATCCCGGCTGGCGATTCTAACCTACTCGCGAGTAGGCTCGACGTCGAATGAGGCCCCGAACACGAAAGCGGAGCATCATGACCGACCGCTACCAGCAGTTTGCCTCCTCCGGCCTGGGCCGGCAGATCGTCCGCCGGCTGGGCCTGCCCAACCCGACCCCGCTGCGCCGGTACAAGCCGGGTGACCCGGCGTTGAACGGTCCGGCGCTGGTCGGCGCGGCCGAGGGCGGACGGCTGTCCGAGACCCTGCACGCGGTCCTCAAGTCCGCCGGCATCGAGGCGCTGACCGAGCCGCTGACCGCTCCCGAGGGTGAGCGCGTGACGCACGCCGCGCTCGTCTTCGACGCGACCGGCATCGACCGGCCGGAGCGGCTGCGGGAGCTGTACGACTTCTTCCACCCGGTCATCCGCACGGTCGGTACGTGTGGCCGGGTCGTCGTGCTCGGGACGCCGCCGGAGTCCGCCGACGGTCGCGCGGCCATCGCACAGCGCGCGCTCGAGGGGTTCACCCGCTCGGTGGGCAAGGAGCTCAAGCGCGGTGCCACGATTCAGCTCGGCTACGTCGCGCCGGGCGCGGAGGCGGCGAGCGAGTCGACGCTGCGGTTCCTGCTCTCGGCGAGGTCCGCGTACGTGGACGCGCAGGTGATCCGGATCGGCACGCACGCCACCACGACGGCCGAGCCGGACGACTGGACGATGCCGCTCGACGGCAAGGTCGCGCTGGTCACCGGCGCCTCGCGCGGCATCGGCGCGTCGATCGCCGACGTGCTGGCCCGAGACGGCGCGCACGTCGTGGCCCTCGACGTCCCGGCTCAGGGCGACGAGCTCTCCGCGGTCGCGAACCGCGTGAAGGGCACCTCGCTGCAGCTCGACATCACCGCCGCCGACGCGCCCGCGCGGCTCGTCAAGCATCTGACCGAGCGGCACGGCGGTGTCGACATCGTCGTGCACAACGCCGGCATCACGCGGGACAAGACGCTCGGCAACATGAAGGACTCCGCCTGGGACGCCGTGCTCGCGGTGAACCTCGCGAGCCAGCTGGCGATCAATGACGCGCTGCTCGAGGCCGGCGCGCTGCGCGAGAACGGCCGGATCATCGGCGTCTCGTCGATCGCGGGCATCGCCGGCAACGTCGGCCAGACCAACTACGCCACCAGCAAGGCCGGCGTGATCGGCATGGTCGACACGTACGCCCCGCTGCTCGCCGAGCGTGGCGCCACGATCAACGCCGTGGCGCCGGGCTTCATCGAGACCAAGATGACGGCCGCGGTCCCACTGTTCATCCGCGAGGCGGGCCGACGGATGAACAGCATGTCGCAAGGTGGCCTGCCGGTCGATGTGGCGGAAACGATTGCGTGGTATGCCAATCCGGGGTCGGCCGCGGTGAACGGCAACATCGTGCGGGTGTGCGGCCAGAGCCTGCTGGGGGCCTGACGTGGCGATCACCGAGCTGTCGAGCCCACCGAGCCTCGCCGCGCTGTACCCGAAGGCCGTGCTGTCCGGGTTCCGGCGGCGCGGCGGCGAGCTGCCGGACACCGTGTACGCGCTGCCCGGCGTCAGGATCGACCCCGAGCACCTGGCCGCGTACAACAGGGTCTGCGGGTTCCGTCTCACCGATGCGCTGCCGGCGACCTATCCCCACGTGCTGACGTTTCCCTTGCAGGTCAAGCTGATGACCGCGGGCGACTTCCCGTTCCCGCTGGCCGGCTCGGTGCACGTGGCGAACAAGATCACGCAGGCGCGGTCGCTGTCTCTGGGCGATGAGCTGGAGCTGCGCGCGCACGTGGCCAACCTCCGGGACCACCCGCGTGGCAAGCAGTTCGACATGGTCTCCGAGGCGCTGGCCGGCGGCGAGGTCGTATGGACGGACGTGTCGACCTACCTGCGCCGCGGCGGCGGTTCGGGTTCCTCTTCGGACCGGGATCAACGGGAACCGCCCGCGCCGACGGCGATCTGGGCCGTACCCGACGACATCGGGCGGCGTTACGGCGAGGTGTCCGGCGACCGCAACCCGATCCACCTCCACAAGCTGACCGCGAAGATGTTCGGCTACCCGCGGGCGATCGCGCACGGGATGTGGACGAAGGCGCGCTGCCTGGCCGCGTTCGAGGGCCGGCTGCCCGAGGCGTGCACCGTGGACGTCCGGTTCAAGACGCCGGTCCCGCTGCCGACGAAGGTCGGCTTCGCCGCGTCGCCGGAGGGCGCGGGGTGGCGGTTCGAGCTCTTCGGTGTGCGCAACGGAAAACCGCACGTGGCAGGCACGATCGGATAGCCGGTTCGTGGCCCGGTTTTGTCGGTGGTCCCGGCTAGCGTCCGCCGCATGAACCGAACGGACCGGTTGTACGCCATCGTCGAGGACCTCCGCGCGGTCGCACCGCGGCGGCGGTCGGCCCGGCTGCTCGCGGAGCGGTACGAGGTCAGCGTGCGCACGATCGAGCGCGACATCGGCGCGCTGCAGCAGGCCGGCGTGCCGATCTACGCCGATACGGGCCGGCGCGGCGGGTACACGCTCGACCCGGCGATGACGTTGCCACCGTTGAACTTCACGCCCGCCGAGGCGGTCGCAGTCTCGGTCGCCTTACGTGCGGCGGTCGGGTCGCCGTTCGCACGCGAGGCGGAGAGCGCGCTGCGCAAGATCATGGCGGCGATGCCCGCGCGGCAGGCGTCGGCCGCGCACGAGCTGGCCGAGCGGGTGCAGTTCATGACGAGGTCGGAGGAGGGCGAGCCGGCCGGCATTCCACTCGTCATCGAGAACGCGCTGGCCGCCAAGCGGGTGCTGCGCATCGACTACATCGACAAGAACGGCGTACCGACCGAGCGCGAGGTGGAGCCGGTGATGTTCCTCGCCGGGGTGCACGGCTGGTACCTCGTGGCCTGGTGCCGGTTACGCGAACAGCTGCGTGCGTTCCGGGTGGACCGGATCATCACATTCCACGACACCGGCCGGCCGGCGCCCGCGCGGCCCGCCGAGTCGATCACCCCGTACCTGCCGGACAACGTGACACGCGTCGCCGCACTCGCCTGAAAACAGGCGGGAAACACCGACAGGCTGCTGTCGCGAAGCCGCTCGATCCTGGTGTCACCTACTACGAAGGAGGCATCGGATGACGCACGGAACGGTCGGCTGGGTGCAGGTGGACACCGACGATCCCGAGGGCGCGAAGAAGTTCTACGGCGAGCTGTTCGACTGGACGTTCGCGGCGGACCCGAACGGCGGCGGCAAGTACCACCTGGCCACGTACGCCGGCGCGAACGCCCCGCACGGGGGGATCGCCGACACGGAGGGCAAGTCGGAGAACCGCGCGACGTTCGTGGTGCTCGTGTCGGACGTCGCGGAGGCGGTCGCGCAGGCGAAACGGTTGGGCGGCAAGGTCGTCACGCCGCCGGTCACCACGCCGGCGGGCCTGACGTTCGCGGACCTGCAGGACCCGTCGGGCAACCACTTCGGGGTCTTCAAGCCCCCGGCCTGACCCCGCCGGGGCTCGCACCGCGCGTGCCGAACGCAACTGTCCACAACCCACGCAGTTGTCCACAGAACCCGGCTGACCACCACTTTCGTCAGTTGCCCCCGGTAGACTGACGGTCACGAGGGGTGCCCCCGGAGAGGGCGGGGGCTTACGTTTCTTGAGTTCTGCACGCGCGTGCGCGCGCGACCCGTTCGCTATCCGGCGGGGTGCCAGGTGTTGCCCTCGACGAGGTCCCCGAAGCCCATCCAGGCGAGGTTCATCAGCCTGGACGCGACGGCCTTGCTGGGCACGTCCGGATGGTCGAGCCACCAGTCGGCGAGCGACTCGGCGGCGCCGACCAGCGCGGCGGCCAGGGCCTCGGTGGCGTTGTCATCGAGGCCCTGCTTGGTCGCGACGCGGACGAGCAGCGTGTCGACCAGGCTGATCGCCCGGTCCCGCATGGCGAGGAGCTCCTCGCTGAACGGCCCGCCCTGCGAGATCGCCTGACGGTGCAGCACCTGCCAGCCCTCCCGCTGCTGTTCGACGAAGTCGAAGAACGCGCGCAGGCCGTGCCAGAGCTGCATGTCCGGCGGCAGGTCACCCTGCACGCCGCGGGTCACGGCGTCGAGCAGGTTGGCCGCCTCGCGGTGGATACACGCGGCGAAGAGGTCCTCCTTGGACCCGAGGTAGGCATAGATCATCGGCTTCGAGACGCCCGCGACCTCGGAGATCTCGTCCATCGACGCGCTGTGGTAGCCGCGCTCGGAGAACACCCGCACGGCGGCGTCGAGGATCTGCCGCTCGCGCACCTCGCGAGGCAGTCTCCTGACCCGCCGCCGCTCTTCCACCGTCACTGGGCCCTCCCGATGTTCCCCGCCAGGGTACCTACCGGGACGTAGTGTTACCCGTGAGTAGACAATGGGACATGCGATTCAGGCGGAAGGCCGAGTCCGAAGCCGATTCCGAGGTGGCCGGCCCGGCCGCGGCGCCGGGCGTCGACATCGACGCGTTCGCCCGTGCGGTCGACCCGAAACGCCTGGACGAGGCGCAGTTCGTCCAGCTCATCGACGTGCTCGACATGCTCGGTCGGGCCGGCACGGGCATCGAGCTGGCCGGGATGCGCACGGACACGTTCGTCTGGTTCGTCTCGCGCGCGTCCGCCGCGCAGCTCGAGCAGCTGATGGCGCACGACCATCTGCGGCACGTCGTCTTCGGCGAGATCTTCCGCCGGATGAGCGAGCACCTGGACCCGGTACGTGCCGCCGACCTGCGCGCGGTGATCCACTGGCGCTTCACGGGCGGCACCGGCGACGGCGGCTACGACCGCTTCCAGACGCTGATCGAATCGGGCGCGTGCACGTCCGCCCGCCACCCGACGGCCGATGCCCGCGTCACGCTGACCCTCTCGCCGGTCGACTTCCTCCGCGCGGTCACCGGCACGGTCAACGTGGCCATGCTCTTCATGCGCGGCAAGGTGAAGGTCCGCGGCGACATAGCCTTCGCCGCCGGGCTGATCAACTACTTCGACCTCCCCAAGCCGTAGGCAGGGCCACAGCTCGAGGTTCTTGGGCACGGACTTCGCCGAGGTGACCACGTCGCCTGGCAGGTGCCGAAGGGCGGGCCGGCTCGCGGCCGGCCCGCCCTTCGGCAGAACTGCTCAGAAGGTGATCGCCATTGCGGGGTCGGACAGGATGGCGCCCACGTCGGCCAGGAACTGGCTGCCCTGCTGGCCGTCGACCACGCGGTGGTCGAAGCTCAGCGACAGCTGGCAGACCTTGCGCGGCACGATCTGCCCGGCCACCACCCACGGCATGTCGCGGATCGCGCCCAGGGCCAGGATCGCGGACTCGCCCGGGTTGATGATCGGGGTGCCGGTGTCCACTCCGAACACTCCGACGTTGGTGATCGTGAACGTGCCGTTCAGCATGTCGGCCGGGGCCGTCTTGCCGTCGCGGGCCGTCACCGTCAGCACCTCGATCGCCTCGGCCAGCTCGCGCAACGACATGGCGTCCGCGTCGCGGACCTTCGGCACCACCAGGCCGCGCGGCGTCGCGGCCGCGATGCCCAGGTGCACGTAGTCCTTGTAGACGATCTCCTCGCCGTCCCACGTCGCGTTGACGTCGGGAGTCCGCTTCGCCGCCAGGCACACGGCCCTCGCCGCGAACGTCAGCGGGGTGATCTTCACGTCGCGGAACGCCGGGTGCGTCTTGAGCTTCGCGCGCAGCTCCATCATCGGTGTCACGTCGACGGTCAGGAACTCCGTGACGTGCGGCGCGGTGAACGCCGAGCCGACCATGGCCTGTGCGGTCATCTTGCGCACGCCCTTGACCGGGACCCGCCGCTCGCGAGCTCCACCGTCAGCCGCCGTGGGGCCCACGGTGGACGGCGCGGCCACGGCGCGCTGCACGTCGTCGCGCGTGATGACGCCACCGTCGCCCGTACCGGTCAGCGTGCGCAGGTCGACACCGAGATCCTTGGCCAGCTTGCGGATCGGCGGCTTCGCCAGCGGCACCAGGCCGCGCGGCTCGAGCAGCGCCGCCGGGGTGTCCGGCACAACGGGCGCGGGCTCGGGGGGCGCCACCACGGCCGCCGGCGCGACCGGCGCGACCGGCTCGGCCGGCGCTGCCGGTGCGGCCGCGGAAGACGCGGCGGGCGCGGCGGGCGCGGACGACGCGGCGGCCTTGCGCGGGCGGCGCTTCGCGGTGCCGGCCTTCGGGCCGTAGCCGACGAGCATCGCGGTCTGGCCGTTCTGCTCGGCGGCGGGCGCGGAAGCCGCGGCCGCGGCGGGAGCGGCCTCGCCACCGGGGTCGACGTCGATCGTCACGATCGGGCTGCCCACGTTGACCGTCTCGCCGACCTGCGCGTGCAGCTCGGTGACCAAGCCGGCCCACGGGCACGGAAGCTCGACCGCCGCCTTCGCCGTCTCGATCTCGACGATGATCTGGTTGACCTTGACCTCGTCGCCCGGCTTGATATGCCACGCCAGGATCTCGGCGTCGACCAGACCCTCGGCCGTGTCGGGCAGGGGGAAGACTTTGAAGTCAGGCATGCCTCACCAGCCCAGCGAACGGTCGACGGCGTCCAGGACCCGGTCGAGGTCGGGGAGGAAGTCCTCCTCGAGCTTCGACGGCGGGTAGGGCGTGTCGAACCCGGTCACCCGCAGCACCGGCGCCTCCAGCGAGTAGAAGCACTCCTGCTGCACCCGGGCCGCGACCTCCGAGGAGATCGACGACTCGCCCGGCGCCTCGCTGACCACGATCAGGTGACCGGTCCGGCGCACCGACTCGAAAACCGGGTCCAGGTCCAGCGGCGAGAGCGTGCGCAGGTCGATCACCTCGAGTTCGGTGCCCTCCTCGGCCGCGGCGGCCGCGGACTCCAGGCACGTCTTGACCATCGGCCCGTACGTCACGAGCGTCGCGGTTGACCCGGTGCGCAGGACGCGCGAGGAGAACAACGAGTCCGGCGTCGCGTTGACGTCCAGCTCACCCTTCTCGTAGTAGCGCCGCTTCGGCTCGAAGAACAGCACCGGGTCGTCGCAGCGGATGGCCTGCTGGATCATCCAGTACGCGTCGACCGCGTTCGAGCACGAGACGACCTTGAGCCCCGCGGTGTGCGCGAAGTACGACTCGGGCGACTCGGAGTGGTGCTCGACCGCGCCGATGCCGCCGCCGAACGGCACGCGGATCACCATGGGCAGCTTGACCTTGCCCTGGCTGCGGAAGTGCAGCTTCGCCACCTGCGAGACCAGCTGGTCGAACGCCGGGAAGATAAAGCCGTCGAACTGGATCTCGCACACCGGGCGGAAGCCGCGGATCGCGAGGCCGACCGCGGTGCCGACGATGCCCGACTCCGCGAGCGGCGTGTCCAGCACGCGGTGCTCGCCGAAGTCCTTCTGCAGCCCGTCGGTAATCCGGAAGACGCCGCCGAGCTTGCCGACGTCCTCGCCCATCACGATGACCTTCGGGTCGGCCTCCATCGCCGCGCGCAGGCCCAGGTTGAGGCTCTTGCCCAGCGTGACGGTCCGCGTGGTCGACGCGGCGGCGTCGGTGGCCTGGTTCATGACCGGAGTAGCCATCAGTGCTCACCTCCCGCGAAGCCGGCGGAGTACTCCAGGAAGCTGTTCTTCTGCGCCTCGAGCGGCACGCTGACGTCCTCGTAGATGTTCGAGAACATCCGCTCCTTCGGCGGATCCGGCATGTTCACGCAGAACTCGCGCAGCTCCTCGGCGAGGGCGTCGGCATCGGCCTGTACGGAGTCGAAGAACTCCTTGTCGGCGTGCTCGTGGCGCACCAGGTTGACCCGCACGCGCTCGATCGGGTCCTTGAGCTTCCACGCCTCCAGCTCGTCCGCGAGCCGGTAGCGGGTGGGGTCGTCGGTGGTCGTGTGCGCGTCCATGCGGTAGGTGAACGCCTCGATCAGCACGGGCCCGTTGCCGTGCCGGCACTCGTCGAGCGCCCAGCGGGACACCGCGAGCGAGGCGAGGACGTCGTTGCCGTCTACCCGGACGCCCGGGAAGCCGTAGCCGCGGGCGCGCTGGTAGAGCGGGAGGCGGCTCTGGCGCTCGGTCGGCTCGGAGATCGCCCACTGGTTGTTCTGGCAGAAGAAGACGAGCGGCGCGTCGTACACCGAAGCCCACACGAATCCCTCGTGCACGTCGCCCTGGCTGGTCGCGCCGTCGCCGAAGAAGACCATCGTGGCCTCGCCGTCGACGTCGCCGACCTTGCCCTCGAAGCGCTGGCCCATCGCGTAGCCGGCGGCGTTGAGGACCTGGTTGCCGATGACGATCGTGTACAGGTGGAACCGCGTGGCGAGCGGGTCCCAGCTGCCGTGGTCGGTGCCGCGGAAGATGCCGAGCAGCTCACTGGGATGCACCCCGCGGCACCAGGCGACGCCGTGCTCGCGGTAGCTGGGGAAGACCATGTCGTTCGCTTTGAGTGCCCGGCCGGCGCCGATCTGGGCGGCTTCCTGGCCGAGCAGCGGTACCCAGATGCCGAGCTGTCCCTGGCGTTGCAGGGCGTTGGCCTCGCGGTCGACCCGGCGGGTCAGGACCATGTCGCGGTAGAGGCTGCGCAGGTCCTCGGCGGTGACGTCGGCTACGTAGGGGTCCCATTCGGGGTTCTCGACCCGTTCGCCCTCGGGCGTGAGGAGCTGAACCAGCTCCGGGCCACCCTCGCTCGTTGCTCGCAAACCCGCGATCACCTGCTCTGCGGTGGGCTTGGCCGCGGTGGCGGCCGGCCCGACCCCCGGCTCCGGGTGCGTCCACTGTTCTGGGGACGGCATGCGTTCTCCTTGGTGTCGGCGCCGGGGCGCTCGCTTGTGGCGTCGCTTCCGGCCGCACCGACGGCGGCTACCGACCCGGGTAGAGGGCGGTGCGAGCCACTGGCGGCGCTGACGGTTTCGAGGTCCATCCTGGCATGCGTTACCTCGATACGGTGAGGCCCGAACGTCGGTCCGCACCCATACGTGATGCGCTGAGCTGCGAAAACGATTGGACAACCGACATTAGGGCGTCAGCGCGAGGCATTCGGGTGACGGCGGACCTCCTCCCGAACGCGGCAGCTCAGGGCGGCCGCCACCGGCGGTCCCCCCGCGGGCTGTCCCGGCCCCGTGACCCGTCGCTGCGACGTTTCTCTCCTGCTCGTGATGTGCGTCACAGCCATCTTAGTCGGATCGGCTCGACGGCTGATCCAGTTCGCATACGCTTCGCGAATGGCCGACGACAGCTGGAAGGACGCCCGCGTCCGTGAGGCTGAGGAAGCGCTGGCCGTCGCCGTTCGTACCGCCGACGAGATCATCGCGGACGCCCAGCGGGCCGTCGTCGCGTCGCTGCCGCCCGCGCCGTCCGGTCGGCCCGAGCCGCCGGAGGACGACCAGCCGCCGATCCTCCACGACGCCTGGTAGCCGCCTGGCAGGCACTTCGCGTTCACCCGCCGTGGCAGGATCGTTCGGGTGGACAACAGCTTGGTACGCGGCACCGTCGAGCGGGTCTGGGACGACGCGGTTCTGACCAGCCTCTCGGAGTTCGTCTCGATTCCCGCGCTCTCCCCGATCTTCGACGAGAACTGGGCGGCGTCCGGCCACCTCGACGCGGCCGTCGAGCACGTCCGGCGCTGGCTCGTCGCGCGGAACATCGAGGGCGCGAGCGCGGAGATCCTCCGGCTGCCCGGCAAGAGTCCGGTGCTGCTGTTCGACGTCCCGCCGACCGGCGAGGTGCGCGCGGACGCCGGAACCGTGCTGCTGTACGGCCACCTCGACAAGCAGCCGCCGGTTGGTGGCTGGGGCGAGGGCCTCGGCCCGTGGACCCCGGTGCAGCGGGACGGCCGGCTGTACGGCCGGGGTGCCGCGGACGACGGGTACTCCGGCTACGCGGCGACCGCGGCGCTCGAGGCGGTGCGCGCGGCCGGGGTCCCGCACGCGCGGTGCGTCGTGCTGCTGGAGACGAGCGAGGAGTCGGGGAGCATCCACCTGCCGGCGTACCTGGAGCGGTACGCGGACAAGCTCGGCCCGGTGTCGCTGGTGGTTTGCCTGGACTCGGGCGGCCAGGACTACGAGCGGCTGTGGCTGACGACGTCGCTGCGCGGACTCGTGTCGACGACGGTCACGGTGAAGGTGCTGGAGTCCGGGCAGCACTCGGGCATGGCGTCGGGCATCGTGCCGAGCTCGTTCCGGATCATGCGGATGCTGCTCGACCGGCTCGAGGACTCGAAGACCGGCGAGGTCCTGCTGCCGGAGATGCACGGGGACGTCCCGGCCGAGCGACTGGCGGAGATCAAGGCGATGGCCGCACTCGCGCCCGGCGCGGCGAAGGCGGTGTTCCCGTTGGTGGCGGGCATGAGCCCGGCGTCGGACGACGACGTCGAGCTGCTGCTGAACAACTCGTGGCGCCCGACGCTGTCCGTGATCGGCGGCGCGGGCTTCCCGCTGCCGGAGGAGGCCGGGAACGTGCTGCGCACGGACACGACGTTCACGTTGAGCTTCCGGCTGCCGCCGACCGCCTCGCCGCCGGCCGCGCTCGCCGCGCTGGAGAAGGCGCTGACGACCGACGTACCGTACGGTGCGCAGGTCTCGCTGTCGCGTTCGGAAGAGGGCCTTGGCTGGAACGCCCCCGTCATGGCGCCATGGCTCGAGTCCACATTGGACTCTGTGAGCCAGACCGTGTTCGGCGGCAACCCGTGGCTGACGATGCGGCTGGGCGGCTCGATCCCGTTCATGGGCACGCTGGCCGAGCGCTACCCGGAGGCGCAGTTCGTGGTGACGGGCGCACTGTCCGCGGACAGCAACGCCCACGTCCCGGACGAGTGGCTGAACATCGCACAAGCCAAGCGCGTCACGGAAGCAGTGGCCCACATCGTGGCCGCGCACGCCCGCGGCTGACTTGTCCACAACCCGCGAACTTGTCCACAGACCACGACTGACCAGCCCTTTTGTCAGCCCTCCCCAGTAGACTGACGGTCACGAGGGGTGCCCCCGGAGAGGGTGGGGGCTACGTTTCTTGCGTTCTGCACGCGCGTGCGCGCGGGGGTAGTTCGGTCGGGTTATTCGGTCGCGGGGGTCGGTAGCCTCGGTGTCATGCGCGCTTGGTTTCGATGGTGAACTGATCTAGCACCCCGCTTTCCGGCGGCGTTGGTCGCGTCGCTGCTGCTCGTCGGGTTCGCCGACGAGACGGTGGCGTTCCTGCCCTACGGTGCCGTCGAATCGATCCGCGAGGACGTCGGCATCAGCTACGTCCAGGCCGGCTTCCTCCTCGCCCTCTACCCGGGCATCGGCTTGCTCGCCACGCCGCTGGGCGTGGTCGTCGACTACGTCAGCCGCCGGGCGATGGCGGCCATCGGCGGCATCGGCTACGGCCTCGGGCTCTGCCTGTTCGCGATCGCCGGCGACTTCGTCACGCTGTTCGCCGCCGTCGTGATCATGGGCCTCGTCGGCGACGCGCTCACCCGGGCCGTCGAGGTCGCGCTCGTGGACGTCGCCGGCGACAAGCTCGAACCCGCCCTCGCCCGGTCCAACCTGCTCGCCGCGATCGGCGACCTCGTCGGGCCCCTTCTACTGGCCGCCTCGCTCGCCACCGGCTTCGGCTGGCGCGGCGCGTTCTGGGCGGCCGGCGCGCTGATGATCGCCTACGGCGTCGTCCTCGCGACCCAGCCCCTGCCCCGCCCGACCGGGCACGACGACGAGGAACGCCGGCCGTGGCGGGACTTCCTCGATGTCGCCCGCGATCGCCGGGTGCTCGTCGCCGGCCTGTTCGTCGCGGTGATCGTGGCGTTCGACGACACGTTCGTCGGCTTCGCGGTCGCGTTCCTGACCACCGACCGCGGCCTGACTCCCGCGGTCGCGACGCTCGCCGCGGGTGCCGGCATGGCGGGTGGGATCGCCGCCGCCGCGTGGGCGAGCCGGACCAACCGCCGGCAGATCGGCCTGCGCCCGTGCGCGGCGCTGTTGCTCGCGGGCGTGCTGCTGCTCCTGCTGGTGCCGAGCGTCGTCGCTGCTGCGGTGGGCACGGCCGCCGTCGGCGCGGCGGTGAACCTGGCCTGGATCATCCTGCAGGCCGGGTACATGACGCTGCGGCCCGGCCAGGCGGGCACGACGTCGGCGGTCGCCGAGGCGGTCGCGAATGTCGGTGTGCTGACGCCGCTCGCGATCGGTCTCGTCGCCGACCACCAGGGCCTCACCGTGGCGATGGCCCTTTACGTCGCGATCGCCCTCGTGTTTCTGGTGTCAGCGAAGCGTCCGCGCTAGCTCGCCGAGCTTGGTGGCCAGCAGCTGCGGCGTTCCGGGCACGGCGTTGATGGCGCGCTCGCCACGTCCCAGCGTCGGATAGACGACCCACCGCCCGGTCACGAGGTCGAGCACGGTCAGCCATTCCACGGACCGGCTCCGCACCCCGGCCCGGTCGCGCGCGGCGGCGTACAGCTTCGCTCCGCCCAGGCGCGGCTCCTTGAGCAGCGCGTCGAGCCGCCGCGCCTGATCGGACCGGCCCGAGCCGGAGCGCCGCATGATCGACCCGGGCTGCCGGTCGCCCCGGCTGGCGAACTCGGCCGCGAGCACGGACACCGAGTCGCCGTGCCCCGGCGGAACGTCCGGCAGCCGCCGCACGAGCGTCTCGACCAGCCGGTCCGGGTCCGCCGGTTCGAGCCGCACGCTGTCACCTGTCCGCGTGACGACGATCGCGCGCCGTCCGGCGGATGCGGCGAGCAGCGCGTAGTCGCCGTGCTCGGTGGAGACCCAGCCGTAGAACTCGACGGCCGCCCGCTGCACGAGCGCGAGCCGGTCGACGAGGTCGTCGAGCACGTCGCGGCCGCCGAGCCCCGCATCGGCGAGCTCGTGGCGCAGCAAGGCGGCCGCCTCGTCGGCGAACCGCGGCGAGACGTACCGCTCCCCGCCGGCGAAGATCGCGTGCGGGTCACCGAGATTCTCCCG
>NZ_DATBKY010000018.1:0-2980 GCF_036555685.1 Actinophytocola sp. | reverse complement strand
CCAGCATCGCCTCCGCCCCGACGTCGATCGGGACGTCCGCCACGGACGCGACACGCAGCTTCCCGCCGACCGTCGGCGCGGCTTCCAGCACGACGACGTCGCGCCCCGACGACGCGAGCGTCCGCGCCGCGGCGAGCCCGGAGATCCCGCCGCCGACGACGACGCCGACCGGCCGGCTCACAGCGAGTGGACCAGCGCGACGATCCGGGTGAGCACGTCGGGGTCGGTGTCCGGCGGCACACCGTGCCCCAGGTTGAAGATGTGCCCCGCCGCCGCGCGGCCCTCCGCCACCACGCGCAGCACCTCGGCCTCGATCACCGGCCAGTCGGCGTGCAGGATCGCCGGGTCGAGGGTGCCCTGCACCACCGCACCCGGGCCGAGCCGCCGCGCCGCCTCGTCCAGCGGCACCCGCCAGTCGACGCCCACCACGTCCGCGCCGGCCGAGCGCATCGATACCAGCAGCTCGCCCGTCCCCACGCCGAAGTGGATTCGCGGGACGAGACCGGCCAGCGGTTCCAGCACCGCGCGGGTGTGCGGCCAGACGTAGCGGTCGTACTCGGCACGCGACAGCGCCCCCGCCCACGAGTCGAACAGCTGCACGGCTGCGGCGCCGGCGTCGATCTGGACCCGCAGGAACTCGCGGGAGACGACGGCCAGCCGGGCCAGCAAATCCCGCCACAGCACCGGATCGCCGTGCATGAGCGCCTTCGTCCGGGCGTGATCCTTCGACGGGCCGCCCTCGACCAGATAGGACGCCAGGGTGAACGGCGCCCCGGCGAACCCGATCAGCGGGGTCGCCCCGAGCTCGGCCACCAGCGACCGCACTGCCGTCGAGATGTAGGGCACGTCGGACGGCACCAGTTCGCGCAGCACGTCGAGGTCGCTCGTGGTCCGGACCGGCTTCTCCACCACCGGTCCGACGCCGGGCACGATGTCGACCCCGACACCGACCGCCACCAGCGGCAGCACGATGTCGGAGAACAGGATCGCGGCGTCCACCCCGTGCCGGCGCACCGGCTGCAGCGTGATCTCGGTGACCAGCGCCGGGTCGCGGCACGCGTCGAGCATCGCGGACCCGGCCCGCAGCGCGCGGTACTCGGGCAGGGAGCGGCCGGCCTGACGCATGAACCACACCGGCGGATACGGACCGGGACGGCCGGTGGCGGCGCGCACCAACAGCGATTCGGGGAGCGACTCGGACATCACCGCCATGGTCGCACGGCAGCCTCGGCGCACCGATCGTCGGCGCCTGAGCGTCATCGGCGACGCGTCTCGATGTCCTCGTCGGCGCGCCTGAGTGCCATCGTCGGCGGCCCGTGCGACCGTGGCCGTACGCCGCGATATGCCCGACCGCGGCGCAAAGGAGCGCGCCATGACCAACGAGCCCGTCCACGACCTGGTCTTCGCCGCCGACTGCCCGATCTGCGGCCGCGCCGGCACCGTCGTGGCGCCGGACTGCTGCGCCGAGGGGCACGACGGCGCCTGCCCGGACCGGATCTGCGTCGACTGTTGCAGCGCGCTGTTCGTCGATCCTGACCTCGGTCGGGCCGCTGGCTCCCGGACCGCCTGATGCCCGCGCCGCTGTTGCCCGTCGGCGCGTCCGCCGGTGGCGAGGTGAGTGACGTGGACGAGGACGTCGAGCCCGGCGATCTCGGCGACGCCTCCGGACGGCCGCAGCTGTTCCGGGACGCGGTGGCCAGCCTCACCGGCGCCGCGGTGCGCCGCGAGGTGCGCGTCGAGCCGCTGCGGCCCCCGCAGCGGCTCGCCCCGTGGAGCTACGCGATCTCGGCCGAGGTCCGCTCCGGCGCGGGTGACGAACTCGCCACCGGCCGCCTCGTTCTGCTGCACGACCCGGACGGCGCCGAGGCGTGGGACGGCGTGCTGCGGCTGGTCGCGTTCGCCTCCGCCGAACTGGACCCGCAGATGGGCACCGACGAGATGCTCCCGGCCGTCGGATGGAGCTGGCTGATCGGCGCGCTGGACGAGCGCGGCGCCGCCTACCGGGCCGCGGGCGGCACGGTCACGCAAACCACGTCCACCCGCTTCGGCGACATCGCCGGACCGCAGACCGCAGTCGCGCTGGAGGTGCGGGCGAGCTGGACGGCAGACACCACGGACATGCGGCCGCACCTGGCCGCGTTCGTGGATCTGCTCTGCCTCGCGGCCGGGCTGCCCCCCGAGGGCGTGACGATGCTCTCGCCGGCGTGAGATCCTCCCGGGCGTGAGCGAGGACGCCCCGGCCGAGGACATCCCACTTCTGCACGAGCCGGCCGACGGCGTGCCGGACCCGGTGACCTCGCATCGTGCCCTGGCCGCCGTCGTCGAGCGGATGGCCGCCGCGCAGGGGCCGGTTGCCGTCGATGCCGAACGCGCCTCCGGATACCGGTACAGCAGCCGCGCCTATCTCGTCCAGCTGCGCCGGGACGGTGCCGGGACCGCGCTGATCGACCCGATCGCGCTGCCCGCGCTCAGTTCGCTCAACGCCGCGCTGGCCGCCACCGAGTGGATCTTCCACGCGGCCAGCCAGGACCTCGCCTGCCTGGCCGAGGTCGGCCTTCGCCCGCCGCGGCTGTTCGACACCGAACTCGCCGGACGGCTGCTCGGGGACGAACGGGTCGCGCTGGGCACGATGGTCGAGCAGCATCTCGGCGTCCGTCTCGAAAAGGGCCACTCGGCCGCGGACTGGTCCACCCGGCCGTTGCCGCACGAGTGGCTGGCCTACGCCGCGCTGGACGTCGAGCTGCTCGCCGCGCTCCGCGACGCCCTCGCCGCGGAGTTGCACGCCGCCGGAAAGGACGAGTGGGCGCGGCAGGAGTTCGAGGCGGTGCGGCTCGCGCGGGCGCCCGTCCCGCGCGCCGACCCGTGGCGGCGCACCTCGGGCATCCACACGGTACGGAGCCGGCGCGAGCTCGCCGTGGTCCGCGCGCTGTGGCTCGCGCGTGACGAGTACGCCGCGCAGCGTGACATCGCACCCGGGCGG
>NZ_DATBKY010000017.1:0-6968 GCF_036555685.1 Actinophytocola sp. | reverse complement strand
CGTGGGCCCGAACTGCCCGGGCGTCATCAGCCCCGGCAAGTCGAACGCCGGCATCATCCCGGCGGACATCACCGGTCCCGGCCGGATCGGCCTGGTGTCGAAGTCGGGCACGCTGACCTACCAGCTCATGTACGAGCTGCGGGACATCGGCTTCTCGACAGCCGTGGGCATCGGCGGCGACCCGGTCATCGGTACCACGCACATCGACGCGCTCGCCGCGTTCGAGGCCGACCCGCAGACCGAGCTGATCGTGATGCTCGGCGAGATCGGTGGCGACGCCGAGGAGCGCGCGGCGGCCTACATCAAGGAGCACGTGAGCAAGCCGGTCGTCGGCTATGTCGCCGGCTTCACCGCGCCGGAAGGCAAGACCATGGGCCATGCCGGCGCGATCGTGTCCGGCTCGTCGGGTACCGCCCTGGCGAAGCAGGAGGCACTGGCGGCCGTGGGTGTCGAGGTCGGCAGGACCCCGACCGAGACCGCCGAGCTCGCCCGGCAGAGTCTGGTGCAGACCGTGGCCTGAGGAGTGAGATGCGATACGACGTCAACCTGTCCATCCTGTTCACCGAGCTGCCCCTGCTGGAGCGTCCGGCCGCGGCGCGGGCGGCCGGGTTCGACGCGGTCGAGATGTGGTGGCCGTTCGAGGGCCCGACGCCGTCCGACGCCGAGCTCGACGCGCTCGCCGACGCGCTGGACGAGGCCGGCGTGCGCCTGCTCGGGCTCAACTTCGACGCGGGTGACATGGCGGGCGGTGACCGCGGGCTGCTTTCCGCGCGGTCCACGAGCAACCGCTTCCGCGAGAACGTCGAGGTGACCGTCGCGTTCGCCGAACGGCTGGGCTGCCCGACGCTGAACGCCCTGTACGGCAACACCGCCGACGACACCGACCCGGACCTGGCGCTGGAGAACCTGGCGCTCGCCGTGACCGCGGCCCGCCGGATCGGCGCGACCGTGGTGATCGAGGCGCTCAACTCCTACGAGAGCGCGCGCTACCCGATCACGTCCTCGAAGGCCGCGTTCGACCTCGTCGACCAGGTGCCGGGGACCGCGTTCCTCGCCGACTTCTACCACCTGTACCGGATGGGCGAGGACCTCTCCGCGCTGATCACGAACCACGCCGCGCGGTTCGGCCACGTGCAGGTCGCCGACGCGCCGGGCCGCGGCCAGCCGGGCACCGGCGAGATCGACTACGCCACCGTGCTCGCCCAGCTCGACGCGAGCCCGTACGGCGGCCCGGTCGGCCTCGAGTACAAGCCCGTCGGACCCAGCGCTGAGAGCTTCGGCTGGCTGAAGGAGACACCATGACCACCATCGGTTTCATCGGCCTGGGCATCATGGGCGGCCCGATGGCCAGGAACCTGCTGGGGGCCGGCTTCGACGTCGTCGGGTACAACCGGTCGCCAGCGGCGGTCGAGCGGCTCGCCGGCGAGGGCGGCAGGGCGGCGAAGAGCGTCGAGGACGCGGTGTCCGGCGCCGACGTCGTTATCACGATGCTGCCGGACTTCCCGCAGGTCGAGGAGGTCGTGTTCGGCGCGGGCGGCGTGCTCGAGTCGGCCCGGCCGGGCACGCTCTACGTCGACATGTCCACGATCCGGCCGCAGACGTCGCGGCGGATCGCGGAGGAGGGGGCGGAGCGCGGGCTGCGCATCCTCGACGCACCCGTGTCGGGTGGCGAGAAGGGCGCGATCGACGGCGTGCTGTCCATCATGGTCGGCGGCAGCGCCGAGGACTTCGCCGCGGCGGGGCCGGTCTTCGAGCCGCTCGGCAAGACCGTCGTCCACGTGGGACCGGCCGGCGCCGGACAGACCGTGAAGGCCGCCAACCAGCTCGTGGTCGGCGGCACGTACGCCCTCGTCGCCGAGGCGATCGTGCTGCTCGAGGCGTCCGGTGTGGACGCCGGGCTCGGGCTCGACGTGCTCGCGGGCGGGCTCGCCGGCAGCCGGATCCTCGAGCTCAAGCGGAAGACCATGCTGGCGCGCGAGTTCGCGCCCGGCTTCCGGATCGACCTGCACCACAAGGACATGGGCATCGTGCTCGACGCCGCGCGCGAGGCCGACGTAGCCCTGCCCGTCGGCGGGCTCGTCGCCCAGCTGATCGCCGCGGCGCGCGCCCAGGGGTACGGCTCGCTCGACCACTCCGCCCTGCTGAAGGTCGCCGAAGGCGTCTCCGGAACCACGGCCGGCGAAGGGGAGTGACCAGGTGAACAGCATCCCGTGCATGGAGGCCGCCGTCGCGGTCATGGAGTCCGAGGGTGTCGACACGGTGTTCGGCATCCCGGGCGCGGCGATCCTGCCGCTGTACGCGGCCATGCGGACGAGCGGCATCAAGCACATCACGGTCCGCCACGAGGAAGGCGGCACGCACGCCGCCGACGGCTGGTCCCGCGTCACCGGCAAGGTCGGCGTGTGCATCGGCACCTCCGGTCCGGCCGGCACCAACATGATCACCGGCCTGTACACCGCGCTCGCCGACTCGATCCCGATGGTGTGCATCACCGGCCAGGCGCCGCGGGCCAAGCTGCACCAGGAGGCGTTCCAGGCAGTTGACATCGTCGAGATCGCGAAGCCGGTCACCAAGTGGGCCGTGCAGCTGAAGGAACCCGGCCAGGCGCCGTGGGTGTTCCGCGAGGCGTTCCGGATCGCCCGGTCGGGCCGGCCCGGTCCGGTGCTGATCGACCTGCCGCTGGACGTCCAACGTGGACTGTGCAACTACGACGCCGCCATCGACGCGCCGCTGCCGGTCGACGTGCCGGAGCCGTACCCGGGCCGCGTCCGGGCCGCGGTCGACATGCTGCGCGGCGCCGAGCGGCCGCTGATCCTCGCGGGCGGCGGCGTGGTCATCGCCGACGCGGCCGCGCAGCTGCGCGAGCTCGCCGAGGAGCTCGACGTGCCGGTCCAGGTCACGCTGATGGGCAAGGGCGCCTTCCCCGAGGACCACGACCTGTTCGCCGGCATGGCGGGCCTGCAGACCCAGACCCGGTGGGGCAACCAGATCTTCCTCGAGTCCGACCTCGTGCTCGCGGTCGGCGCCCGGTTCGGCGACCGGCACACCGGCGACCTGTCCGTGTACACCAGGGGCAGGCGGTTCATCCACGTCGACATCGAGCCGACGCAGATCGGCAAGGTGTTCGAGCCCGACCTCGGCATCGTCGGCCACGCCCGGCCGACGCTCGCCGCGCTGACCGCGCAGGCCCGCGCGAGCGGCGAGCGGCGCGCGACGGACTGGCCGGCCCGGGTGCGCAAGCTGCGCGAGACCCTCCCGCGCCGCGACGACTTCGACGACGTGCCGATCAAGCCGCCGCGCGTGTACCGGGAGCTCAACGAGTTCTTCGGGCCGGAGACCACGTTCGTCACCGCGATCGGGCTCTACCAGATCTGGTCCGGCCAGTTCCAGCACACGTACCTGCCGCGCCGCTACCTCGTGTGCGGCCAGGCCGGGCCGCTCGGCTGGGAGGTGCCGGCCGCGATGGGCGTGAAGTGCGCGTTCCCGGAGCGGCAGGTGGTCGCGGTGGCCGGCGACTACTCGTTCCAGTTCCTTATGGAGGAGATCGCGGTCGCCGCGCAGTACCGGATCCCCTTCGTGATCGTCATGGTCAACAACGAGTACCTCGGGTTGATCCGGCAGTCGGAGATCCCGTACGACATGAACTACGCGGTCGACCTGCACTACGGCGAGGGCGGCATCGACCACGTGAAGCTGATGGCGGCCTTCGGCTGCCCGGCGCGGCGCGTCGAGCAACCCGGCGACATCCGCGACGCGCTGGCTTGGGCGTCCGCGGAGTCGGCGGCGCAGTCGCTGCCCGTGCTCGTCGAGGTCATGGTCGAGCGGGAGGCCAACGCCGCGATGGGCCTGTCCATCGACGCCGTCAAGGAGTTCGAGCCGGTCCCGGAGCTGGAGCTCGCCGGGGACTGATTTGGTCTGGACCTTGACGGCCTCATGTCGTTCCCGCTCGTGCGCGCTCCGGACGGCAAGATGATCGCGACGGCCACCAGCACGCCGCTCGTCAGGCAAGGTGCCTCGAGCAAGACTTGAGCGTCGCTCCATCGCTTGTGCCGACCCTGTGTGCAGGGGATCGGGAGGAGGCATGCGATGACGGCGACGTTCAGTGCCCGCACCGAGGTGGCGACGGTCGGCGTGGTGGGGTTGGGAGACACCGGCCTGCCGCTGGCACTCTCGCTGGCCGACGCCGGCACCTTGACCGTCGGGCTCGACGCGGACCCGGCCAGGATCGCGGCGCTGCGCATAGGGGAGTCCTACGTGCCGCAGGTGTCGACCGACGCCCTGGAGGCGACCGCGGACTGGTTCGAGGCGACCTCGGACCCGACCCTGCTGGCGGGCCTCGACTCCTACGTGATCTGCCTGCCCGTGCCGGTCGGCCCGGACGGCGCGGCGGACCTGCGGCACGTGATGGGCGCGGCCGAGCTGCTCGGCCCGCTGCTGCGTCCCGGCGCGGCCGTCGAGGTGCGCTCCCACGTGCCGCCGGGCGCGATCACGCTGCTCGCCGCGCGGATCGCGGCGGCGAGCGGCCTGCGCCCCGGCGTGGACTTCCGCATCACCGGCGCGTAGCCGTGGACCTCGAGCAGGTCATCGCCCACAAGCGCGAGCTGTGGTCGATGCCCTCGATCGTTCCCGCCCCACGCGTCGAGCGGCTGCGCCCGGTGCGGGCCGGGCGCTTCGCGGCCGCCGTGAGCGGCCCGGAGGTCGGCGTGATCGCGTCGGTCCTGCCCGGCTCGTGGCGCGCGGTCGTGGCGTACGAGGACGGCGGTGCGGCGGCCGTGTCGGTTCCGGGCGACGAGCTGCTCTTCGGCGGCGGGCCGGACCTCGTGCGCCGGGTGGCCGCGGTCGTCGACGTGCCCGTGTTGTGGTGGGACGTCGTCGTCGACCCCCGCCAGGTGGACATGGCGTACGCGTGCGGCGCGGACGCCGTCCGGGTCGTCGTGGCCGCGCTGTCCGACGCCGAGCTGGCGGAGGTGCTGGCGGTGGCGTCGGGGCTGGAGCTGGACGCGCTCGTGTCGGCTCGCGACCAGGCCGAGGTCGGCCGGGCGCTGGCCGCCGGCGCTTCGCTGCTCGGCCTGCCGGCCGGCCCCGCCGATGGCGTGCCCGCCGTCGCGGAGGGCGGGTTGTCCTCGCGCGCCGACGTGGAACGGCTCGCCTCGGCCGGCTTCACGGGGTGCCTCGCGGACGCCTCGCTGCTGATGGCGGCGGATCCGGCAGCCGCGGTTCGGGGCTTGACCGGGGTGTCTCGCTAGCGGCACCGCCCAGCCGGTCTAGCCGGTGGCCTCGACGGTCGCGCTGGTCTGGCCGGCTGCTTCCGCCGCGGTGCGGATCAGGGCTGCCAGTGGTCTCGACCGGCTTTCCTCCGACCACGCGATCAGCAGCGTGGTCAGCTGTCCGTCCAGGATGGGGACGGCCACCAGGTCCCTTCTCAGGTGCGCCTTCACCGACTCCGGCAGGACCGCGATCGTCTTGCCGAGGGCTATCAGCTGGGTGACCTGGCCCGTGTCGCGGATCAGCGGGCCGGGCCCCTCGCTGTCCGGCGTCCAGCGGGGGAACGTCTCACCGGCCAGGTCGGCCATCGTCACCGAGGTTCGGGTGGCCAGGCGGTGGTCCCGGCGCACGACGGCCACCTCGCGCTCGGTCAGCAGCTCCTCCGTGGCGAAGCCCGCCAGGTCGTCGTAGGGACGGCGCAGCAGGGCCACGTCCGCTTCGCCTTCGCGGAGCATGACCTCCTGCTCGCCGATGCCGCAGATCATGACCTCGACCTCGACGGCGTCCGGGTGTTCGGCGTAGCGGGTCAGGATCGCGTCGAGCAGGTCCGCGTCGCCGCCCGGCTTCATCACCAGGACCAGCCTCGGCTCGACCCGGCCGGCGCGTTTCGCGCGCAGCTTCGCGGCCTGCAACGAGGTCAGCGCCTTGCGGCCCTCGGCGAGCAACACCTCGCCGGCCGGCGTCAGCTCGATCTGCCGGTTGCGGCGGTCGAAGAGCTCAACACCCAGCCGCCGCTCGAGCCGTTGCACCGCACGGGACAGCGGCGGCTGCGCCATGCCGAGCCGCTCCGCCGCGCGGCCGAAGTGGAGCTCCTCGGCGACGACGACGAACTTCCTGATGTACTCCGCGATGTCCGCACTGCCACCGTATGTGCCGTTCGGGCCATCCATTTGCCCCTCCAGCCTCCCGCCGACGGCCGTGTGCGCCTCGTACGCCCCGGTACGGATACGTACAGACTAGTGGCGTAGGGCGCCCACCCGGCGAAAGCCGCCACGCTATGCGGCGTCGGGCGTCCTGGCGGGAGTGTCGTCCTGGTAGTGCCACACGGCGATGCCGAGCAGAACTCCCCACAGCAGGAAGTACGGGTCCCACAGGGCGAGGTGCCAGTAGAAGGCGTACCAGTCGATACCGGCGGGGGGATCCACGACGTCCAGGGCGACCAGGACCTCCGTGCCGACCGTCAGGCCGCCGTAGCCGATGAGCACCGCCGTGCCCGCCCAGCCGCCGGCCAGCATGAGCGGGCGCGGGAACACGCGACCCCATCGCTGCGCCAGCGCGAGGGCGTAGCCGACGCCGGCGACCTTCAGCAGGGCCGCGCCCATGCGAGCGCGCCCCCCTCGCCGGCGCCCAGTACAGGCTGACCACGGCGAACACGCCGGCCCACACCGCTGCCGCGTAGGCCGCCCACGTGCGCCGCCGGGTGCCGGGCCGTTGCGTGGCTGCTCGGTCATGTGGATCACTGTCCTGCTCCCCGGGTCGTGGCGACGTCCCGGCCCACGGTGCGCACCGCGCTGAGGATGTCGCGTCGGATCAGTCCGCTGCCGGCGCGCACCAGCAGCCAGTAGCGCCGGAACGCGCGCCGCGTGGCCGCGTCCGTCGCGTGCACCCGCGTCTCCGTGGACAGCAGCGTGCCGTTGCCCTCGGCGGTGAAGTACAGCTTGGGGGTGCGGGTCTTGTTCACGCCCTGTCTCCCAACATGGCGG
>NZ_DATBKY010000016.1:0-65949 GCF_036555685.1 Actinophytocola sp. | reverse complement strand
CCGGCTGGCCATCGCGAGGCCGGGCAGCACGTCGGCGAGCTCGGTGACGATCCGCGTGTACGGCACCGCCGCACCGAGCCGGACGTGCCCGTTCTCGGCGGACCACTCGCGAAGCTCCGCGACACCACCGAGGTCGAGCAGCGCGGCCGGGCGGCGCTTGTCGAAGTTCAGCTCCACCATCACGTCGGTGCCACCGGCGATCGGCAGCGCTTCGGGGGTCCCGGCCTTGACGGCGAGGGCCTCGGAGAGCGAGCCGGGTCTGAAGAAGTCCATCGTCACCACCACGCCAGTCCGGGTTCCGGCGCGCCGTCGCGCAGCACCGTGCCCTCGATCAGCCCGTACGGGCGGTCGGCCGCGTGGAACACCTCGCCCGGATTGTCCAACTGGAACGGGCTCAGGTCGACCAGGAAATGATGCTTGTTCGGCAGCGCCAGGCGGACCTCGACCAGCTCGTCACCGTGCTTGAGCACGCGCTCACCCATCGCGTACAGGGTCTGCTGCAACGACAGCGAGTGCGTGTCCGCGAAGGCCTCCAGCAGGTGCATGTGCGCCCGGCGGAACGAGGCGGCCCAGTCGGTGCCGGCCCGGTCCGTGTTGCCGCCGTGCCGCCAGCGGGCGGACACGGCGGTGGCGAGGATCCGGTCGGTGGTCTCCGCGAGTGTGGTGTAGCGGTCCTTCTGGTAGCCGTGGAACTCCGAGTCCGTCGTGTTGAGCAACGTGACGTCCGCGACGCCGGACACCACCCACGCGGTGTTGCCGTCGTAGGTGACCGTGGCCGTGCGGGTGCCGGCCGCGCGGGCGAACGAGTGGTGCGCCGGCTGTGGGTTCTCCGGGTAGCCGACCGTCAGCCGCTCCCAGCGGTACATCTCGAGGTGCACCCGCGCCTTGGTGATCGTCGGTGCCGACTCGACGAAGTGGCGGGCCAGGCGCAGCCCGAACTCCTCCGGCTCGCCGACCCCGTCGCGGGCGAACGCGTACACGGTGTTCTTCTGCGTGTCGGTGGGCAGCACGCCGGAGTTGTCACCGGTCAGGTGGGTGGCGTCGAGGTCGCCGGCGAGCGAGGTGGACACGTTGAGATCGATGATCTCGTGCCGGGCGGAGCCGTCGGAGCCGCCGCGGTCCACCCGGACCAGGCGGGTCTCCGCCTTGCCGTACCGGTTGTCGCCGAGTTTGAAGGTCATGTCAACTTCCCCGGTAGGTCGAGTAGCCGAAGGGACTGAGCAGCAGCGGCACGTGGTAGTGCTCGGCCGGGTCGGTGATCCGGAAGGCCACCGTGACCTCCGGGTAGAACGCGTCCGGGCCGAGGTAGTCGCCGGTGCCGAAGACCAGCCGGTAGACGCCGGCGGCCGCCACGCCCCAGCCCTTGACGCGCCCGTCCGCGTCGGTGCGGCCGTCGAGGACGTACTCCCAGCCGCCGGCCGAACCACCGGGGCCGCGGGCCTCCAGCCGCACGGGCACATCGGCGGCGGGACGCCCGATGCTCGTGTCGAGCACGTGGGTGGACAAAGTCACGATCCGAACGCCTTCCCGAGTCGAAGATCCACGATCTTGGTGAGCTCCGCGCGGACCACCCCGCGCTCGGTGTCCGGGTCGTTGCCGAGCCGCTCGCGCAGCGCGTGCAGCATCTCCTCGCCGGACAGGCCGGTCGCGCAGATCAGGAACACGTATCCGAAACGCTCCTCGTAGGCGACGTTGCCGCCGGCGAGGTCCTGCGCGGTCCGCGCGCTCGACCCGGCCACGCCGGCCTGCTCCACCCGCGACCAGCCGGCCTCCCGCCCGTCGCCGGTCGCGCGCTCCCCGATCCGCGGGTGCGCGGCGAGCGCCTCCTCGACGTCGGGCCAGTCCAGCTCGCCGAGCACGGCGTGCGACACGCGCCGCAGGCCGGCGACGTCGTGGTAGGGCCGGCGGGCGAGCAGCTCGTCCGCCCAGCGCCGGGACGCGCAGCAGGCGAGCAGCTCCCGCTCGGCCTCCGCGGCCTCGGCGGCGTTGAGCCGGTCGAGTGGTGTTTCTTCGGGCATCCCGAGCACTCTACTGACCGTCCCTCCCGCCCGCCCCCTTCGTTAGTTGCTGGTCACAGGCGGTCCAGCGTCCGCACCGTCCGCCGGAACTGTGCAGTCCGGGGGCGGGCGTGCTAGTCGAGGACGGCAAGCGCGTCGATCTCCACGAGCATCCCGGCCGGAAGTCCGACATAGACCGTCGTGCGTGCCGGGAACGGCTCCGGGACGAGCTCGGCGTAGGTCTCGTTCAGCTCGGCGAAGTGCGCGGTGTCGGTGAGGTAGACGCGCAGCATCACGACGTCGTCCCAGCCCGCGCCGGCCGCGGTGAGCACGCTCTCGAGGTTGCCGATCACCTGCCGGGTCTGGGCCGCGACCGTGTCGCCGGCGAGCTCCCCGGTGGCCGGGTCCAGCGCCACCTGGCCGGCCACCTGCAGGATGTTGCCCTTCCGGATGCCCGGCGACAGCGGCACCGGCGGGGGCGCCGCACCCTCGGGGTGGATCGCGTGCTTCGTCATGGTCAGTTCTCCCTCCTGCCCGGGGTTCTGCCCGGTGCGTTCTCGGGTGTCTTCGCCCAGCCGCATTCGACCGACGCGCGCTCCGCGGCCGCCAGCAACGTCGGCACGAGCCGCAGCAGGCCGTCGAGGTCCAGCAGTACCTTCGGCACCGACAGCGACAGCGCCGCCAGCACCACGCCACGCGGCCCGCGCACGGGTGCCGCCACGCAGTGGATGAACTCCTCGTGCTCGGCGTCGTCCACCGCGTACCCGCGCTCGGCGACCCGCGCCAGCTCGGCCAGCAGCGCGCGCCGGCTCGACAGCGTGTTCGCGGTCAGCTTCGCGTACTCGATGCCGGCGGTGACCCGGTCGCGCTCGTCCGGCGGCAGCGCGGCCAGCAGGACCTTGGCCACGGCCGTGCAGTGCAGCGGGGCGCGGCGGCCGATGCGCGAGTACATCCGGACGTTGTGCCGGCTCTCGTACTTGTCGATGTAGATCACCTCACCGTCCTCATAGGACGCAAGGTGCACGGTGTGGCCGGTGGTGGCGTTCAGCTCGCGGGCCGCGGGTTCGGCGCTGCGCCGCACGTCGCGCTCGTCCAGGGCGCGGTAGGCCAGCTCGAACAGCGAGGTGCCCAGCCGGTAGTACCGCGCGCCGCTGCGCTGCACGAACCGGCGTGCCTCGAGCGTGCGCAGCAGCCGCAACACGGTCGACTTGTGCACGCCGAGCCGCCCGGCGAGCTGGTCGAGGTTCTTCGGCCCGTCGGCAAGCTCGTCCAGCACCGTGATCGCGCGGTCCAGGCTCTGACTCATGTGATGTACACCACCGCCCACTCGGCGGCGCCGGCGTCCAGCAGGGACTCGACGAGCGCGGCCGGCAGCGGTGGGCCGATGTCGTCGCGGGTGCGCAGCGCGGAGGCCGCCCGCAGGTGTCCGGCCCGCAGCCGGCGCACCGGCGGTTCGCCCGCGAGCAGGGCCGCGAGGTAGCCGGCCGCGAACGCGTCGCCCGCGCCGATCGGCTCGACCACGTCCACCCGCAGCGCGGGCTGGAAGATCGCGGGTTCGCCGCGTTCCAGCAACGTCGCGCCGTGCTCGGCCTGCTTCACCACGATCGCCGGCGGCTCCGGCAGCACCTCGCGGATCGCTTCCGGGTCGTGCGCGCCCCACACCGCCGCGGCCTCGTCCGCGCCGACCAGCACGACGTCCGCGAGCGCCGCCAGGTCGCGGAGCAGGACGGGATCCTGGTCCAGCGCCGGGCGCCGGTTCACGTCGAACGAGAGCAGGAACCGCCGCGGCGTGCCCAGCAGCGCACGCATCAGGTCGAGGCAACTCGCCGACAGCACGGGCGTGATCCCGCTCGTGTGCACCAGCCGGACGGTGTCCAGCGGCAGGCCCGCGAGCAGCGCCGGGCTCATGCCGGCCGCGGCCGACCCGCGCCGGTAGTAGCGCACGCCGCCGTCGGACTTGAAGTACACGCCGGTCGGCCGGTCCGGGTCCACGCGCACGCCGGAGACGTCGACCCCGTGCCGGGCGACGAAGTCCGTGATCGCGCTGCCGAACGGGTCGCCGCCGACCACGGACACCCACGCCGCGCGCAGGCCGAGCCCGGCGAGGTGACAGGCCACATTGGACTCGGCGCCGCCGACCGTGCGATGCCAGGTGCGCACCTGTGCCGCCGGGCCGCTCTCCGCCGGCACGAACAGCGCCATGGACTCGCCCAGGCACAGCACGTCCACGGGTCCCACCGGTCGACCGTCCCTTCGCGAACGCCTGCGTTGACTGCCCGCGGACCCGGATGCTACACAGGCGGATGGCACATAGCGCAATATTCGTTGCAGAATACGCAATGAGGTGAGCCGATTGCCGCAGTCCGGCCGTATCGACCGCGACAGGGTCGCCGCGATCGCCGACGAACGGATCGACTGGCGCTTCAAGGGACTGCCCGCCGCGGCGCAGGGCCGGACGATCGGCGAGGTGCGCGGTGCCGGGCTCAGCGTGTTCGACTTCGTGCCGCCGCTGGTCGTGCTGGACGCCGAGGCGATCGAGCACAACCTCGCCGCGATGGCGGACTTCTGCGCCCGCCACGGGTTCGCGCACGCACCACACGGCAAGACCACGATGGCCCCGCAGCTGTACGCGCGCCAGTTCGACCACGGCGCGTGGGGCCAGACCGCGGCGACCGCGAGCCAGCTGCGCGTCTACCGCGCGTTCGGCGTGAGCCCGGTCATCCTCGCCAACGAGCTCGTCGACCCGGCCGCGCTGGCCTGGCTCGCCGGGGAGCTCGACCGCGACCCGGGCTTCCGGTTCTGCTGCTGGGTCGACTCGGTCCGCGGCGTGGCCCTGATGACCGAGGCATTGCGTGGCGCGAGCCGGCCGGTCGACGTGCTGGTGGAGGCCGGCACGCCGAACGGGCGCACGGGCGTCCGCGACCTCACGACCGGGGTCGAGGTCGCCGACGCGGTGACCGCCTCGCCCGCGCTGCGCCTGGTCGGCGTCGGCGGCTACGAGGGCGCGGTCTCGCACGAGGCGACACCCGACGACCTCGCCGCGGTGCGCGCCTACCTGACCGACCTGCGCGCGCTCGCCGAGCAGCTCGCCACCCGCGGCCACTTCGACGGCGTCGACGAGGTGATCGTCACCGCCGGCGGCAGCTCGTACTTCGACCTCGTGGCCGACGTGCTCGGCGCGCCGTGGCCGGACGGGCTGCCGGTCCTCCCGGTGCTGCGCAGCGGCGCGTACGTCACGCACGACTCAGGCGTCTACGAACGGGTCTCCCCGCTCGGCGCCCACCCGCGGGTGACCGGTCCGGTGCTGCGGCCGGCGCTGCGCGCGTGGGCCCAGGTGATGTCGTGCCCCGAGCCCGGCCTCGCGCTGCTGACCGCCGGCAAGCGCGACGTGCCCTACGACATCGACCTGCCGGTGCCCCAGGTGCTGCGCCGCGACGGCACGGCCCGCGCGCTCACCGGCGAGGTCTTCGAGCTCAACGACCAGCACACGTTCCTCACCCACGCCGGCGACGTCGAGGTCGGCGACTGGGTGGGGCTCGGCCTGTCGCACCCGTGCACCACGTTCGACAAGTGGCAGCTGCTGCCCGTCGTCGGCCCGGACGGCGAGACCGTGGTCGACCTGATCCGGACCTACTTCTGATGCCCGGCGCCACCGCCGGCATCGTCTTCCGTGGCGCGACCGTCGTCGACGGCACGGGCGCGCCCGGCTACCGCGCGGACGTGAGTGTCCGGGATGGACGGATCGCGGAGATCGGGTCCGGCGCCGGCGGCAAGCGGGTCGTCGACGCGGGCGGGCTGGTGCTCGCGCCCGGGTTCATCGACATGCACGCCCACTCGGACCTGCAGATCCTCGCGCGGCCGGACCACCTGGCGAAGGTGTCGCAGGGCGTGACGCTGGAGGTGCTCGGCCAGGACGGCCTGTCCTACGCCCCGGTCGACGACGCCACGCTGGACACGCTGCGCGGCCAGCTCGCCGGCTGGAACGACGACCCGGCCGGGTTCGACTGGGACTGGCGCGGCGTCGCGGAGTACCTGGACCGGCTCGACCGCGGGATCGCGTGCAACGCCGCGTACCTGCTGCCGCAGGGCACGATCCGGATGCTCGCGGTCGGCTGGTCGGCCCGGCCGGCTACCGAGTCCGAACTGGACACCATGCGCAGGCTGGTCGCCACGGGGCTCGCGGAAGGCGCGCTCGGCATGTCGTCCGGCCTGACGTACACGCCCGGCATGTACGCCACGACCGGCGAGCTGGTGGCGCTCTGCGAGGTCGTGGCCGCCGGTGGCGGGTACTACAGCCCCCACCACCGCAGCTACGGGGCGGGCGCGCTGGCGGCTTACGCGGAGATGGTCGACGTGTCGCGCCGGTCGGGCTGCCCGCTGCACCTCGCGCACGCCACGATGAACTTCCCGGTCAACGCCGGCCGGGCGGGTGAGCTGCTGGCACTGGTCGACGCCGCGCTCGACGACGGCGCGGACATCACGCTCGACACCTATCCCTACCTCGCCGCCGCCACGTACCTGTCCGCGCTGCTGCCGAGCTGGTCGATGGAGGGCGGCCCGGCGCGGACGCTGGCCCGCCTGTCCGATGCGGATACCCGGGAGCGGATCCGGGCGGACCTGGAGGAGCACGGCTCGGACGGCTGCCACGGCGTGCCCGTGGACTGGGCCACCATCCAGGTCAGCGGCGTGCGGCTGGCGGGCAACGCGCACCTGGTGGGGCTGAGCGTGGCGCAGGCCGCACGGCAGGCCGGGAAGCAACCGGCCGAGCTGTACTTCGACCTGCTGGTCGCCGAACGCCTGGGCACCTCGTGCCTGATGCACGTCGGCGACGAGGACAACGTGCGGACGATCATGCGCCACCCCGCGCACACCGGCGGCAGCGACGGCCTGCTCGCCGGGGCGCGCCCGCACCCGCGCGCGTGGGGCACGTTCCCGCGCTACCTCGGCCACTACGTGCGCGAGCTCGGCGTGCTCGGGCTCGAGGAGTGCGTGGCGCACCTGACGGGGCGCGCGGCCCGGCGGCTGCGCCTGGCCGACCGGGGCCTGGTCCGCCTCGGGTACGCCGCCGACCTCGTCGCGTTCGACCCGGCGACCGTGGCCGCGGAGGCCACCTACGACGACCCGCGCCGGCCCGCGGCCGGCATCCCCTACGTCCTGGTCAACGGCGTGCCGGTGATCGACGACGGGCGGCGCACGGGCGCGCTGCCCGGACACGCGATCCGCAACCCGTCCGGAGGCAGGCATGGATCTGCTCGCTGAGCTGAGGGCGCGCCGGGCGCTGTGCATCATCCGCGCCCCGGCGATCCCCGACCCGGCCGGCCTGGCCGCGACGCTCGTGGCAGCCGGCCTCCCGACGGTCGAGTTCGCCCTCACGACCCCGGGCGCGCCCGGCCTCATCGAGCGGGCGTCTACAGTGGACGGCTTGCTGCTCGGCGCCGGGACGGTGCTGTCCGCCGCGGACGCGCGGGACGCGATCGCCGCGGGCGCGCGGTTCCTGCTGACGCCGGGCCTGCGCCCGGAGGTGGCCGAGGAGGCCCGGCGCCAGGGCGTGCCGGTGGTGCTCGGCGCGATGACGCCCACCGAGGTGGCGACCGCGCTGGATCTCGGCGCCACAGCGGTGAAGGTCTTCCCGGCGGCGCGCCTCGGTCCCGCCTACTTCGGCGACCTGCACGGCCCGTACCCGGACGCGCCGCTGATCGCGACCGGCGGGCTCACCACGGCCAACGCCGCCGAGTTCCTGGCCGCCGGCGCGCTGGCGGTGACCGCGGGCAGCGGGGTGGTCGGCCCCGCCCTGGCCGCGGAGTCCCGTTTCGCGGAGATATCCGACCGGGCGAAGGAGTTCGTCGCCGCGGCGCGTGCGGCGGGCTGACCCGAACCCGAAACGCGACCGGACGTGGGGGTTCGCCCGGCCGGGTTGTCCGGTTCGCGACAAGAATTGGTTTAGACCTTGTGCCCGCACCGGGCCGGGCCATAGCATCCGGATGCCTCCTGCCGCACCGACCGACCGCACCCGAGCGGTGCGGCGGGGGCCTCCACGCTCCTCCACTATGGACCGCACACATGACGAAGGGCCCGGCGCAACCCGCCGGGCCCTTCGTCATTCGACCGTGCGGCTACTCGAACTTCTCGCCGTTCTCGGCCTTCGCCACCAGCGACGCCGGCGGCTGGAAGTGGTCGCCGTAGCGCTGCGCCAGCTCTCGGGCCCTTGCGACGAAGCCCGCCACGCCACCCTCGTAGCCATTGATGTACTGGATCACGCCACCGGTCCACGGCGGGAAGCCGATGCCCATGATCGAGCCGATGTTGGCGTCCGGCACCGAGCGCAGCACGCCCTCGTCGAAGCACTTGACCGTCTCGAGGGCCTCGGCGAAGAGCATGCGCTCCTTCATGTCCTCGAACGGGATCTCGTGGCCGTCCTTGGTGAAGTGCTCCACCAGGCCCGGCCACAACCGCGTCCGCTTGCCGTCCTCGCCGTACTCGTAGAAGCCCGCGCCGGACGAGCGGCCCTTGCGGCCGAACTCGTCGACCATGCGGTCCACCAGCGGCTCGGAAGCATGCACGACCCACTCGCCACCCGCGGCGATGACGCCGGCCTTGGTCTCCTTGCGGATCTTCTGCGGCAGCGTCAGCGTCAGCTCGTCCATCAGCTGCAGCGGCGGCGCCGGGTAGCCGGCCTGCGAACCGGCCTGCTCGACCGACGCCGGGTGCACGCCCTCGGCGACCATGGCGATCGCCTCGTTGATGAACGTGCCGATCACCAGGCTGGTGAAGAACCCGCGCGAGTCGTTGACCACGATCGGCGTCTTCTTGATCTGCTGCGCCACGTCGAACGCCTTCGCGAGCGTCGCGTCGCTGGTGCGCTCGCCGACGATGATCTCCAGCAGCGGCATCTTGTCGACCGGGGAGAAGAAGTGCAGGCCGATGAAGTCCTCCTGCCGCTTCACGCCCTCCGCGAGGCCGGTGATCGGCAGCGTCGAGGTGTTGGAGCCGAGCAGCGCGTCCGGCGCGACGACGTCCTCGATCTCGGCGAAGACCTTGTGCTTGAGCTCAGGGCTCTCGAACACCGCTTCGATCACCAGGTCGCAACCGGCCAGGTCCTCGGCCTTCTCGGTCGGGTGAATGCGGGCGAGCGTCTCGTCCGCCTTCTCCCGCGTGGTCCGGCCGCGGGAGACCGCCTTGTCGAACAGCTTGACCGAGTAGTTCCTGCCCTTCTCGGCGGCTTCCTGGGAGACGTCCTTGAGCACGACCTCCATGCCGCCGCGGGCACACACGTACGCGATGCCCGCGCCCATCATGCCGGCGCCGAGCACGCCGACCTTGCGGGCGGTGTACTTCTCGTAGCCGTCCGGCCGCGAGCCGCCGGAGTTGATGTGCTGCAGGTCGAAGAAGAACGCCTTGATCATGTTCTTCGCGACCTGGCCGGACAGCAGCTCGATCAGGTACCGCGACTCGATGACCAGCGCGGTGTCGATGTCGACCTGGGCGCCCTCGACCGCCGCGGACAGGATCGCCTTCGGCGCCGGCATGTTCGCGCCCTTGAGCTGCTTGCGCAGGTTCGCCGGGAAGGCCGGCAGGTTGGCCGCGAACCTCGGGTTGGACGGCGAGCCGCCGGGGATCTTGTAGCCGTCGGTGTCCCACGGCTGCGCGGCCTGCGGGTTGGCCTTGATCCACTCCTTGGCCTTCGGCAGCAGCTCGTCCACCGAGCCCACCAGCTCGTGGACGAGGCCGACCTCGAGCGCCTTCGCCGGCTTGTGCCGCTGTCCCTGGAGCAGGACGTTCAGCAGCGCGTTCTGGATGCCGAGCAGCCGCACGGTGCGGGTCACGCCGCCACCGCCGGGCAGCAGGCCGAGCGTGACCTCGGGCAGCCCGATCTGCGAGCCCTTGACGTCCGCGGCGATCCGGTGGTGGCAGGCCAGCGCGATCTCCAGGCCACCGCCGAGCGCCGCGCCGTTGATCGCCGCGACGACCGGCTTGCCGAGCGTCTCCAGGCGGCGCAGCTGGGCCTTGATGCCGGTGATGAAGTCGAAGCCGTCCTGCGCCTGATCGGGCGTGGCCTCGATCATGTCCTTGAGGTCGCCGCCGGCGAAGAACGTCTTCTTGGCCGACGTGATCACCACGCCGGTGATGCCGTCCTTCTCGGCCTCGAGCCGGTCCACGGCGGCCGCCATCGACGCCGCGTAGTCGCGGTTCATCGTGTTGGCCGACTGGTTCGGGTCGTCCATCGTCAGGACGACGATGCCGTCGGCGTCCTTGTCCCAGCGGATCGTGTCAGTCATCTGAGTGTCTATTCCCTTACACGCGCTCGATGAGGGTCGCGACGCCCATGCCGCCGCCGATGCAGAGGGTGACCAGAGCCCGGCGGGCCTCGCGGCGCTCCAGCTCGTCGATCATGGTGCCGACGAGCATCGCGCCGGTCGCGCCGAGCGGGTGCCCCATCGCGATCGCACCGCCGTTGACGTTCAGCTTCTCGTCGGGGATGCGCAGCTTGCGCTGGTAGTTCAGCACGACCGACGCGAATGCCTCGTTCAGCTCGAACAGGTCGATGTCGTCGGTGGTCAGCCCGGTCGTCGCGAGCAGCTTCTCGGTGGCCGGGATCGGACCGGTGAGCATGATCGTCGAGTCGGCGCCGGAGGTGGCGGTGGCGACGATGCGGGCCCGCGGCGTGAGCCCCATGTCCTTGCCGGCCTGCTCGGAGCCGACGAGCACCAGCGCGGCGCCGTCGACGATGCCCGACGAGTTGCCGGCCGAGTGCACGTGGTCGATCTTCTCGACGTAGTGGTACTTCTGCAGCGCCACCGCGTCGAAGCCACCCATGTCTCCGATGGCCGCGAACGACGCCGGCAGCTTGCCCAGTCCCTCCAAAGTGGACTCCGGGCGCATGTGCTCGTCGCGGTCGAGGATCGTGAGGCCGTTCTGGTCGACGACCGGGACGATCGAGTTGCGGAAGTAGTCGCCGGCCCACGCCTTCGCGGCGAGTTGCTGGGAGCGCAGCGCGTAGGTGTCGACGTCCTCGCGGGAGAAGCCCTCGATCGTGGCGATCAGGTCGGCGCCGACGCCCTGCGGCACGAAGTAGGTGTCGTACGCGGTGGCCGGGTCCATCGCCCAGGCGCCGCCGTCGGAGCCCATGGTCACCCGCGACATGGACTCGACGCCGCCGCCGATGACGACCTCGTCCCAGCCGGCGCGCACCTTCTGCGCGGCCATGTTGACCGCCTCGAGGCCCGAGGCGCAGAAGCGGTTGAGCTGGACGCCGCCGACGGTGTCGGGCAGGCCGGCGGCGATGGCCGCGGTCTTGGCGATGTCGCTGCCCTGGTCACCGATCGGCGTGACGACGCCGAGCAGCAGGTCGGACACCCGGTCCACGTCCAGGGTGGGGTTGCGCTTGCGCAGCTCGTCGATGAGTCCCACGACGAGCGAGATCGGCTTGGTTCCGTGCAGGGATCCGGTTTTCTTTCCCCGACCGCGCGGGGTCCGGATCGCGTCGTAGACGAATGCTTCGGTAGGCACGCTCAGGGTCCTCTCGACTGCTAATCCTCATTAACATCGTGGCACTGGATCCACGGTTGTCAATGACCGGGTGGTGTGACCCACACAACCAGGTCAGCTAGCTAATCGTCACTCACTTATCAGCGCGCATTGACTGATTGCCAACAGCTTGGCCCTCGTCTACCGTCGCTAGTGACGCTTCACGTTGAGGAGGACGCGTGACGGTCCGCCGGCCGCGCAACCGGAAGGCTCAGCTGGCCGAGGAGGCCGCGGAGCTGTTCGGCAGGCACGGCTACCACCAGGTGAGCGTGCACGACATCGCCGCCGCGGCCGGGGTCACCGGGCCCGCCGTGTACCGGCACTTCCGCGGCAAGCAGGACATCCTCGCGCACGTGCTGCTCTCCGGCATGGACGTGTTCGGCCTGGTCACCGAGGAGGCCCTGGCCACCCCGGGCTCCCCCGGCGAGCAGCTCGAAGCCCTGCTGCGCGCGGTCGCCGCGCTCGCCGTGGACCGCCGCGAGATCACCGCGCTGTGGCGCTGGGAGGGCCGCCACCTCGACCAGGCCGACCAGGCCAAGATCCGCCTCCGCGGCGGCGAGCTCATGGCGCAGTGGGGCATCGCGCTGCGCGACGCCCGCCCCGACCTCGGCGAGGCCGACGCGGAGCTCCTCTGCTGGGCCGCGCTATCGGTGTTCGGCAGCGTGTCCGTGCACCACGTGAACCTGCCGCGGCGCCGGTTCGAGGCGTGCCTGGTCGAGCTCGCGGCCGCGGTCCTCGCCTGGGCGCCGCCGCCCGCGCGGTCCGAGCCGCCGGCGCCGCCGCGCCCGGCCGGGCTCGCCGCCCCGTCCCGTCGCGAGGAGCTGCTGTCGGCGGCCACCCGCCTGTTCCGCGACCGCGGCTACCACGCGGTGAGCATGGAGGACATCGGTGCGGCCGCGGGCATCGCCGGTCCGAGCATCTACCGCTACTTCCCCGGCAAGTCGGCGATCCTGGTCGCCGCCGGGTACCGGATGGCCGAGCGGCTCGCCCGTACCGCCGACGACGCCATCGCCGGGGCGGCCGACCCGCGCGACGGGCTCGCCCGCCTCGCCTCGTCCTATGTGGACACCGTGCTGCGGTCGGACAACCTGATGGCCACGTTCGCCGGTGAGATCGGCAACCTGCCCGACCCGGACCGCAAGGAGCTGGTGCGTGTGCAGCGGGCGTACGTGGCGCAGTGGGTCGAGCTGCTGCGCACGGTCGCGCCCGGCCTGCCCGAACCGGACGCGCGGATCACCGTGCACGCCGCCCTGACGGTCGTGAACGACCTCGCCCGCACGCCGCGAGTGGCCGCCGCCCGCCCGGCCATCTCGGCGGAGCTCGCCGAACTGGCGGTGACCGTCCTTTCGGCAAGGAAGTAGGTGTGCCATGTCCGTCGGGTCGAACGGCGTCATCGACAGGTGGTTGCTCAACAAGAAGTGGACAGCCAAGCAGCTCACGGCACCGCCGGCGGACGGTGACCTCTCCGGCCTCGAGCCGGTGCCCGGCGACCCCGGGCTGCCGCTGGTCGGCCACAGCCTCGAGATGCTGCGGCTCGGCGTGCGGTACGGGCTCAAGCGCTACCAGACCCACGGGCCGGTCTCGTGGGTGAAGGCGTTCGGCATCACGGTGGTGGCCGCCGCCGGTCCGGAAGCGGCGCAGGTCGTGCTGGCCAACAAGGACAAGGCGTACTCGCAGCAGGGCTGGACGTACTTCATCGGGCCGTTCTTCAACCGGGGCCTGATGCTGCTCGACTTCGAGGAGCACCTCTACCACCGGCGCCTCATGCAGCAGGCGTTCACCAGCGACCGGCTGGCCGCCTACCTCGGCCGGGTCGCCGAGGTGGCCCGGCGCGGGCTCGGTGGC
The DNA here is from genome assembly GCF_036555685.1 of Actinophytocola sp. Taxonomy (GTDB): domain Bacteria; phylum Actinomycetota; class Actinomycetes; order Mycobacteriales; family Pseudonocardiaceae; genus Actinophytocola. The sequence continues at coordinate 52,582 of NZ_DATBKY010000016.1, read as the reverse complement.
TGGCGGCCGGACGCCTCGTTCGAGGTCTACCCGGCGCTCAAGCGGCTGACGCTGGACATCGCGACCGAGATCTTCATGGCGTCCGAGCTCGGCGCGGCGGACTCCGGGAGGCTGACCCGGGCGTTCATCGACACGGTCCGGGCCGGCACCGCGCTGATCCGGCTGCCGGTCGGGCGCTGGGGCGCGGGGCTGCGCGGCCGGAAGGTGCTGGAGGACTACTTCCGCCGCAGCCTCCCGGCCAAGCGCGCCTCGGACTCCGACGACCTGTTCGCGGCGCTGTGCCATGCGCGCACCGACGACGGCGAGATGTTCACCGACGACGACGTCGTCAACCACATGATCTTCCTGATGATGGCCGCGCACGACACGTCGACGATCACGACGAGCGCGGTGTCGTACTACCTCGGCAAGCACCCGGAGTGGCAGGACAAGGTGCGCGCGGAGTCGCTTGCGCTGGGCGACGAGCCGCTGGACATGGCCGCGCTGGACGGGCTGCGCTCGCTGGACCTGGTGATCAAGGAGTCGCTGCGGCTGGTCGCGCCGGTGCCCTCGCTGGTGCGCAAGACCGTGAAGGACACCGACCTGCTCGGCCACTACGTGCCGGCCGGCACGCTGGTCTCGCTCACGCCGTGGGTGAACCACCTGCTGCCGCAGTACTGGCCGGACCCGCTCCGCTTCGATCCCGAGCGGTTCGCGGAGGGCCGCCGCGAGGACAAAGTGCACCGGTTCGCGTGGATGCCGTTCGGCGGCGGGGTCCACAAGTGCATCGGCATGCACTTCGGCATGTACGAGGTGAAGACCCTGGTGCACGAGATGCTGCGGCGCTTCGAGTGGTCGCTGCCACCGGACTACGAGGTCCGCTGGGACCCGACGTCGCTCCCGGTCCCCACCGACGGCCTGCCGGTGGCGCTGCACGCCCGCTGAGCCGCGCAGGCGTCGACGTCAGGAAGTGATGCACTACCCTCCCGCGCGTGCCGACGGATTCCAACGACGACGCCACCTCCCGACAAGCCGGTGCGGATGGCGCCGGCGAGATAGTCAGGGCGAAGGCCGAGCGGCTCGACAAGGCCGAGCCCGCACACGTCGTCGGCAACGACGACGCCGGGTTGCGGGGTGAGGTCGCGGCGCTGAAGAAGCAGCTCCAGCGGAACCAGCGAACGATGATCATCGTCGTCCCGACGCTCGTTCTCCTCGTCCTCGTCTTCATGGTCGTGGCGTTGACGATGTTCGCGCCACAGGCATCCACCGAAGGATCGGCGAGCTCGACCGCGACCACCGCGACGACCACGGCGACGACGACCACCACGTCATCTTCGACGGCGCTACCCAGCCAGGCTCCGACGACGACCTCGCCTGTCGCGACCACGACGGCACCGGCCACCGCCGCGACCCCCAAGCGGGTACCGGCGCCGGAGGTCTTCCTGAGCGGCCAGCACGAGCTGGGCTCCGACTGGATATTCGACCTCGACGACGGTTCCGAGTGGAGCTCGATCGGCGACATCGTCCACGACGGTGAAGCGGTGAGTGGCCACGACGGCGCCGTGATAGCGCTGGGCCGGACCGCCGATGACGAGTACACCCGCTGCGCAACGGTGCCCAAGGCCGACTACCGCAGCCACATCCCGTTCGCCGAGTTCGTCGACAACCCGATCCTCTGCGTGCGAACCGACGAGGGCAGGCTCGCGTACCTCGAGCTCACGAGCTTCCCCGACTCGAACGGCGGGGACGACATGACCTTCCGGTGGACTACCTGGAAGAAGTGACCTCCCGGGACTCCAGGCCACGCAGCGCGTCCGGCAGGGGCTCGGTGTGGATCACGCCCAGGCGTTGCGTCGCGCGGGTCAGGGCCACGTAGAGGTCGGCCGCGCCCGACGGTTCCGTGGCCAGGATCCGTTGTGGCTCAACGATGATGACCGCGTCGTACTCCAGGCCCTTCGCCGCTCGCGGGGTCACCGTCGCCACGCCGGCGGCCACGTCCGGCGGGGCGATGACGGCCAGCGTGCCGTCCGGGACAGCCGCCTGCTCGGCGCGCGCGAGTTCGGCGACCACCGTCGGGAGCTCCCCGGGGTCGCACGAGGCCGACCACGGGCGGACGCCGCTGTGCCGCACCGACTTCGGCGGCTGCAGCGACGGGTCCATCTCCGCCAGCACCCCGGCCGCCACCTCCATGATCTCCGCCGGCATGCGGTAGTTGATCGTCAGCTGGCGGTAGGCCCACCGGGAGGGCACGTAGTCCTCGAGCATCCGCGCCCACGACCGCGCGCCCGCCGGCGACTCGCGCTGGGCCAGGTCACCCACGATCGTCATCGAGCGGCTGGGGCACCGGCGCATCACGAGCCGCCAGTCCATTTCGGACAGCTCCTGCGCCTCGTCGACGACCACGTGCCCGTACGTCCACTCCCGGTCGGCCGACGCGCGCTCGGCCAGCGACCGGTGGTCGCGCTCCTCGTGCCGCTCGGCCAGTGTCTCCGCGCCGATCAGGTCCACCGCGCGCAGCGTCTCCTCGTCCGGGTCCTCGTCGGTGTCCAGGATGGCGAGCACGCCACGCGCGTAGCGCCGCTCCGCGCGGCGGATCCGCTCGACGGCGCCGTCATCGCTGGTCAGCGGGCCGATCAGCTCGAGGGACTCGTCCAGCAGCGGCACGTCGGACACCGTCCACGCCGAGCCGGCCTCGCGGTACAGCGCGTCGCGGTCCGCCGCCGGGAGGATCCCGTCGCACGCCGCCGCCAGCCGCGCGGCCGAGCCGTACAGCTCGACCAGGAGCCCGTACGGCGTCAGCCGTGGCCACAGCCGGTTCACCGCCGCCGACAGCGCGCGGCTGCGCGACAGCTCCGCGCGGAGGTCGGCCCGCATGTCGTCGGCCAGCTCGGGCATGTCGCGCACCTCGAGCCAGTCGCCGCCGATACGGCCGACCGCCTGCTCGGTCAGGTCGAGGATCAACGAGTCGCGGAAGGTCGGCCGGGCCTGGTTGTGCACCAGCCCGGACGCGCGGGCCCGCTCCCGGGCACGGGCGGCGACCCGGTCGTCGATCTCGACGGTCACGTCGTCCAGCTCGATCTCGATCGGGGTGCCGGGCAGCTCCTGGCGGTCGGCCACCGCGGCCGCGAGCACGTCGACCATCGCCAGGCCGCCCTTCACCCGGCGTGCGTCCGGCGGGTCGGTGGCCGAGGTCTCCAGGCCCACGTGCAGCTCGCCCGGTGTGGCGAACACCGCGTCGGTCTCGCCGAGCGAGGGCAGCACGTCGCCGATGTAGCGCAGGAAGCCCGTGTTCGGGCCGATGATCAGCACGCCGCGCCGGGACATCCGCTCGCGGTGCGCGTAGAGCAGGTAGGCGACCCGGTGCAGGGCGACCACGGTCTTGCCGGTGCCGGGCCCGCCGTCGATGACGACCACGCCCGTGTGGCCGAGCCGGATGATCTCGTCCTGCTCGGCCTGGATCGTGGCGACGATGTCGCCCATGGTCTCGCCGCGTGGGGCGTTCAGCGCGGCCAGGAGCACCTCGTCGCCGTCGGCCACGCCGTGGTCGAGGACGTCGTCGTGGAAATCGAGGACGCGGCGCCCCCGCGTGCGGAAATGACGACGCCGGGTGACCCCCTCGGGATTGGCGGCGGTGGCACAGTAAAATGGCCGCGCCACCGGCGCACGCCAATCGGTGAGCAGCGGCCGGTAATCATCGTTCTCGTCGAACAAACCGATTCGGCCGATGTACAATGTCTCGCCCGATTCCTGGTCGAGCCGACCGAAGCACAGCCCGCTGTCAGCCACCCGCAGGCGCCCGAGCCGGGCGTTGACCGTACTGGCCGCCACGTCGCGTTGCCACAGGTCTTCGGTGGTCTCGGTCGAACCGTTGCGCAGCACACCGCTCAGCTCGGCGGACGCCGCCGCCCGCTCGGCGTCGAGCCGGCGGTAGAGAAACGCGATGTGCTCTCGTTCCGCTGCGAGCTCGGTATCATACCGTGCTTTATCCAGCCCTGGCTTTGACAAACGTGCCCCTCATCCGCTATCATAACCGCAATTCCCGCTAATTCCGTGTCAGCGCCGGAATATGCGAACAATCGATTATTACTCACTATGTCAAGTGCGGATCCGCGGTTTCGTATCCGGCACCTGAAGCCCGAGGACGAACCCGGCGTGCTCGAGCTGTTCGAGCCCGCCCGGGGCTACTTCAGCGGCGGGCCCCGGCGAAGGCCCCGTTGTCCCGGCGCCCAAACGCCGGTAGCGATCAGGCGACCCGCGCGTCGGCGAGTGCCACGTCGAGCATGACCGCCCACTGCCGCAGCACCCGCGCGCGCCGCTTGCCGTCGTCCGACAGCAGGTTCGCCAGCCCCAGCCCGCGCGCCATGTCCAGCGTCGCCTGGACCGCCTCGCGTACGCCCGGCACCGACTCGTCCACGCCGAGCAGGTCCAGCGCCAGCCGGTGCGTCTCGCGGCCGACCTGGGCCTCGAGGCGCAGCACCCGCTCGCGCAGCCGCTCGTCGGACGACGCGGCGACCCACAGGTGGATGGCCGCACGGAACACCGGGCCCGTGTAGCACTGCTCGATCATGTCGACCACGGCCTGGGTCCGGCCGGGCCCCGACGGCAGGTCGGCCGCGTGCGAGCGCAACAGCGCGAGCCGCTCCTGCGAGACGTACTCGACGGCCGAGGTCACCAGGTCCTCGCGGGTCGGGAAGTGGTGCTGGGCCGCGCCGCGGGACACGCCGGCCCGCTCGGCGACCACCGCGACCGTGCTGCCCGACCAGCCGACCTCCGCCAGGCACTCGATCGCCGCCTCCAGCAACCGCCGTCGCGTAACACGACTGCGGTCCTGCTGAGGAGTTCTGGGCACGTCGGGCATCTCAGTAGGACTTCGGAAGGCCCAGGGTGTTCTGGGCGACGTAGTTGAGGATCATCTCCCGGCTCACCGGTGCGACGCGGTTCGCCCGGGACGCCGGCAGCAGCGCGGCCAGGCCGTACTCGGCGGTCAGCCCGGCGCCGCCGTGCACCTGGATCGCGGTGTCCACGGCTTTGGCCGTGGCCTCGGCGGCCGCGTACTTGGCCATGTTCGCCGACTCCCCCGCGCCCGTGTCGTCGCCGGAGTCGTACAGCGCCGCGGCCTTCTGCGTCATCAGCTTCGCGAGCTCCAGCTGGATCTTGGCCTCGGCGAGCGGGTGCGCGACGCCCTGGTGCGCGCCGATCGGCGTGCTCCACACGGTCCGCGTCTTCGTGTACTCGACGGCCTTGCCCAGCGCGTAGCGGCCCATGCCGATCGCGAACGAGGCGGCCATGATCCGCTCCGGGTTGAGCCCAGCGAACAGCTGCAGCAGCGCCGCGTCCTGCGAGCCGACGAGCGCGTCGGCCGGCAGCCGCACGTCGTCGAGGAACAGCATGAACTGCTTGTCCGGGCTGATCAGGTCCATCTCGACCGGCTTGTACTCGAAGCCCGGCGCGTCCGTGGGCACGATGAACAATGCCGGCTTGAGGCGCCCGGTCTTCGCGTCCTCGGTGCGGCCGACGACCATCACGGCCGCCGCCTCGTCCACCCCGGAGATGTAGATCTTCCGTCCACTCAGGACCCAGCCGTCCCCGTCGCGGCGCGCCGTGGTGGTGAGCTTGTGGGCGTTCGAGCCCGCGTCCGGTTCGGTGATCGCGAACGCCATGCGCAGCGAGCCGTCCGCGAAGCGCGGCAGCCAGGTCTGCTTCTGCTCGTCGGTGCCGTACCGGGTGATGATCGTGGCGCAGATGGCCGGCGACACCACCATCAGCAGCAGCCCGCAGCCCCGCGCGGCGAGCTCCTCGGCCACCGCGGCGAGGTCGCCGATGTTGCCGCCCCCGCCGCCGTACTCCTCCGGCACGTTCACGCCGAGGTAGCCGAGCTTGCCGGCCTCGTCCCACAGCTCGGTCGTCTTCTCACCCGACCGGGCCTTGCGCTGGAACCACTCGCCGCCGTAACGCCTGCCCAGGTCGGCCACCGCCGCGCGCAGGGCCTGCCGCTCCGCGGACTCGCTGAACGCTGTCATTGGTCCTCCTGACTCACCACGGCCAGCACGCGGCCGACCTCGACCTGGTCCCCGACCGACACCCCGAGCTCGGCCACCACGCCGTCGGCCGGAGCGTCGATCCGGTGTTGCATCTTCATGGCCTCGAGCCACAGCAGGGGCTGGCCCGCGGTGACCTTGTCCCCCGCCGCCACCACGACCCGGACCACGGTGCCGGGCATCGGGGCGAGCAGCGAGCCGGCGGCGACCTGATCGGCCGGGTCCGCGAACCGCTCCACCGGCACCAGCGACACCGACCCCAGCGCGGAGTCCACGCAGGACAGGCCGGGGTAGGTGGCGACCTCGAACCGGCGGCGCAGCCCGCCGACGTCCAGCACGACCTCGGCCGGCGTCGCCGACACGAGCGACACGCCCGCCGGACCGGCCAGCCCGTACCGGGTCAGCCGGTAGCGGACCTCGTGCTCGGTATCGCCCGCGCGGTAGGTCTTGACCTGCGGTCCGGCGACCACGTTGCGCCAGCCGCTCGGGATCCGGCCGAGCACCCGCGCGTTCGCGCGGTTGGCCGCGGCGTGCGCCAGCGCGGCGGCCAGCGCGGAGAGCCGCACGGCGTCGTCGCCGGCGAGCGGGGCGGCGAGCGTGCCGAGGCCGTGCCGGTCGAAGAACGCCGTGTCCGTGTCGCCGGCGAGGAACGCCGGGTGGGTGAGGATCCGCACGAGCAGGTCCCGGTTGGTGGTCACGCCGTGCACGCGGGCGCGGGTGAGCGCGGCGGCGAGCCCGCGGGCGGCCACGTCGCGGGTGGGCGCTACCGAGATGACCTTGGCGAGCATCGGGTCGTAGTGGGGGCTGACGACGTCGCCGCTCGCCACGCCGGAGTCGAGCCGGATCCCGCGGGCCGGCGGGGTGAACTCGGCGGCCACACCCGGGACGTCGAACCGGTGCAGCGGACCGCTCGCCGGCCGCCAGTCCGCGGCCGGGTCCTCGGCGTAGAGCCGGACCTCGATCGCGTGCCCGCGCGGCTCCGGCGGCCCGGCCGGGAGCGCCCGCCCCTCCGCGACCGCGAGCTGCAGCTCGACGAGGTCCAGGCCGGTGACGCATTCGGTGACCGGGTGCTCGACCTGCAGGCGGGTGTTCATCTCCAGGAAGTAGAACCGGCCGTCCTCGCCGGCGAGGAACTCCACGGTGCCGGCGCCGACGTAACCGATGGCCTTCGCCGCGTTGCGGGCGGCGGCGAACAGCTCGTCGCGCATTCCGGCCGTGCGCTCCACGAGCGGCGACGGCGACTCCTCCACGACCTTCTGGTGCCGCCGCTGGATCGAGCACTCCCGCTCGCCGACCGCCCACACCGTGCCGTGCAGGTCGCAGAGCACCTGCACCTCGATGTGCCGGCCGGTCTCCAGGTACGGCTCGCAGAACACCGTGCCGTCGCCGAACGCCGACGCCGCCTCGGCCCGCGCACCCTCCACCTGCGACTCGAGCTCGGCGAGCGTGCGGACCACCCGCATGCCCCGGCCACCGCCGCCGGCCGACGCCTTCACCAGCACCGGCAGGTCGGCCTCGGTGATCTTCGCCGGGTCCAGCTCGGACAGCACGGGCACGCCCGCGTCCGCCATCAGCCGCTTGGCCTCGATCTTGGAGCCCATCGCCTCGATGGCCTCCGGCGGCGGGCCGACCCACGTCAGCCCGGCGTCGAGCACGGCACGGGCGAAGTCGGCGTTCTCGGAGAGGAACCCGAAGCCGGGGTGGACGGCATCCGCGCCGGCCCCGGTCGCGGCGGCCACCAGCAGGTCGGCGCGCAGGTACGTGTCGGCGGGGGCGGTGCCCGGCAGCGGGACGGCGGCGTCGGCCTCGTGCACGTGCAGGGCGGTCGCGTCCGCGTCGGAGTGGACGGCCACGGTCGCGATCCCGAGCGTGCGGCAGGTGCGGAACACCCGCCGGGCGATCTCACCGCGGTTGGCTACGAGCAGGTTCGTGATCATGGTGCTCACATCCGGAAGACGCCGAAGCCGCCGCGCGCGCCCTCGATCGGTCCGTTGTGGATGGACGAGAGGCAGATGCCCAGCACGGTCCGCGTGTCCCGCGGGTCGATGATCCCGTCGTCGTAGAGCATGCCGGACAGGAACATCGGCAGCGACTCGGCCTCGATCTGGTTCTCCACCATCGTGCGCATCGCCTGGTCGTGCTCCTCGCTGTACTCCTGGCCGCGGCTAGTGGCCGCCTGCCGGGCCACGATCGACAGCACGCCGGCCAGCTGCTGGGGGCCCATCACCGCGGACTTCGCGCTCGGCCAGGCGAACAGGAAGCGCGGGTCGTAGGCCCGGCCACACATGCCGTAGTGCCCGGCGCCGTAGGAGGCGCCCATGAGGATCGAGATGTGCGGGACCTTCGAGTTGGACACCGCATTGATCATCATCGCGCCGTGCTTGATGATGCCGCCCTGCTCGTACTCCTTGCCCACCATGTAGCCGGTGGTGTTGTGCAGGAACAGCAGCGGCGTGTCGATCTGGTTGGCCAGCTGGATGAACTGCGCGGCCTTCTGCGACTCCTCGCTGAACAGCACGCCGCGGGCGTTGGCCAGGATGCCGACCGGGTAGCCGTGGACGCGCGCCCAGCCGGTGACCAGGCTCGTCCCGTAGAGCGGCTTGAACTCGTCGAAGTCCGACCGGTCCACGACCCGGGCGATGACCTCGCGTGGGTCGAACGGCACCTTGAGGTCGGTGGGCACGATGCCGAGCAGGTCCTCGGCGTCGTACTCGGGTTCGGCGTATTCCGCGTCCGGCGGGTCGCCCTGCTTGCGCCGGTTCAGCCGCGCGACGATCCGCCGCCCGATGCGGATCGCGTCCTGCTCGTCGGCCGCGAGGTAGTCGGCGAGGCCCGACGTGCGGGCGTGCATCTCGGCACCGCCGAGCGACTCGTCGTCCGACTCCTCGCCGGTGGCCATCTTCACCAGCGGCGGTCCGCCGAGGAACACCTTGGCGCGCTCCTTGACCATGACGACGTAGTCCGACATGCCGGGCAGGTACGCGCCGCCCGCCGTGGAGTTGCCGAACACCAGCGCCACGGTCGGGATGCGGGCGGCCGAGGAACGGGTCAGGTCGCGGAAGATCCGCCCACCGGGGATGAAGATCTCCTTCTGCGTGGGCAGGTCCGCGCCACCCGACTCGACCAGGTGGATCGCCGGGAGCCGGTTCTGTGCGGCGATGTCCGCGGCCCGGTAGGACTTCTTGGCCGTCCACGGGTTGCTCGCGCCGCCCTTGACCGTCGGATCGCTGCCGCTGACCAGGCACTCGACACCTTCGACCACGCCGATGCCGGTGACCACGCTCGCGCCGACCCGGTAGTCGCTGCCCCACGCGGCGAGCGGGGAGAGCTCGAGGAACGGCGAGTCCTCGTCGAGCAGCATCTCGATCCGCTCGCGCACCAGCATCTTGCCGCGCTTGCGGTGCCGCTCGACGTACTTCTCGCCGCCACCGGCGACCGCCTTGGCCTGCTCGGCCTCGATCTCGGCGAGCTTGCCCAGCATGGCCTCCCGGTTGGCCCCGAACTCGGCCGTCGTGGTGTCCACCGTGGAGCGGATCCGTGTCATCCCCGCACCTCCCCTCGCGAGTCCAACGCTCCGCACGCGCGAGTCCAACGTTCGACCCTCGCGAGTCGTCCGTTCAGACCAGGGCCCCGCACCCGGACCGGAGCGTTGAACTCGGCCGGGCTGGGGGTTGGACTCGCGGGGGGTGAGTGTTGGACTCGCGGTGTCATGTGTATCCCAGGAGTTTGGCGGCCAGGCCGGTGAGGATCTCGGTGGTGCCGCCGCCGATGCCGAGGATCCGGATGTCGCGGTAGTGGCGCTCCACCTCCGACTCGCGCATGTAGCCGAGGCCGCCGTGCAGCTGGACGGCCTCGTTGACCACCCACTCGCCCGCCTCGACCGCGGTGTTCTTCGCGAAGCACGCCTCGGCGACCATCGCCTCGCCCTCGCTGTGGCGGATCGCGACCTGGTGGGCGTAGCTGCGAGCGACGTCGACGCGGCGGGCCATCTCGGTGAGCTTGTGCTGGACGACCTGGCGGGAGATCAGTGGCCGGCCGAACGTCTCGCGCAGCCGGCACCACTCGACGGTCACGTCGAGGGCGCGCTGCGCGGTGGCGTACGCCTGGACGGCGAGCGCGAGCCGCTCGGTGACGAAGTGGGTGGCGACCTGGGCGAACCCGGTGCCCTCGCCGCCGACGAGGTTCGCCGCCGGCACCGGCGCGTCCACGTAGGACAGCTCGGCGGTGTCGGAGCAGAGCCAGCCCATCTTGTCGAGCTTGCGGCTGACCGTGAACCCCGGCGTGCCCTTCTCGACGACGAGCAGCGAGAGCCCGTGCGCGCCCGCGTCGCCGGTGCGCACGACGGTGGTCACGAAGTCGGCGCGGGCGCCGGAGGTGATGAACGTCTTGGCGCCGTTGACGATGTAGTGGTCGCCGTCCCGCTTGGCGGTGGTCCGCACGTTGGCCACGTCGGAGCCGCCGTCGGGCTCGGTGACCGCCAGCGAGCCGATCAGCTCGCCCGCGAGCGTGGGCTTGACCCAGCGCTCGATCTGCTCGGCGTCACCCGCGTGCGCGATGTGCGGCAGCGCGATGCCGGAGGTGAACAGGCCCGCGACGATCCCGCCGGAGCCGCCCGCGTAGTGGATCTCCTCGGTCACGGTCATCGCGTCGATGACGTTGCCGCCCCCGCCGCCGGCCGACTCGGGGAAGGCCACGCCGAGCAGGCCGAGCTCGCCGGCCTTGCGGTGCAGCTCGCGCGGCAGCTCGCCGGCGCGCTCCCACTCGTCGAGGTGCGGCAGGATCTCCTTCGCCACGAACCGGCGGGTCGTCTCCCGCAGCGCGACGCGCTCCGGTGTCCTGAACGGATCGGTCACAGGAGTGCCTCCGGGATGTCGACGAGCCGGGAGCGCAGCCACTCCCCGAGCGACTTGGCCTGCGGGTCGAACCGGGTGGACGCGGCCACGCCCTGGCCGAGCAGGCCGTGCAGCACGAAGTTGATCGCGTGCAGGTTCGGCAGCGGGTGCCGCTCGATGTCGAGATCCTTGGTCTCGGGCAGGAGCTCGCGGAGCCGGTCGGTGGTCAGCTCGCTCGCGAGCCACGGGTAGGCGGCCGGGTCGCGGACCCACACGCCGAGGTTCGCGTCGCCGCCCTTGTCGCCCGAGCGGGCACCGGCGAGCGTGCCCAGCGGGAGGCGGCGGGCCGCGCCAGCGGCGACGTAGGCCGGTTCGTCGTGGTGGACCTCGCCGTGCGGCGTGGCCGTCGCGGCGGGCGGGTCGATCGGGCGCCGCTCGCCGTCGGGCAGCACGGCGACCTGCTCGATCGCCTGCTGCGGCACGTACTCCGGGCGGTAGACGCCGACCGGGGTGCCGTCGCCGGGTGGCGAGGTGAGCGTGAAGCCCGGGTAGGAGGCCAGCGCCAGCTCGACGGACGCGCGGGAGAACGCCTTGGCACGCTTGGGATCCGGCGTCTTGATCGTGACGTGCAGCAGGGCGCTCGCGGCCTCCTCGGTGTCCGCGTCCGCGTGGTCGGTGCGCGCGAGCGTCCAGTGCAGGCCCTCGGCGCCGACGGCGTCGGTGAGCTGGCGGCGGGCCAGGGCGGCCTTGTCGTCGATGTCGAGTCCGCAGAGGACGAACGTCATGCTGTTGCGGAAGCCGTCGAGCGTGTTGACGCAGACCTTGACGGTGTCCGGCGGTGCCTCGCCGCGGGTCCCGGTGATCGCGACCCGGTCCGGGCCGGCGTCGGCCAGCTCGATCGTGTCGAACCGGCTGGTGACGTCCGGGCCGAGGTAGCGCGCCCCGCCGATCTCGTACAGCAGCTGGGCCTTGACGGTGTCGACGGTGACCGCGCCGCCCGTGCCGGGGTGCTTGGTGATCACCGCGCCACCGGTCGCGTCGATCTCGGCGATCGGGAAGCCGGGGTGGGCCAGGTCGGGCACGTCGGTGAAGAACGCGAAGTTGCCGCCGGTGGCCTGGGCACCGCACTCGATCACGTGCCCGGCGACGGTCGCGCCGGCGAGCGCGTCGAAGTCCGAGCGGTCCCAGCCGTGGTGTGCGGCGGCCGGCCCGGCGACCAGCGAGGCGTCGGTGACCCGGCCGGTGACCACGATGTCCGCGCCGGCGTTCAGGCACTCGACGATGCCCCAGCAGCCGAGGTAGGCGTTCGCGGTGAGCGCGCCCTCGAACCCCTTGCCCAGCAGGTCGTCACCCTCCACGTGGGACACCCCGACCGGCACGCCGACCCGGTCGGCCAGCTCGCGGATGGCCGCCGCGAGGCCGGCCGGGTTGAGCCCGCCGGCGTTGGTGACGATCTTGACCCGCTTGTCCCGTGCGAGGCCGAGGCCCTCCTCGAGCTGGCGCAGGAACGTGCGGGCGTAGCCGCGGGTGGGGTCCTTCATGCGGTCGCGGCCGAGGATGAGCATGGTCAGCTCGGCGAGGTAGTCGCCGGTGAGGACGTCGAGCGCGCCGCCGGTGAGCATCTCCCGCACGGCGGAGAACCGGTCGCCGTAGAAACCGGAGGCGTTGCCGATCCTGATCACCCCGGTGGTCATGGTTCGCTCCGCTCCCGGCTTCCCTTCTCCCGCCCGTCGCCGGGAGGCCCGGCGAACGCCTGCGCGATGTCCAGCCACCGGTCGGCGTCCGGGCCGACGGCCTTCAGCGTCGTGTCCGCACGGTTGGTCCGCTGGGTGGCGAGCAGGCAGAAGTCCAGCGCCGGGCCGGTGACGCGCTGCCCGGCGTCGGCCGGGCCCCAGGTCCACACCTCGCCGGACGGTCCGGTCAGCTCGACGCGGAACGGCTCGGCGGGCGGCGTGAGCTCGCGCACCACGTAGGCGAAGTCACGGGTGCGCACACCGATGTGCGCGACGTGCCGGATCCGGGCGGTGGGCACGCGGCGCACGCCGAGCGCGTCGGCGATGTCGTAGCCGTGCGCCCAGGTCTCCATCAGCCGGGCGGTGGCCATCGAGGCGGCCGACATCGGCGGGCCGTACCAGGGCAGCTTGGTCCCGTCGGGCACTTTCTCGAGCGCGTCCGCCAGGTCGTCGCGGCCCTGGCGCCATTCGTAGAGCAGCTGCGAGTGGTGCGCACGCGCCCCGTCTTCGGCGGCGGCGTCGACGAGCCGCTCCATCCGCTCCCGGGAGCCCTTGACGACCTCGGCCAGCTCGGCCTGGAAGGCCGCCGGATCCCGGACCGCGAGCAGCGCCCGCTGGTCGGTCCAGGCCAGATGCACCACCTGATGCGCGACAGTCCACCCCGGGGCGGGCGTCGGCGTCGCCCAGCCTTCCGCGGACAGCCCGCTGACCAGCGCGTCTATCTCGGCACTCTCGTCGCGGAGGTCGGCCAGCAGCCCCTTGAGCTCAACCACGGCGACAACCATGGCACGGGGCGCACGGCCATTTCAAGCATGCATGCTTGATTTTTCTACCGAGATCACCCGAACGGCAGCGGCGTTCGAAGTGGGCTCAGACCCGGCGGTCGCCGCGGGTGCGCTGCCAGTCGGTGACGGTTTCGAGGCCCGAGGTGATCTCCTCGTTCAGCAGGGCGACGCGGGCGTCGACCATGGCGTCGCCCAGGAGCTTGCGGGCCAGTTCGGAGTGCTCGAGCGCACGCACCGCCTCCCACGGCGTGTCGTGCAGCCGGCCGGGCTGGGGCATGGGCACCTCCTCGCGGATGCCCCACATGCCCGCCGCCAGCAGGGCACCCACCACCAGGTGCGGCTGCGCGTCCGCGCCGGCGAACCGGGCCTCGATGCGCAGCGAGTCCTGCGAGCCGGCGATGCGCACGGCCGCCGTGCGGTCGTCGGCGCCCGCGCGGACCTCGCCCGGCGCGAACGGGCCGGTACGCAGCCGCACGTAGGAGTTCCACGTCGGCGCCCAGATCGCCGTGAGGTCCGGCGCGGCGGTCAGCACGCCGGCGGTGAAGTGCTCGATCACGGACAGCTCGCCGAACCGCGGCTTGCCGTCCACATCGGACAGCGACAGGTGGACGTGGCACGAGCTGCCCGTCCCGGCCCGCTCGGCGGCCAGGTAGCTCGCCCGCACGCCCGCCGCGGACGCCGCCCGCCGGATCGCCAGCTGCTGCATCATGGCGTCGTCGCAGGCGGCGAGCGCGTCGCGGTGGCCGAGCACGCTCTCGTACTGCCCCGGGTGGCACTCGCCGCGCCGGGACTCCACGCCGAGATCCAGCTCGTCCACATCGGACTGCACGTTCGCCAGCAGCGGGTGCATGGCGTCCAGCCCGCCAGCCGCGTAGTCGAGCCCGTCCGCGGTCAGCGGCGCGCCGTAGGAGTCGATGAACGTGACCTCGTGCTCCAGCCCGACCGACGGCACGAAGCCCTCCGCCTCGGCCGCCTCCAGCTGCTCGCGCAGCAGCGACCGCGGCGCGATCGGCACCTGGGACCCGTCCGGCCACTCCACGTCGCAGACCACGAGCCACGTGCCGGGCTGCCCCGGCAGCGGCGCCAGCGTGGCCATGTCCGGGCGCATCCGCAGGTCGCCGTAGTGCTCGAGGTAGGGCCGGAACACCGGCGCCTCGATCGCCTCGCGCTCGGGCGTCCAGCCGAACACGTAGCTGCACACGCCGTACCCGTACTCGAGCACCGTGTCGGCGAAGAACCGGGCGCCGACCCCGACCGCCGCGAAACGGGCATGCGGGTCCGGCACGAGCAGCACCAGCCCGGTCACCGTCCGGGCCAGCACCTCCGTGCGCACCGCCTCGGCGAGCGTCGCCGCCGCCTCGTCCCGGGCCGCCAGCGTGCGCGGTCCGCCGGGTCGCTGATGCTCCATCACCATGCACCGTCCTCCGCGGGCCCCGCGAGAGGATTGCGTGCCCGCCCGAACCGTACGTCGAACTCGTCGTCCCGGTCGACCTTGTCGAATCCCTGCCCCGCGAGATGCTCCCGGTTCAGTGTCACACGTTCGACGTCCGGCGCGAAAAGCCGGCAGGCGTCGAACCTCGTCGCGGACTCCGGATGCTCGTCACGGTAGCGGCCGGTCACCTCCCTGACCTGCGCCCACAGCGCACCGCGGGGGTAGGCGAGGTCGTCGAGCAGGATCTCCGCCAGGAACCGCAGCTGACCGGCGAAGACGGAGCTGAACAGCGACTGGGCGAGCAGGTGCGGGGGCCAGCGCAGCATGTGCGCGGTCGCCTCGGTCGCGAGCGCGGCGTACTCCGGCACGTCCTCGTCGAGCAGGTCCACGCCCTGGGCGAAATCCTTGATCGCCACCCGCCGCGGCAGCCCGCGCTCGTCGGCGATCAGGACGAGGTTCTGGCCGTGCGGGCAGAACCCGACCCCGTAGCGCAGCAGCCAGTGCAGCAGCGGCGTGAGCAGCAGGTCGAGCACCCTGCCCAGCCACACTTCGGGGTCCACACCGGACTCGCGGATGAGCCGGGTGACCACGGCCTCGCCGTCCGGGCCGCGGTAGGGCAGCGCGGCGAACGAGATCGCCCGCTCCCCCGGCCCGAGCCGGGTGCGGACCGGCTCCCGCCACAGCGCGCCGAGCGTCTCGTGGAACCGGTACGGCAGCTCGGCCAGGTTGCCCAGCACCGGGTGCCGCACGGACACGCTCGCCACCTCGCCGAGCAGCTCGAACCGGTACTTCTCCCCCAGCAGCGGATCGGCCGCGGAGACGTCGCGCAGCCACGTGGTGACCGCCGGCGCGGCGAGCGTCGCGGCGGACGCGAGGCCGCGGTAGACGAGCGTGTTGCGCACCGAGACCGCGGTCTTCACGTCGCGGCGGGTCGGGTGGCTCGCGTTGGCGAGCGTCCGGATCGTCTGGTGTGGACGGTAGCGGTCGGCGCTCTCACCCAGCGGCACGACGATGCCCTCGGCCAGCTCGGCGGCGTAGAGCGTGCCGATGATCTCGTCGGCCTGCCACGGATGGACCGGCACGAGCGCGTACCGCTCCGGGTCGGTCAGCCGCGAGCGGAACGCCGGCAGCAGGTCGCCGAGCTCCTCGGCGAGCAGGCGCTCCTCAGAGAGCTCCGCGACGCACCGGAACGACGCGTGGTCGCGGTGCACGCCGTACCACCGCAGGGGGAACTCCGGTCCGGACTCGGGTGCGTAGCGCTCCCGGTCGGGCTTGGAGAAGCCGACCCTGCCCTTGTTGAGCACGAGCCGCGGGTGGCCGGTCAGGTGCCCGTCCGCCCGGTCGTAGTCCATCGTGGACAGTTCGGCCGCGGTGGGCGCGCGGTCGAGCCGGACGGCCTCGTTCGCGACGGTCGCGGTCAGCTCGCCCAGCACGTCGGCGAGCCGCAACCCGGTGAGCCCCAGCCGTTCCCGTGCGTCGACGACCAGCGCGCGCGGGTCGGTGGCCGGCTCGCCGTCGCGGGTGGCGCTGCCCGGCTCGACGTGCCAGGACTCGAAGGCCCCGCGCCGCGCGCGGAACCGGTAGACGACGCCCGCGGGCAGTTCGAGGACCCAGCCGTCCGGGCCGTCCGGCTTGGGTTCGAGCAGGCCCTCGTAGCTCAGCTCCCCGAGCATCTTGTGCACGACGAGCGTCCCTGCCGCCCGCCATGAGCTACTCATGCTGCGTCCGATGGTTCGCTCCGTCACTCTCGCTCACGGCTGCTCCAGCCCGAAGGTCGTGAACGCGGTCCGGTCCGGCAACGGGTACACCGGCCGCCCGCACACCACGTTCAGGATCCGTGCCGAGCGCCACGCGGCCAACCCCAGATCCGGCGCGCCGACCCCGTGCGTGTGCCGTTCGGCGTTCTGCACGAAGAGGGATCCACCGGCATCCAGCCGCACGCGGTAGTCCGCGTCGACCGCGATCCGCCCGGCCGCGTCCCGCTCGATCCGCCCGGCGAGCGGCTCGAGCAGCTCGTCGAGGGCGCGCTCGCGGTACCCGGTCGCGCACACGACCGCGTCGGTGGTCACGGTCGCCTTGCGGTCCTGCTGGACGTGGCGCAGCTCCAGCTCGACCCGGCCCGCGCGCTCGGCCGCCGCGGTGACCTCGACTCCGGGCGCCAGCGTGACGTCCGGCCAGCCGCCGCCGACCGTGCGCTCGTACAGCTCGTCGTGGATCGCGCCGATCGTGTCCGCGCTGATCGCCTTGTACAGCTGCCACTGCGACGGCACCAGGCGGTCGCGGGTCGGCTCGTCGAGGCCGTGGAAGAAGCGCGTGTAGTCCGGGGTGAACTGTTCGAGGCCGAGCTTGGAGTACTCCATCGGCGCGAACGCGGGCGTGCGGGTGAGCCAGCGCAGGCCGCCGCGCGGGCGGGCGCGGAGCAGGTCCAGGAACACCTCGGCGCCGGACTGGCCGGAGCCGACGATCGTCACGTCGTCGGCCGCGAGGAGCCGGTCGCGTGCGGGCAGGTAGTCCGCGGAGTGCAGGATCCGCTCGCCGGCGAGGTGCTCCAGCGGCTCGGGCAGCACGGGTTCGGTGCCGACGCCGAGGACGACGTGGTACGCGCGCACGACCCCGCCCGGCTCGACGGCGAGCTCGAAGGTCCCGCCGGACCAGCCGATCGAGCGGACGTCGCGGGCGAACCGGGCGCTGGTGATCCGCCCGGCGGCCCACGTGCAGTAGTCCTCGTACTCCGCGCGCGGGATGTGGAAGCGCTCGGCGAAGTAGAACGGGAAGAGCCGGCCGCGGTCGCGCAGGTAGCTCAGGAACGACAGCGGGTGCGCGGGCTCGACGAGCGACACCAGATCGGCGAGGAACGGCACCTGCAGCGCGGCGCCCTCGATCATCAGCCCGGGATGCCAGCGGAACTCGGGCTCCCGCTCGAAGAACGCCGCGTCCAGGCCCGCGACCGGCTCGGCGAGCGCGGCCAGCGAGAGGTTGAACGGGCCGATCCCCACACCCGCGAGGTCGAGCGTCACGGCATCGCCCGGCGCGCGGTCTCGTCCGCGAGGTTCCCGACGAGGTCGAGCAGGCCGCGGTAGTCGTCGACGGTCGCGCGCGGGTTGAGCAGGGTCAGCTTGAGCCAGACCGCGCCGTCGACCGTGGCCCGGCCGACCACCGCGGTGCCGTCCTCGAGCAGCCGCCGGCGGATCGCGGCGGCGTGCCCGGCGGCGTCCCCGTGCCGCGGCCGGACCAGCACCGTGGACAGCGCCGGCTCGCCCCACAGCTCCAGGTCCGGGTGCCGGCCGGCCTCGCGGGCGACCTCCCGGGCGAGGTCGCAGCAGCGCTCGACGAGCCCGGCGATGCCGGCCCGGCCGAGCGCGCGCAGGGTGACCGCGATCTTGACGCAGTCCGGGCGGCGCGACGTGCGGATGGAGCGGCCCAGCAGGTCGGGCAGGCCGGCCTCGGTGTCGTCGCCGGCATTGAGGTAGTCGGCGCGGACGTGCAGCGCGGTGATGGTCTCGCGGGTGGCGAGGACGCCGGCGGCGATCGGCTGCCAGCCGAACTTGTGCAGGTCCAGCGCGACGGAGTCGGCCTGCGCCAGGCCCGCGAGCCTGCCGGCGAGCCGCCGCGAGAACAGCGCGGCGCCGCCGTAGGACGCGTCGACGTGCAGCCACGCCCCGGCCCGCCGGGCGGCCCGGGCGATCTCGGGCAACGGGTCGATCGTGCCGGCGTCGGTGGTGCCCGCGGTGGCGACGACGACCTCGCCACCGCTCAGGTCCAGCGCGTCCGCGCGCAGCCGGCCCCGCTCGGCGGGCACGACCCGGGGTGCGGGCAGGCCGAGCAGCCAGGCCGCGCGGGCGACGCTGTGGTGGGCGTTCGCCCCGCACACGATCCGGGTGTGCCCGTGCTCGCGGGCGAGCAGCAGTCCGACGAGGTTCGACTCGGTCCCGCCGCTGGTGAGCACGGCGTCCGGGGTGACGGCGTCGGGGAAGCACAGCCGGGCCAGCGTGGCGGTGAGCTCGCGTTCCAGCTCGCTCGCGATCGGCGCCTGGTCCCACGAGTCCATCGACGGGTTGAGCACGCTGCCGACGAGGTCGGCCGCGGCCGCCACGGCCAGGATCGGCCCGTGCAGGTGGGCGGCGCACCACGGGTGTCCCGGGTCCACGGAGCCCGCGGTCAGCACCCGGGTGAGCTCGTCGAGCGCGCGCCGCTCGCCGACCCCGCGCTCGGGCAGCAGGCCCGGCTCGCCGAGCGCGGCGGCGAGCACGGCGGCCACCGCGGCCGGGCCGCCGCCCGGGACCGGGCCCTGCCGGGTCGCCGCCGTGTCGGCCATCGCGGTCATCGCCGCGTCCGCGAGGGCACGCACCCGTGCCGCGCCCGCGGGTCCGCCGGCCAGCGCGGGCTCGGCGGAGGCGGAGATCGAAGCGCCCATCGGACCCCTTCTTAGGTTCACCTAACTCGAGGCCACAATACGGCCGGGCGCGGGCCCACCACTATCGGGTCAGGCCGGGGCGAGCGAGCGGACCAGCTCGGCCGGGTCCCCACCCGTCGGCAGCACGCCGATCACCGGCGTGTCCAAACCGGACTCCACGTACGCGGCCACCCGCTCGCGGCACTTCTCGACCGGCCCCCACACGACGAGGTCGTCGACGACCTCGTCCGGGATCGCGGCGTTGGCGGCCTGGCGGTCACCGGCCGCCCACGCCTCGTGCATCCTGGCGAGCGCGTCGCCGCGGCCCAGCCACTCGTGGAACGCCGCGTACACCGGCACGGTGAGGTAGCTGCTGATCAGCATGCGGCCGAGGCCGCGGGCGGCGTCCGCGTCGTCGGTGGGGCACACGAAGATGCGGGCCACGAGCTCGGGCCCGTCGCCGAGGGCGGAGCGCACGGTCGGCACGTCGTCGGGCGCGAGCCAGTTCGTGATCGCGCCGTCCGCCTCGCGCGCCGCGAGGCGGAGCATGCCCGGGCGCAGCGCGGCGAGCACGATCGGCGGCGGTGGGTTCGGCGGCCGCTCGAGGCGGAACTTCGCCACCGAGAACGTCTCGTACGACTCGCTGATCTTGCCGCCGACGAGCGCCGCGCGCAGGAAGCGCACGGTGTCGCGGGCGCGCGCGTACGGCTCGTCGAACGCCGTGGCGTTCCAGCCGGTCACGATCGTCGGCGTCGAGGTGCCGACGCCCAGCACGAACCGGCCGGGCGCGAGCTCCGCGATCGTGGCTGCCTGCATGGCCAGCAGGCCCGGGCCGCGGGTGTAGACGGGCGCGATGGCCGTGCCGAGCCGAAGTCCGGCCGAAGACCCGCTTGCGGGGTCGAGCGACATCCCAGCCCATTCGGCGGTGAGCGCGAGCGGCGTGAACGCGTCCGTGCCGGCGGTCTCCGCGGACCACACGTCGGTGTAGCCGATGTCCGCCAGCTCGCGGACCAGGTCGCGGTGCGCGGCCAGCGGCACGCCGGTCAGCGGCAGCGTGATGCCCCAGCGGTTCATTCGGTGCTCCGTGGTTCGCTCCGCTCGCGCGCCACTCCCAGCGCGTCGCGCAGCCACTGGATCTGCATGGTCATGAAGTTCTCGGCCACCTCGTCGTCCTGCGGGGTCATGTGGGTGACGCCGGGCAGCGGCAGCAGCGCGTGCGGGCGGCCGGCGGCGACCAGCGCGGCCGACAGCCGCACCGAATGCGCGACCACGACGTTGTCGTCGGCGAGGCCGTGGATGATCAGCAGCGGGCGCTCGAGCTTCGGGGCGTCGTCGATGAGCGAGTTCGCCGCGTACACCTCGGGCTTCTCGTCCGGGTGGCCCAGATACCGCTCGGTGTAGTGGGTGTCGTACAGCTTCCAGTCGGTCACCGGTGCGCCGGCGATCGCGGCGTGGAACACGTCCGGGCGGCGCAGCACGGCGAGCGCGGCCAGGTACCCGCCGTACGACCAGCCCCGGATGGCCACAGTGGACAGGTCGAGGTCGGGGTACTGCTCGGCGGCCGCCCGCAGCGCGTCGACCTGGTCGTCGAGCGTGGCGCCGGCGAAGTCGAAGGCGACCTGCCGGTCCCAGTCCGGCCCGCGGCCCGGCGTGCCGCGCCCGTCCGCGATCAGCACGGCGAAGCCCTGGTCGGCGAGCCACTGCGGGCCCAGGAACGCGTTGCGGGTCGACAGCACCCGCTGCGCGTGCGGCCCGCCGTACGGGTCGAGCAGGACCGGCAGCTTGCCGCTGCCCGGCTCGTGCCCGGTGGGAAACACCAGCGCGGCCCGCAGCTCGCGCTTGCCGAGGGTCAGGAGCCGCACGTTCGGCGTCACGCCCGGGTCGACCGCGCGCGACTCCACCTGGCCGATCCGCTCCGCGACGTCGCCGACGCCGCGCAGCAGCTCGACGGTGACGCCCGCCCGGTCCAGCGTCCACGACGACAGCACGGTCGTGGCTCCGCCGCGCGCCGCCGAGTGCACACCGTCCGAAGTGGACACGCGGGTGATGCCGGCGTCGTCGTAGTGGTAGACGTGCACCTGCGTCGGGTCGGACTCGGTGGCGGTGAACAGGATGTCGGTGCCGACGTTGCGGCCGATGTCGAGCACCGCGCGCACGTTCATCGAGGGCGGGGTGATCTCCTTGTCGTCCACGACGAGCCGGTAGCCGCCCTGGCTGACACCGATGCGCACGAGCCGGCCGTCGGGCGTCCACGCCGGCACGCCGGGCGCGATCTCCACCCAGGTGTCGTCGGTCTCCGTGGCGAGCAGCGTGGTGACGCCGGTGGCCGGGTCGACCGAGCGGAGCTCCAGCCGCTTCTGGTCGCGGCTCTGCAGGGCGATCAGCGGCGGGCCCGCGGCGGTCCAGTTCGCGGTGACGAGGTAGGGCAGCTCGCCGCCGTGCCAATCGACGTCCACGCGGGACACGTCGTCGCGGTCGAGGCTCAGCACGGCGAGCCGGACCTCGACGTTGTCGGTGCCGGCCGCCGGGTAGGCCACCACGTTCGGCTCGGTCTCCGGGTTGGCGGGGTCGGCGATGTGGAAGCGGCGTACCGGGCTCTTGTCGGTGAAGGCGACCAGCAGCCGGGTGCCGTCGGGCGACCACCAGTACCCCCGCGCGCGGCCCATCTCCTCCGCCGCGATGAACTCCGCGACGCCACACGCCTCGTCCGGGCCGGACGGTTCGGCGAGTGCCCGGTCGCCGGTCCCGTCCACGTCCACGACCCGCAGCGCGCCACCGGACACGTACGCGACGTGGCGGCCGGTCGGGTCGGGCCGCGGGTCGATCACGCCGGGCGCGGTGGCGAGCTCCCGGGGGTTCTCGCCGGTGACCGCGTCGACCACGAAGAGCCTGCCGGACAACGCGAACGCGACGATCCGCACGTCCGCGTCCGCGGCGCCGCCGACCACGCCGCCGCCCTGCTCCCGGCTGCGCTCGCGGCGGGCGCGCTCCTCCGGCGGCAGGTCCTCGTCACCCTGCCCCAGCAGCTCGGCGGGGTCGGCGAGGCGGGTCTCCACGCCGCTGCGCACGTCCAGCCGCCACAGGATGTGCCGGCGGTCCTCGCCGGACGCCGAGCGCAGGAACAGCACGCGCGCACCGTCCGGCGACACCTGGAAGCCTCGCGGGGTGCCGAGGGTGAACCGCTGGGTCCGCGCCTGGAGGCGGAGAAAGGAGCTCTCGTTGGTCACCCCCAGACCCTAAGCGGTCAGGCGGCCTGCGCCGCAAACGCCGCCAGGATGCCGCTCCAGCCGCCCGACCCGCCGACGCCGCTGAGTACGTCGTCGGCCTTGTCGTGCCGCTCGATGTGCCGGTGTTCGAGCTCGACGCGGGTCACGTCGGCCGACTCGGCGACGAACCGGACCTCGATCTCGCTGGCCTTCGCGGGGTCTGGGTCGTAGGCCCAGTCGCCGTTCAGGTGCCAGGACAGCTCGAGCCGGCCCGGCGGTTCCCAGCCCAGCACCCGGCCCCAGTCGCATTCCTTGCCGTCCGCGCCGCGCTCGTACCAGCGGCCGCCCTCGCGCGGCTCGATGACCGCGTCGGCGAGGTCGGCCTCGCCGATGTGGTGGCCCTTCGGCCACCAGCTGAAGAACCGCTCGGTGAACACGGTGAACGCGTGCTCCCGGCCGGCCCGCACGGTGATCGTCTTCGTGATGGTGAGGTTCTTGGTCTCGGTTGTCATGACTGCTCCTTGTCGGCGTTCTCGGCGGCTGTGTCGTCGCCACGCTCGACCTCCGTGGCGAACGCGAGGAGCGCGTCGTCCCAGAGGCGGTCGAGGTATTCGCGTAGTGCCGCGATGCCGCGGCGTTCGACCCGGTAGAGCCGGCGGGTGCCTTGTGCGTGGTCGGTCACCAGACCCACCTCCTTGAGCACCTTCAGGTGCTGTGAGACGGCCGGCCGGCTCACCGGCAGCTCGTTCGCCAACTCACCGACGGCCCGCGGCCGGGTCACCAGCAGCTCGAAGATCGCCCGGCGGGTGGGATCGCCGAGCGCGCCGAGCGCGGCCACTTGGTAAGTCGACACGAACCGTAAGTTACAACTTACCGATTCCGGAGTCAACGGCAATCCACGGCAACTTCTTGGTGAGGCCTCCGGCTACTCACAGACTCTTCCCAGGTAGCGGCCTCAATGTAGAGGCATGACCGAGACTTACCTGCCCCCCAGACAGCCACCGATCCCGCCGTGGACCTATCCCGGCTCAGGCGTCCTGCCGCCGGAGCCGCCGCAGAAGAAGAACCGCTTCCGCCGCAACACCGTCGCCCTGCTCGCCGCCGCCACGCTCGCCGCGGGCGGGATCGGCGGCACGGTGGGCGCGCTCGTCGCGGGCGACGACGGCGCCGCCGTCCAGACCACCTCGGCACCGGCCGCCACGACGTCGGACACCAGGCCGGTCGACGTCAGCTCCGTCGTCGCCAAGGTCCAGAACAGCGTCGTCCAGGTGAACATGCGGACCGCGAACGCGCAGGGCGTCGGCTCGGGCGTCATCATCAGCGCCGACGGCCGCATCCTCACGAACAACCACGTCGTCGCGGGCGCGGAGCAGCTCTCCGTGACGCTCGCCGACGGCAAGACCGTGGACGCGCATGTCGTGGGCACCGACCCGTCGAGCGACCTCGCGGTCATCCAGGCCGACGGCGTCTCCGGACTGGCCCCGGCGAAGTTCGCCGACTCGAGCTCCGTGCACGTCGGCGACGAGGTCATCGCCATCGGCTCGCCCGCCGGCCTGCAGGGGACCGTGACCACGGGCATCGTCAGCGCGCTCAACCGCGACGTGACCGTGCCGGGCGAGGAGCAGGAACCGCAGCAGCAGGACGAGAACAGCCCGTTCCCGTACATGCAGCAGGAGGACCAGAGCTCGCAGAACACCGTGAGCTACAAGGCGATCCAGACCGACGCGTCGATCAACCAGGGGAACTCCGGCGGCCCGCTGTTCAACGCGGCCGGCGAGGTGGTCGGCATCAACTCGGCGATCTACTCCCCCGTGTCCGGACCGGACGGGTCAGCCGGAAGCGTCGGGATCGGCTTCGCGATTCCGAGCAACACCGCCCAGCAGGTGATCGACCAGCTGTGAGCCGCCGACCGTGATGCTCGCCCGCCGCGCCTCGGCGACCGCCAGCGACGCGCGGGTGAGCAGCCAGTCGGCCCTGCGCACCGTCTTGCGCAGCCGCCGCGCCCAGACCAGGAGCGCGGCGGCGGCCGCCGTGAGGAGCACCCCGGCGGCGACGGTCAGCTCAGCGAGCACGGTGCAACCGCACGTCGGCCCGGACGCCCTGCTCGTTCAGGTTCTGCCGGACGCGGCCGATGATCCGCCGATGCACCACGTCCCGCAGCAGCCGCGGGGTGAGCGCGGTGAGCGGCCGGGTGAGCGCGCTTTCCCGGTGCGCGAGCTCGAAGAGGTTGAGGATCTCCACGGAGATCAGGTGCCGTGCGCCGGTGCCGAAGGTCCGGGAGAGCTCGGGCGGCAGCGCGCCGAGCTCGCCGGCGACCTCGCCGGCGTGCTCCTCGAGAGCGGCGACGTCCGCACGCAGCCTGCGCACCTCGACGACGGCGCGGACGAGCACCACTGAAGCCGCGAGGACCAGCACCAGAGCGAGCCACGAGGTCCACGTGTCCACACGCCAACGGTACGGGGTCGTGCGGTAGCCTCGGCGTCCGGCGCAGCCTGGGGGAAGCACCGCGCCGAAGCATGGACGATGACATACCGCGAAGCTCTGCGAACCAACCTGCCTGCCGCGCTCGGGGGAGACCCCCGGGCCGTCGAGCGCTTGCTGGCCGCCTTCCGCCCGATCGTCGGGCGCTACTGCCGGGCGCGGCTCGGCGGCGACGGCGGGACCTTCCTGGCCGCCGACGAGATCGCGCAGCGCGCGTGCCTCTCGGTGCTGGCCGCGCTCCCCCGCTATCCCGACCAGAGCAGGCCCTTCCTCGCCTTCGTGTACGACATCGCCGCGGCCACGGTGGACGGCGTGGCAGGGCCGCGACCCGGCCACCCGCTGGACCGGCTGCCGGCCGCCCAGCGCGACGTCGTCATCCTGCGCACGGTCGTCGGGCTGTCCACCGAGGAGACCGCGGAGGCCATCGGCATGTCGCCGGCCGGCGTCCGCCTCACCCAGCACCGCGCCCTGGCGCGGCTGCGTGCGGTCACGAAGCCGGAGTCGGGCACCGGCTGACGGCTCACCCGGCCAGCGACCGGTGCATCTCCTGCAGCCGGCGGATCAGGTCGGCCTTCGTGGCCGGGGCGACCAGCACGCGCTGCTCCCCGCCACCCGCGTCGGACATGAGGTTGAGCCAGCGGCCCATCGAGGTGTCGGCGTAGCGCAACGGGTTCGCGACCGGCCTGCGGCGCGAGGCCCGGTCGCGCACCGCCACGTACAGCTCGCCACCGCCGGTGGTGGGCAGCGCGGCGATCTGCTGGACGGCACGCACCTCGCGGGGCGCGGGGCGGCTGCCCACGCCGGCCTCGGTGCGGTGGCGGCCGCCGACCGCGGCGACGGCCTCCGAGCGCATGATGTTGTGCGCCTCGCCGCGCGCGGGCGGCACGTCGGGGATCTGCGCGACCAGCACCTGCGGCAGCGACTCCGGCCGGATCTGCGCGATCGTCACCTCGTCGTCCTCGCGGATCGCGAGGACCGCCTCCCGGCCGATGGCCGCCGCGAGCACGGCCCGGGTGCGCTCGCCCTCGTTGATCCAGCCGTAGAACTCCGCGCCGGCGCGGCAGAGCACGGCCAGCGACGCGGCCACCTCCACATCGAGCCGGCCGCGCCGGTCGAGCAGGCC
The DNA here is from genome assembly GCF_036555685.1 of Actinophytocola sp. GTDB lineage: Bacteria > Actinomycetota > Actinomycetes > Mycobacteriales > Pseudonocardiaceae > Actinophytocola. The sequence continues at coordinate 26,580 of NZ_DATBKY010000016.1, read as the reverse complement.
CTCGCGCAGCAACCGCGCTCGCGTCTCGGTTTCGACCCGTACTTCCTCGGCACGCGGGCGCCACACGCCCAGCGGTTTGAGCGTGACGTGCAGCTCCCCCAGGTTCTCGAGGCGCACGAGCCGGGCGAGCGCCTCGGCGTCGAGCGTCAGGGGGCGGGACAGGACCACCGCGGCCCTACTCGCCGATCACCGGCGGCGCGGTGATCTCGTCGGTGCCGAACGTCTCGTGCGGGTCGGGCTCGACCAGGTACGTCGGCCGCTCGTGCTCGGCGTCGTCGTCGCGGCCACCCCGGCCGGCGCCGCCCATGCCCATGCCCCCGGCACCGCCACGGCCGCCGGCCGCACCGGCGGCACCCACGCCACGCGCGGCCGCGCCCTCGGCGGCAGCCGCGCCGCCGGCGCCCGCGCCGGCCCCGGAACCGAACCCGCCGGCGCCGCGGGCACCCGGGCCGCCAGCACCCGAGCCGGGCCCGCCCGAGCCCGGACCACCGGAACCGCCGGGCCCGAAGCCCGAGCCGCCCGGTCCGAACCCGCGCGGGCCACCCGTGCCCCCCGGACCGCCAGGCCCGAAGGGCCCGACCGGTCCCATCGGCCCGAATGGACCGTTGGGGCCGCCCGGACCGTTGGGACCGAACGGCCCGTTGGGGCCACCGGGACCGAACGGGCCGTTCGGTCCGAAGGGTCCGTTAGGACCGCCAGGACGTCCGGGCAGGCCGGGACCGGTCTGCTCGGGCGTCGTCGTCTGGTTCTGGCCCGGGTCGTGGCTCTGGCCGGCCGGGACGAACGTGCCGCCGTGGTTCGACGGGTCGTTCGTGCCGGGCGGGTTGGACGTGCCGGGCGGGTTGGTCCCGCCACCCGGCCGCGTTGGCCGGGTCTGGGGCGGCGGCTGGACCGGTGGCGGCGGGGGCGGCGGCGGGGGCTTCACGATCCCGACGTCGGACTTGTCGTCCCGCAGGTTCGAGGTGAACGTCGGCATCGCGTTGCGTGCGCTCGAGCTCGCGTCGTCGTAGACGTTCATCGCCGTGAGGTTCGTGTCGTTCGCGGCGTTGACCTGGGCCATCTTCTTCTCGTAGCTGTCGCTCGCGCCGCCCAGCGAGGTGAGGTTGTCCCAGAAGCCGGGCTTGTCCGGCACGGGCGGCACCTGGATCACCGTCGACTTGGCCGTGGTGAACGCGCTGACCTGGTCGTTGATCGCCTGCTGCGTGCGGTCGATCTCGCGGGCCGCGACGAGATGCTCTACCGCGAGGGGGCCGGCTCCGCGCTGCGCCGCGCCCGCGGCGTTGCCCTGCCAGGACGCCTCCATGCGCTTGGTGAGCCGCATGATCGAGTCAGCGCGGTCGGCGTAGGCCTGCGCGACCACGTTCACCTGTGTCGCCGACGCCGTGAACCCCCGGCCGTCGTCCCCGGTGCCGCTGTGGAAGTTGTTCCAGATCTGCTCACCGGTCATGCCTGATGGCGCCATGCTTGTCGTCTCCCGGTGGTCAGTGGACCTGGTTCATCGAGGTCTGGTTGCCTTCTTCGGTGGTCGCCATCTGCTTGCGACAGTCCTCGAGCTTCTTCACGTAGTGCGCGGCATACTTCATCAGCGTCTCGTTGTGGCGCTGCATGGCCGACACGACCTTGTTGGACTCGCGGAAGTTCTCCCCGCTCACGTCGTCGCCCGCCGGGCGGGCGAGGTTGTCGACCGCGTGCCGAACCCGGCCCTGGTCGGCCTTGAGCTCGTCGACGAGGTCGCGCCACTGCCTGATGACGCCGTCGAGCTCCTCGAGGTTCGCGAACATGTAGGAGCCCCCGCCCCCACCGCCCCCGGTCGGGAGCGCCGTGGGCATGCCGGCGCCGAGGATCCCCAGTACCGGCGCCATGGCGTTCGAGACCGTCTCGTAGAGCGACACCGACGTCACGGTGTTGTTGATCTGCTCCTCCGGCGTACCCGGATTCGTGTCAGCGTTTGTGCCGTCGGGCACGCCCACCACACCCCTCGCTACGTCCCCAAATGATCGAAAGTCCAGCCTAGCGGCCATGACCAGGCCGTACACCTTGAGGTGGGACGGGAGAAATCGGTTGCCGGTTCCCCCATGCCCCCACCGGCGAGGCGACCATACGGCAAACGAGACACCCCGGTGGGAGGTTTCGCCCCCACCGGGGTGTCCGGGTCCGGTCAGTCGCCGGTCAGCTGCCGCCCGCTGGTCAGTCGTTGCGGGGGAACCCCAGGTTGACGCCGCCGTGGGAGGGGTCGAGCCAGCGCGACGTGACGACCTTCGTGCGGGTGAAGAAGTGCAGCCCGTCCGGCCCGTACGCGTGCGTGTCGCCGAACAGCGAGGCCTTCCAGCCGCCGAAGGAGTAGTAGCCGACGGGCACCGGGATCGGCACGTTCACGCCGACCATGCCGACCTCGATCTCGTTCTGGAACCGCCGCGCGGCGCCACCGTCGTTGGTGAAGATCGCGACGCCGTTGCCGTACGGGTTGTCGTTGACCAGGCCGACGGCCGACTCGTAGCTGTCCGAGCGGACCACCGACAGCACCGGGCCGAAGATCTCGTCGGTGTAGACCGACATGGGCGGCTCGACGTGGTCGAACAGCGTGGGGCCGAGCCAGAAGCCGTCGGCCGAGCCGTCGATCTCGTGGTCGCGGCCGTCCACCACGAGCGAGGCGCCCGCCGACACCCCGGCGTCCAGATAGGACGTCACCCGGTCGCGGTGCGCGCCGGTCACCAGCGGGCCCATCTCGCAGCCGGCCCGCCGGCCGTCGCCCACGTGCAGCTTCGCCATCCGCTCGCGGATCTTGGCGACCAGCTCGTCGCCGACCGGGTCGACGGCGACCACGACCGACACGGCCATGCACCGCTCGCCGGCCGAGCCGAAGCCGGCCGACACGGCGGCGTCCGCGGCGAGGTCGAGGTCGGCGTCGGGCAGCACGACCATGTGGTTCTTCGCCCCGCCCAGCGCCTGCACCCGCTTGCCGTGCGCGGTGCCGGTCTCGTAGACGTAGCGCGCGATCGGGGTGGAGCCGACGAACGAGACGCCGCGCACGGTCGGATGAGTCAGCAGGCCGTCGACCGCGACCTTGTCGCCGTGCAGCACGTTCAGCACGCCGTCCGGCAGGCCCGCGCGCGCCCACAGCTCCGCCACGAAGTTCGACGCCGACGGGTCCTTCTCGCTCGGCTTGAGGACCACGGTGTTGCCGCACGCGATCGCGTTGGGCGTGAACCACAGCGGGACCATCGCGGGGAAGTTGAACGGCGAGATGACGCCGACGACCCCGAGCGGCTGGCGGATCGAGTACACGTCGACCCTGGTCGAGGCGTTCTCGCTGAACCCGCCCTTGAGCATCGCCGGGATCCCGCACGCGAACTCGACGTTCTCGATCGCCCGCTGCACCTCGCCCGCCGCGTCGTCGAGGACCTTGCCGTGCTCGGCGGTCACGATCGCGGCCAGCTCGTCGCGGTTCTCGTGCAGCAGCTGGCGGAACGCGAAGAGGATCTTCGACCGGGCCGCGAGCGAGGTGTCGCGCCACGCCGGGAAGGCCCGCGCGGCGGCTGCCACCGCTTCGTCCACTTCGGACTGGGCGGCGAAGTCCACCTGGCCGGTGACCTCGCCGGTGGCCGGGTCGAACACGTCGCCGGTCCGCTCGGCGACGCCCGCCCACGGCTTGCCGTCGATCCAGTGGCTGATTCTCATGCCGCCTCCCCGGAATTAACAGTGTTGGTTGCGTTCCGGCGAACGGTTCGGACACGCAGTTGTTCGTGGCTGGGTGCCGTCACGGTCCCCTGGGGTTCCGTTTGTCGGTACAAGACCATGCACACCGACCCGCGAGACACCTAGCTTCCCCCGTCCGCCGAGGCGATGGCCGCGGCCAGTATGTCCAGCGCCTCCTCCAGCTCATCGGCGGTGAGCGTCATCGGCGGCGCGAGGCGGATCACGTTGTTGTGCAGGCCGCCCTTGCCGACGAGCAGCCCGCGCCGGCGGGTCTCCTCGAGCACGGTCACCGCGGCCGGCGGCGAGGGCGTCATGGTGCCCGGCTCGACCAGCTCGACGCCGACCATCAGGCCCTTGCCGCGCACGTCGCCGACGACCTTGTGCTTGCCGGCGACCTCGCGCAGCCCGCCGAGCAGCCGCGCGCCGAGCTTCGCGGCATTGGCCTGCAGGTCGTGGTCGACGAGGTAGTCCAGCACCGCGCGTGCGCCCACTGTGGACACCGGGTTGCCGCCGAAGGTGGAGATGGAGTTCGCGCCGAGCGAGTCCATGATCTCCCCGCGCGCGACGACGCCGCCGATCGCGAGGCCGTTGCCGAGCCCCTTGGCGAAGGTCATCATGTCCGGCGTCACGCCGTGCGCCTGGATACCCCAGAAGTGGTCGCCGGTGCGGCCCCAGCCGGTCTGCACCTCGTCGGAGATGAGCAGGATCCCGGTCTCGGCGAGCACCTCGGCGAACGCGCCCAGCAGGCCGTCCGGCGGCGAGGAGAAGCCGCCGACGCCCTGGATCGGCTCGGCGATCATGCAGGCGACGTCGCCGGACGTGCCGGTGTTCAGCACGTCGCGCAGGTCGTCCACGCAGGCGGCGATGTAGTCGGCGTCGGACAGGTCCCGGAACGGGCTGCGGTACCGGTACCCACCGTGCACATAGGACACCTTGACCGGCGAGAGCGCCGAGGCCGACCAGCCGCGGTTGCCGGTGACGCCGACCGTGGCGAACGCGCGCCCGTGGTAGGAGTTGCGCAGCGCCAGGACCTGGTTGCTGCGCCGGTACTGGGTGGCGAGCATCAGCGCGGTCTCGTTGGCCTCGGTGCCCGAGTTGGTGAAGAACACCTTCGCGTCGGGAATCCCGGACAGCCGGGCGATCTGCTCGGCGAGCTCGACCTGGTTGCGTATCAGGTACAGCGTCGAGGTGTGCAGGATCCCGGAGTCCAGCTGCTTGCGCACGGCGTCGCTGATCTCGGCCACGTCGTAGCCGATCGCGTTGGTCAGGATGCCGGCGAAGAAGTCGAGATACGACTTGCCGTCCGAGTCGGTGACCCGGCGACCGTGCCCGTGCACGATCTCGATCGGGTCGTCGTAGTACAGCGCGAGCCAGTTCGGCATGACGGCGCGGTGGCGATCGATCAGACGCGGTTCACCCATGGTCCGAGTGTGGCCGGGCCACCGCTCGCGCGCCATGGACACTGTGTATCGCCGGAGCCGTAGAGTGTGCACAACATGTACCCCACCGTCTCGGACGTTCTCGCGCTGCCGGTGATCCAGCAGGGCCGCGCCACCGTGGTCGCCGGCGCGAGCGGGCTCGAGCGGCGGGTGCGCTGGGTGCACGTGGCCGAAATCGCCGACATCGCGCCGCTGCTCAAGGGCGGCGAGCTGGTGCTGACCACTGGCATCGCCCTGCCCGACGACGCGGACGCGCTGGCGCGCTACGTCCGCGAGCTGTCGGCGGCCGGGGTGGTGGGCGTGGTCGTGGAGCTCGTCCGGCACTGGAGCCACGAGCTGCCGGCCGCGCTCGTGGTGGCCGCCGAGGAGCACTCGCTGCCCCTGGTGACGCTGTCGCGGGAGACCCGGTTCGTCGCGGTCACCGAGGCGGTGGTCGGGCTGATCGTCGAGGCGCAGGTGGCCGAGCTGCGCGCGGCGGAGCGGGTGCACGAGACGTTCACGTCGCTGACGGTCGCGGGCGCGGAGCCGGGCGAGGTGCTGCGCGAGGTGGCGCGGGCGTCCGGGCTGCCGGTCGTGCTGGAGACGCTCGGCCACGACGTGCTCGCGTACGACGCCGCCGGCGCGGACCCGAGCGAGCTGGTCGCCGACTGGGCGGCGCGCTCGCGGGCGGTCGCGGGCACCGCACGCACGAGCTACGACGCGGAGGCGGGCTGGCTCGTCACCGTCGTCGGCGCGCGGGGCAACGACTGGGGCCGGCTGGTGCTCGTCTGCCCCGCCGAGCCGGCACACCGGCAGGTCGTGATCGCCGAGCGGGCCGCGTCCGCGCTCGCCGTGCACCGGCTCGTGGCCCGCGACCGGGAAGGCCTCGAGCGGCACGCGCACCGCACGCTGCTGACCGAGCTGCTCGCCTCGGCCACCACGCCGGCCGACCTGACCGCGCGGTCGGCGGCGTTGGGGGTGCCGCTGCAGCGCCGGCAGCTGGTCGGTGTCTCGGTGCGGCCCTCCGCGGTGGCGCCGGCCCGCCCGTCCGGGGTGCTCGCGCCGACGATGGCGACCCAGGAGGTGCTGCGCGACCTGGCCGAGGCGACCGCGCTCGCCGCGCGCCGGGCCCGGGTGGCGGCGCTCGTGGGCGTGGTCGACGACATCTCCGTACGGGCGCTGCTGTCGCTGACCCCGCAGGCCGACGCGGACATGGTCGTACGACGGCTCGCGAAGGAGATCCACCAGGCGGCGGCCGCGTCGCCGCGCGCGCTGCCGGTCGTGCTCGCGGTGGGGACGACCGTGGACGGGGTCCCCGACGCGCGGCGCAGCCTGGTCGAGGCCGCGCACGTGGCGAAGGCGGCGCTGCGGGCGCCGGCCTCGTCCGACTCGCGGCCCTACCACCGCCTCGACGACGTCCGGCTGCGCGGCCTGCTGCACCTGCTCGCCGACGACGACCGGGTCACGGCGTTCGCGGAGCGGGAGCTCGGCGCGCTGCTGGCCCGCGACGCGGCACACGCGAGCCGGCTGATCGAGGTGCTGCGCCACTTCTGCGAGCACGGCGGCAACAAGTCCGCCGCGGCCGCCGCCGCGCACATGTCGCGGACCGCCTACTACCAGCAGCTGTCCCGCATCGAGCAGGTGCTGGGTGTGTCGCTGGACGACCCCGAGTCCGTGCTGTCGCTGCACGTGGCGCTGCTGGTGAGCGACATCGGCTGAGCACGCTGTCGGTGGGTGGGCGGAAGATGGCCACGTGAGCGAGAGCGAACCGGAGGCACCGTGAATCGGGGAGACGGCGACGGGTTCGCCCGCTGCGCGCAGGGGCACACGCACTGGGGGCGGTTCGGCGCGGCGGGGCTGCTCGCCCACCACGACGGGCGGGTACTGCTCCAGCACCGCGCGAAGATGACCATCGGCGGCGGCACGTGGGGGGTGTTCGGCGGGGCGCGCCACAGCGCCGAGGACCCGGTCACGGCGGCCCTCCGGGAGGCGGCCGAGGAGTCCACTCTGGACATCAGCAGGGTGACCGTGCACGGGCTCGTCCACGACGACCACGGCAACTGGGCGTACGACACGGTGGTCGGCACGGTGCCGCAGCTGCTGGACGTGCGGCCGGCGTCGTGGGAGACCAGGGACGCGGCGTGGGCCCCGGTCGACGAGGTCGAGGGCTACGACCTGTTCCCCGCGTTCGCGAACACCTGGCCGCGCCTGCGCCGGTGCCTGCGCCGGCCGGTGCTGGTCGTCGACGCGGCCAACGTCATGGGCTCGCGCGCGGACGGCTGGTGGCGCGACCGCGCCGGCGCGGCGGCCCGGCTGCGCGACCAGGTGGCCCGGCTCGAGCGGGTGGCGGACATGGGCCCGTTCGACCTGGCGTACCCGGAGAAGATCCTCGTCGTGGAGGGCAAGGCGCGCGACATCGGGCCGGGCCGGGACAACGGCGACTCGGTGCGCGTGGTCTCCGCGCCGCACGAAGGCGACGACACGATCGTCGACACGGTCGCCTCGACCACCGGGCCGGACGTGCTGTGCGTGGTCGTCACGGCGGACCGTGAGCTGCGCCGCAGGGTCATCGCGAAGGGGGCCGAGGTAACAGGCCCTCGCTGGCTGCTCAACCAGCTCGAAGATCGAGTGGCAAGCTCGTGACCTGCGTGTAGCCGGGTCGTAACCGGGCACGGCCGAGCGGAGCGCGCAAGTGTCAGAGTGTCCACCGTGTCCGCCAACGGCGTACACAGTGCCACTGCCTCACCCCTAGTAACTGCGCCCACCATGCCGGGATGGCGCAGAGCACTCTCCCGGACGGCCGGGTCGATCTCGACGACCACGCCGAAATACGCGACAGCCGCTTCTACAACTCTGAGCTCGCCCCGGTGCCGGTCGAGAAGCGCACCTGGACCACCTACAACTACTTCGCGCTCTGGATGGGGATGGCGCACAACATCCCCAGCTACACCCTCGCCGCGTCGCTGATCGTGCTCGGCATGGACTGGCTGCAGGCCTTCCTCACGATCACGATCGCCAACCTGATCGTGCTGATCCCGATGCTGCTGAACAGCCACCCCGGGACCAAGTACGGCATCCCGTACCCGGTGTTCGCCCGCGCCTACTACGGGGTGCGCGGCGCCAACCTCGCGGCGCTGCTGCGCGCGTTCATCGCCTGCGGCTGGTTCGGCATCCAGACCTGGGTCGGCTCGGAGGCGCTCTACGTGATCGTCGGCAAGCTGGTCGGCGACTCGTGGATCAACGCCTCGCAGATCGGTGGCCAGCCCTGGACGCTGTGGCTGTGCTTCGCGATCTTCTGGGTGTTCCAGATGCTGATCATCTGGCGGGGCATGGACGCCGTGCGCCGGTTCGAGAACTGGACCGCGCCGCTGGTGTCGGTCGGCTTCCTCATCCTGATGGCGTACGTGCTGGTCAAGGCGGGTGGCGTCGGCCCGATCCTGTCCGCGCCGTCGAAGCTCGGCTGGGGCGCCGACTTCTGGAAGGTGTTCGCGCCGGCCCTGATGGCCATGATCGCGTTCTGGTCGACGCTGTCGCTGAACATGCCGGACTTCACCCGGTTCAGCAAGGGCCAGCGCCAGCAGGTCCGCGGCCAGATCCTCGGCCTGCCGACCACGATGTCGTTCATCGCCCTGGTCGCGATCTTCACGACCTCCGGCGCGCAGCTGCTCTTCCCCGGCGACGCGATCTGGGACCCGGCGCAGCTCGCCGCGCGGTTCTCCAGCCCCGCCCTCGTGGTCATCGCGATGGTCGCCCTGGTGCTCGCCACCGTGTCGTGCAACCTCGCGGCCAACGTCGTGAGCCCGTCGTACGACTTCTCCAACGCCTTCCCGAAGCGGATCAGCTTCGCGGTCGGCGGGTTGATCACCGGCGTCATCGGCATCGCCATCCAGCCGTGGCGGCTGATCTCCGACCCGAACATCTACATCTTCACCTGGCTCGGGTTCTACGGCGGCGTGCTCGGCGCGGTGGCCGGCGTGCTGATCGCGGGCTACTGGCTGCGGGACCGCACGCAGCTCTTCCTGTCCGACCTCTACGTCGACCGCGGCCGGTACTGGTTCTCCGGCGGCTGGAACTGGCGCGCCGTGGCCGCCACCGTGGTCGGCGCGCTGATCGCGGTCGGCGGTGCCTACACCGCGCCCGGCACCGCCGGACCGTTCCCCGCCGACGGGGTCATCCCGTTCCTGAAGCCGTTCTACGACTACAGCTGGGTCGCGGGCCTCGTCGTCGGTTTCGTTGTTTACTGGGCGCTGTCGATCACGCGAACGAGCACGGCGAGCACACCCGCTCGCATGCAAGAGGGAGAAGTCATTGTCTGAGATCATCAGGGCCGCACTCGTCCAGCAGCGCTGGACCGGGGACAAGGAGTCGATGATCGAGGCCGCCGTGGCCCACATCGCGACCGCGGCCTCGCAGGGCGCCCAGGTCCTGTGCCTGCAGGAGCTGTTCTACGGCCCCTACTTCTGCCAGGTGCAGGACGCGGACTACTACTCCTACACCGAGCAGATCCCCGACGGACCGACCACGCAGCTGATGTGCGAGCTTGCCGACCAGCACAACATGGTGCTGATCGTGCCGATGTACGAGCAGGAGCAGCCCGGCGTCTACTACAACACCGCCGCGGTGATCGACGCCGACGGCACCTACCTCGGCAAGCACCGCAAGAACCACATCCCGCAGGTGAAGGGCTTCTGGGAGAAGTTCTACTTCCGGCCCGGCAACCTCGGCTACCCGGTGTTCGACACGGCGGTCGGCAAGATCGGCGTCTACATCTGCTACGAGCGCCACTTCCCCGAGGGCTGGCGGGCGCTGGGCCTCGGCGGGGCGCGGATCGTGTTCAACCCGTCGGCCACGAGCCGGGGGCTGTCGCAGTACCTGTGGCGGCTCGAGCAGCCCGCGGCGGCCGTGGCCAACGAGTACTTCGTCGGCGCGATCAACCGGGTCGGCACGGAGCCCCTGGGCGACAACGACTTCTACGGTCAGTCCTACTTCGCCGATCCGCGGGGGCAGCTCGTGGGCGACGCGGCGACGGACGACAAGGACGAGGTCCTCGTGCGCGACCTGGACATGAGCGTGCTGACCGAGGTGCGCGACCTGTGGCAGTTCTACCGTGACCGCCGGCCGGACAGCTACGACTCGCTCACCAGCGCCTAGATCATCAGCGCTGGATCATTACCGCCAAGGAAAGGCTCATGCGCACACTCATTCGCAACGGCACGGTGGTCAACGCCGGCGGCGCGGTCGCCGCGGACGTCCTAGTCGACGGCGAGACCATCGCGGCGGTGACCGCCCCGGGCGTGTTCGACACGGCCGACACCGTCATCGACGCCGCCGGGAAGTACGTGCTCCCCGGCGGCATCGACGCCCACACCCACATGGAGATGCCCTTCGGCGGCACGTTCTCCGCCGACACGTTCGCCACCGGCACGACGGCGGCGGCGTGGGGCGGCACGACGACGATCATCGACTTCGCCGTGCAGGCCAAGGGCACCTCGCTGCTGTCCACACTGGACAAGTGGCACGAGAAGGCCGACTCGCACTGCGCGATCGACTACGGCTTCCACATGATCGTCTCCGACGTCAACGACCAGTCGCTGAAGGAGATGGAGTCCTGCATCGACGCGGGCGTGAACAGCTTCAAGATGTTCATGGCCTACCCGGGCGTGTTCTACGCGACCGACGGCGAGATCCTGCGCGCGATGCAGAAGGCCACCGAGACCGGCGCGACGATCATGATGCACGCGGAGAACGGCATCGCGATCGACGAGCTGGTCGCGCAGGCCGTCGCGTCCGGACGGACCGACCCTGTCGAGCACGGCATCACCCGGCCGCCGGAGCTGGAGGGCGAGGCCACGTCGCGGGCGATCCGGCTCGCGAAGGTGACCGGCGCGCCGCTCTACATCGTGCACCTGTCCGCGCGACACGCGCTGGAGGCGGTGGCGGAGGCCCGCAACACCGGCCAGAACGTGTTCGCCGAGACCTGCCCGCAGTACCTCTACCTGTCCATCGAGGACCTGGCCAAGCCGAACTTCGAGGGCGCGAAGTACGTGGCGTCGCCGCCGCTTCGGCCCAAGGACCACCAGGCGGACCTGTGGCGGGGCCTGCGCACCAACGACCTGTCGGTGGTGTCGACCGACCACTGCCCGTTCTGCTTCGTGGACCAGAAGGAGCTGGGCCGCGGGGACTTCTCGAAGATCCCGAACGGCATGCCCGGCGTGGAGCACCGGATGGACCTGCTGCACCAGGGCGTCGTGGCCGGCGAGATCTCGCTCACCCGGTGGGTCGAGGTGTGCTCGGCGACGCCGGCGCGGATGTTCGGCCTGTACCCGCGCAAGGGCGTCATCGCGCCGGGCGCGGACGCGGACGTCGTGGTCTACGACCCGGCCGCGCGGCAGACGCTGTCGGTCGAGACGCACCACATGAACGTCGACTACTCGGCCTACGAGGGCATGGCGATCACCGGCAAGGTGGAGACCGTGCTGTCGCGCGGCTCGGTGGTCATCGCCGACGGCGCGTTCCACGGCGCCGAAGGCCACGGCAAGTTCCTGTCCCGAGAGCTGTCGCAGTACCTCGTCTGATTGGGAGGGTCCTTGATGGACTTCGGTGTCGTGCTGCAGACGGACCCGCCGGCGAGCGAGGTCGTCCGGCTGATGAGATCCGCGGAGGGGCTGGGTTTCAACTACGGCTGGACGTTCGACTCGTGCGTGCTGTGGCAGGAGCCGTTCGTCATCTACTCGCAGATCCTGGCGCAGACGAAGTCGATGGTCGTCGGGCCGATGGTCACCAACCCGTCCACCCGGGACTGGTCGGTCACCGCGTCGCTGTTCGCCACGCTGAACGACATGTTCGGCAACCGCACGGTGTGCGGGATCGGGCGCGGCGACTCGGCCCGGCGGGTCATCGGCCAGAAGCCCGCGAACCTGTCGGTGCTGCGTGATTCCATGCACGTGATCCGGGAGCTGGCCGAGGGGCGGGAGGTCGAGCATCACGGTGCGCCGGTGCGGATTCCGTGGGTACGCGACGGGCGGCTCGAGATCTGGATGGCCGCGTACGGGCCGAAGGCGCTCAAGCTGGTCGGCGAGCACGCCGACGGGTTCATCCTGCAGACCGCGGACCCGGCGATCGCGCGATGGACCATCGAGTCCGTCCGCACCGCGGCACGCGATGCCGGGCGGGACCCGGGTGGCATCACCATGTGCGTCGCCGCGCCCGCGTACGTGGGCGACGACCTGCCGCACCAGCGCGACCAGCTGCGCTGGTTCGGCGGGATGGTCGGCAACCACGTGGCGGACCTCGTCGCGCGGTACGGCGAGTCCGGCCCGGTGCCGCACGAGCTGACCGACTACATCCGCGAGCGGGAGGGCTACGACTACGCCCACCACGGCAAGGCCGGCAACCCGTCGACGGACTTCGTGCCCGACCAGATCGTCGACCGGTTCTGCCTGCTCGGCCCGCCGGCCGCGCACGTGGACCGGCTGACCGAGCTGGCCGAGCTGGGTGTCGACCAGTTCGCCGTCTACCTCATGCACGATCAGAAGGAGCAGACTCTGGCGGCGTACGGGAACGAAATCATCCCCAAGCTCACGACTTGAGCAACGATCGGTCGCGATCGGCTCGAACGACGCAACGATGGCACGCTCCGCGCAATGGTCTGCGGATGAAACCATCGGCGCCGGGCCTTAACCTGGTCGTATGCCAGCTGGTATGCCACAGAATGCCGCCGACCTGATCGCGCTCGACGAGGCGTGGAGCACGCACAACTACCACCCGCTGCCCGTGGTCATCGCGGCGGCCGAGGGCGCGTGGGTGACCGACGTGGCCGGCAAGCGGTACCTGGACTTCCTGGCCGGGTACTCGGCGCTCAACTTCGGCCACCGGCACCCCGCGCTCATCGCCGCCGCCGTCGAGCAGCTGGGGCGCGTGACGCTGACCAGCCGCGCCTTCCACCACGACCAGCTGGGGCTGTTCTGCCGCGAGCTCGCCGAGCTCACCGGCACCGAGATGGTGCTGCCGATGAACTCGGGCGCCGAGGCCGTCGAGTCGGCGATCAAGGTCGCGCGCAAGTGGGCGTACCAGGTCAAGGGCGTGCCGGACGGCACCGCGGAGATCATCGTGGCCGGCTCGAACTTCCACGGCCGGACCACGACGATCATCTCGTTCTCCACGGACTCGGTGGCGCGCAACGACTTCGGGCCGTACACGCCGGGCTTCCAGGTGGTGAAGTACGGCGACCTGCAGGCGCTGGAAGCGGCGATCTCGCCGCGCACCGCTGCCGTGCTGGTCGAGCCCGTGCAGGGCGAAGCGGGCGTGCTCGTGCCGCCGGCCGGTTACCTGCGCGAGGTCCGCCAGCTCTGCGACGACAACAACATCCTGCTGATCGCCGACGAGATCCAGTCCGGCCTCGCGCGGACCGGCACGCTGTTCGCGTCCGAGCACGAGGGCATCCGCGCGGACCTGTACACCCTGGGCAAGGCCCTCGGCGGCGGCATCCTGCCGGTGTCCGCGGTGGTCGGCCGCCGCGACGTGCTCGGAGTGCTCCGGCCGGGCGAGCACGGCTCGACCTTCGGTGGCAACCCGCTGGCGTGCGCCATCGGCCGGGCGGTCATCAAGCTGCTCGAGACGGGCGAGATCCAGGAGCGGTCGCGGACGCTCGGCGAGCACCTGCACCGCCGGCTCGGCGAGCTCGTCGGGCGCGGGGTCGCCGAGGTCCGCGGGCGTGGCCTGTGGGCGGGCGTGGAGATCGCGCCGGGCCGGCGCGCGCGCGAGATCAGCGAGACGCTGATGGAGCGCGGCGTGCTCTGCAAGGAGACACACGACACGACGCTGCGCGTGGCGCCGCCACTGGTGATCTCGCAGGCCGACCTGGACCACGGCATCGACACGATCGCCGACGTACTGGCCGGCTAGCGTGTCCTGACCACAGTGGCCCGGTCGGCGACCAGCGGCCGCGGCTCAGCGGGCGCGCTGCACCCGGCCCTCGTCCCACACCGGGGTGTCTACTTCGGACACGACGCCGTCCGAGCGGAACACCAGGTACCGGTCGAAGGAGCGGGCGAACCACCGGTCGTGCGTCACCGCCACCACCGTGCCCTCATAGGACTCCAGCGCGTCCTGCAACGCCTCCGCCGACGTCAGGTCCAGGTTGTCGGTCGGCTCGTCGAGCAGGAGCAGCGTCGCGCCGGACAGCTCCAGCAGCAGGATCTGGAACCGCGCCTGCTGCCCGCCCGACAGCGTCTCGAACCGCTGCTCGCGAGCCGCGGCGAGGCCGTACCGGGACAGCACCGCCGACGCCCTGCCCTGATCCATGCCGGACCGGGAGTCGTCGCCCTGCCACAGGATGTCGGTCAGCGTGCGGCCGACCCACTCCGGATGCTGGTGGGTCTGCGCGAACAGTCCCGGCACCACGCGCGCGCCCAGGCGCGCCACGCCGGTGTGCTCGACGGGATCACCGGCCAGCAGCCGTACGAAGTGGCTCTTGCCCGACCCGTTCGACCCCAGCACGCACACGCGGTCGGCGAAGAACACCTCGAGATCGAACGGCTTCATCAACCCGGTCAGCTCGAGTGCCTCACACGTGATCGCGCGCAGTCCTGTCCGCCCGCCGCGCAACCGCGGTCGCACCCGCTCCTCCCGCGGCGGCATCGGCGGCGGCCCGGCCTCCTCGAACCTCCGCAGCCGCGTCTGCGCCGCCCTGTACTTCGGGGCCATCGCCTCGCTGGTCTTCGCCAGCTGCTGCAGCCACCGGACCAGTTCCTTGAGCCGCTCGTGCTCCTCGTCCCACCGCCGGCGCACCTCCGCCATCCGCTCCCAGCGCGCCAGCCGCGCCTCGTGCCACGTGCCGAAGCCGCCGCCGTGCACCCACGTCGTGCCGCCCTCGAGCGTCACCACGTGCGTCGCCACGGCCGCGAGCAGCTCCCGGTCGTGGCTGACCAGCAGCACCGCCTTGCCGCTCTCCGCGAGCCGGCCCTCCAGCCACCGCTTGCCGGGCACGTCGAGGTAGTTGTCCGGCTCGTCGAGCAGCAGCACCTGCTCCGGGCCGGTCAGCATGGCCTCCAGCACCAGCCGCTTCTGCTCGCCGCCGGAGAGCGTCCGCACCTCGCGGAACCGCGCGCGGTCGAACGGCACGCCGAGCGCGGCCACGGTCACCGTGTCCCACAGGACATCGGCGTCGTACCCGCCGGCCTCGCCCCACTCGTGCAGGGCGTTCGCGTACCGCAGCTGCGTCGGCTCGTCGTCGGCGTCCATCAGCGCGAGCTCAGCTGCCTCGAGCCCGGCGGCGGCCGAGCGCAGCGCGGGCGAGGCGACCGCGAGCAGCAGGTCGCGGACCGTCCGGTCGTCGCGCACCGACCCGATGAACTGCGGCATCACCGCGAGCCCGCCCTGGACGGTGAGCCCACCGGCACGCGGCGCGAGCTCCCGCGCGAGCATCCGCAGCAACGTGGTCTTGCCGGCACCGTTGGCGCCGACGAGCGCGACGACCTGGCCGGTGCTCACCCGGAACGACACGTCGGCGAACAGCTCACGCCCGTCGTCGAGCCGATGACCCAGCCCGTTCGCCTCGAGGAAACCCGTGCCCATTCCGGAAATCGTCCGTTATCCGACGGCCGGACGCGAACGGTTTTCCGCTGCTCGCACAAGGGGAGGCCGTGCGTCGCTGCGGATCGAAGAGAGTACGCTGCGTAGCCTGCGAGGGCTGCTGCGACGGGAAGGGATTGGCGTTGACCGACACCCCGATCTACGACCAGATCCGCCAGGAGCTCGAGGCGGGCGCCGACCGGTCCGAGCCGCTCGCCCGACGATCGCGCGCCGGCGAGTCGAGCCAGGCTGTCTCGGTGTGGGCGCTGGTCAACCAGCACCGCAACGGCAAGCGCCGCTGACCGCGCAGCCGCCCCGGCGGCGTGCTGAGATGAACCGGTGCACCTCCTGCCGCTGAACGCGGACGCCCCGCCCCTGAGCGACCGCGAGCTCGAGGAGATCTACGCCTACCCGCCGGAGCTCGACCGTCCGTGGGTACAGGTCAACTTCGTGAGCAGCGCGGACGGCGCGGCCACCGCGTCCGGCCGGTCGGCGGGTTTGTCCAGCCCCGCGGACAAGAAGATCTTCGCGCTCGGCCGCGACCTGGCCGACGTCGTGCTCGTCGGCGCGGGCACCGCGGTCGTCGAGGGCTATCGAGGCGTCAAGCGGACCGAGGTGCGCGCCGAGCGCCGTGCCCGGCTGGGCCTGTCCGAGCTCCCGCCGATCGCCGTGGTGACCGGCCGCTGCTCGATCGGGCCGCTCACCCCGCTCGTCGCCGACACGCTGGTGCCGCCGATCGTGCTGACCACGAAGGCCGCGCCGGCCCGCTCCCGCGACGACCTGACCGAGGCGGGCGCCGAGGTGATCGTCGCCGGCGAGGAGAAGGTCGACCTGCACCGCGCGCTCGCGGAGCTCGGCGAGCGCGGCCTGCACCGCGTCTGCTGCGAGGGCGGCCCGCACCTGTTCGGCGAGCTGATGGCGCAGAACCTCGTCGACCAGCTGTGCCTGACCCTCGCCCCCCTGCTCATGGGCGGCGACGCCCCGCGCATCGCCGAGGGCGTCTTCCCGCCCGAGCCACTGCGGATGGACCTCGCGTCCGTCCTCACCGACGAGGGCTTCCTGATGTTGCGCTACCGCCGGCAGCCTTCTTGAGCGGCGGGTTCTCGGCTCGTGACCCCAGCTTGCGGCCTACGGTTTGAGGATGTCCGCGATGTCGAAGCGAACCGGCTGCTCCAGCTGGTCGTAGGTGCACGACTCCGGCTCGCGGTCCGGGCGCCAGCGGACGAACTGCGTCGTGTGCCGGAAGCGCGGGCCCTCCATGTAGTCGTAGCGCACCTCGAGCACCCGCTCCGGGCGCAGCGGAATGAACGACAGGTCCTTGCCCGCGTTCCACCGGCTGACCTCGTTCTTGCGCGGCGTCCGCTCCCCCGCCTCGTGCGCCGCCCACGCCCACGGGTGGTCGTCGAACGTCGTGACCAGCGGCTGCAGCTCGACCATCAGCTCCTTGCGCCGCTCCATCGGGAACGCCCCGACCACGCCGACCGACGCGAGCTTGCCCTCCTCGTTGTACAGCCCGAGCAGCAGCGAGCCGATCCGGTCCGGGCCGGACTTGTGCACCCGGTACCCGGCGAGCACGCAGTCCGCGGTGCGCTCGTGCTTGATCTTCTTCATCACCCGCTTGTCCGGCTGGTACGTCTCGTCGAGGTGCTTGGCGATCAGCCCGTCGAGCCCGGCGCCCTCGAACAGGTCGAACCATTCGGCCGCCTTGTCCTTGTCGGTCGTGCCGAGCGTGAGGTGGACCGGCGCCGTCGCCGACGCCAGCGCTTTCTCCAGCGCGGCACGGCGCTCGCCGAACGGGCGCTCCAGGTACGACTCGTCGCCGAGCGCCAGCAGGTCGAAGGCCACGAAGCTCGCTGGCGTCTGCTCGCTCAGCAGCTTCACCCGGCTCGCCGCGGGGTGGATCCGCTGCTGCAGCGCCTCCCAGTCGAGGCCCTTCTTCTCGGTGCTGGCGATCACGATCTCGCCGTCGATCACGCACCGCTGCGGCAGGTTGGCCTTGACCGCCTCGACGACCTCCGGGAAGTACCGGGTCATCGGCCGCTCGTTGCGGCTGCCGATCTCGACCTCGTCGCCGTCCCGGAAGATGATCGAGCGGAAGCCGTCCCACTTCGGCTCGTAGAACTGGCCGTCCGGGATCGACGGGACGGCCTTGGCCAGCATGGGGGACACGGGTGGCATCACAGGCAGCTGCACCCGGCCATTCTTACGCACAGTGTCCATGGTTCGCTGCGCTCCGCCGCAACCCCGCCGTCTTCCCTCCCGCGCTGCTCGCCGATCGTTCCTCACGGCTGCGCTGCTCGTCAGTCCAGACGGCGGACGCGGCTCCACTCTCGCTCACGGTGCCGACGATCCGCGCCACCGCGCTCACCGCAGCCTCACCGCGCGCGTGCGACGCTGCGGACTCACCAGGTGTTTGGGGAGGACTTTGTTGACCGGCCGGCGCTGGGCGAGGCGGATCGCCCTCCTGTTCGTCACCGCCGGCCTGGCGACCGCCTGCACCGCCGGTCCGTCCGCCCGCCCCGGCATCGTCGTGCACGACGCTCCGGCCGCGACCACGCAGAAGTCCGGCGGCAAGCCCGAGGTGCCGAAGCTGGAGGAGATGACCCAGGGCATGGCCTGGCGGTCGTGTCCGGAGGACATCCGCGTCCAGCTCGCCGCCGAGGCGCTGCCCGGCTGGCTGACCGTGCAGTGCGGCAAGATCAACGCGATCCTCGACTCGCCGTACGCGCCCGGCCGCGGCAACACCCGGCTGCAGCTGCTGCGGGTCGGGTCGGGCAACGTGCCGCTGGTCGTCGTCAACGACATCGACGGGATGCCGGGCTCGATCTACGCCGCTCACCTCGCCAAGTCGCTACCCCAGGAGTTCTTCGAGAAGTTCACGCTGATCGGCGTGGACCGCCGGGGCACCGGCAAGTCGGCGCCCGCGGGCTGCGTGCCCGAGGAGATCCGGCGCGCGATGGTGGATCCCGACCCCGCCGACCTGCCGATCGACGTGTGGCTGCAGGCCGCGCAGACCGCGGGCCAGCAGTGCTCGATCCAGCTGGAGACCCAGCTCCCCGCGTTCGACACCTGGCGCACCGCCGCCGACCTCGAGACGCTGCGCGACGCGCTCGGTGTGCCGAAGCTGAACGGCATAGGGCACGGTGAGGGCTCGCGGGTGCTGTCCGTCTTCGCCGACCGCTTCCCCGAGCGCGTCGGCCGGCTCGTCCTCGACGGGCTGCCCGACCCGACGCAGGACGCGGCGACCTCGCTCGAGGGCGTGGCCAAGGGCGCGGAGGCGGCGTTCAACGCGTTCTCCTCGGACTGCATCGGCCGCGGCTGCGAGGTCGGCACCCAGCCCAAGCGGGCGCTGCTCAACCTGCTCGGCGAGCTGCGCGAGAACCCAGTCACCGACCCCGAGGAGCTCGACATCACCGCCGGGTCGGCCATGCACGCGGTCCTGATAGCGCTGTCGGACCGGGCCACGTGGCCCGCCCTGTCCCAGGCGCTGGCCAAGGCGCACGACCGCGACCCCTCGGGGCTCGTCGACCTGCTCGTGCCGGTGGTGATCGGGACGAAGGAGCAGGTCGCGACCCTGGACTCGGTGCTCGTGACCACCTGCAACGACACCAAGACCCGGCTGTCGCCGGAGCGGATCAAGCAGTACGGCGAGGACTGGGCGAAGAAGTACCCGCTCTTCGGCGCGCTCGTCGTGGAGCGGCTCGCGCTGTGCAGCCCGTGGACCGTGCCGAACCAGCCGCTGCCGACGCCGACCGCGGCCGGCGCGCCCCCGATCCTCGTGCTCGGCACCGCGGCCGACCCGGTCACGCCGGAGGAGGGCACCGAGCGGGCCGTGCAACAGCTCGACTCCGGCGTGTACGTGTCGTGGCAGGGCGGCGGGCACGGGGCCCTCGGTTACTCCGCCTGTGCCACCGATGCCGCCCTGAGTTTCCTCTCCGACGCTAAAGTGCCGCGGAACGGGACGGTCTGCCCACCCTGACGTGCCCGGCACGGGCGCTTCACAGGCACTGCACAGGCACTTCACGGGCACTGCACGAAAGGTCTTCGAATGCGCCGGATTTCCCTGCTCCTGGCCGCACTTCTCGCCCTGTCCGTCGCCACCCCCGCGGCGTCGGCCACGCCCGGCCGCGACGTCGCGCTGCGGGTGATGAACTACAACATCCACACCGGCATCGGCTCCGACGGCGCGCTGGACCTCGCCCGGACCGCGACGGTGATCCGCGACAGCGGCGCTGACGTCGTCGGCCTCGAGGAGGTCGACGTGCACTGGGACGCGCGAAGCGACTTCCGCGACGAGGCTCGCGACCTCGCGGAGTTGTTGCACATGCGGGTGTTCTTCGCGCCGATCTACGACCTGCCGCCGCTGACCGAGGGCGCGCCGCGGCGGCGGTACGGGGTCGCGGTGCTGAGCCGCTACCCGATCCTGCGCGCGGAGAACCACTGGATCACCCGACTGTCCACCCAGGACCCGAACCCGGTGCCCGCGCCGGCGCCCGGGTTCGCCGAGGCGGTCGTGCTGGTGCACGGGATCCCCGTGCACGTCTACACGACACACCTCGACTACCGGCCGGACCCCGCGGTGCGGGAGATGCAGGTTGCCGACACGTTGCGGATCCTGTCCGAGGACCCGGGCGGCGCGCGGCAGGTGCTGCTGGGCGACTTCAACGCGGAGCCGGACGCACCCGAACTCGCTCCACTGTGGATGCACCTGTCAGATGCGTGGACGTCGGCCGAACCCGGCCTGACGTATCCGGCGGACGTGCCCCAGAAGCGGATCGACTACGTCACCGTCTCACCGGGAGTGCGGGCGCTCGATTCGGTGGTCGTCGACACATTGGCCTCCGATCACCGTCCTGTTGTCACCGATCTGGCGGTACATCGCTAGCCGATCTCGCGGTGCGTGGCCGGATTGGCCGCGTTTCGACCACGAATGGGCGTATTGCGCGAACGCCGTCAGTACTACTCTTCCTCGGCGCGGACGCGGTACTCGCAGCCGTACTCGACGGCGTAGCAGAGGTCGTAGTGATGAACGATCTTCGGACCTTCGTGCAGGTGCACGTGGGTCACCGTGCTGCGCGGTTCGTCGGGCAGCTCGGCCAGCGTGTCCACCCGACCGTCGAGTGGCCCGCCGACATAGCGAACGACGTACGGCTGCGACACGATGCCCCTCTCGGCTCGGAGTTCGCCGGTCCCTATCGATGCTTCCTCTTGAGTGGGCCGAAATCAACTCCGGTTCGCACCATCGGGTCGTGCGCGGCTAGAAATCCGTGGTCAGGGCGTTGGAACGGCGCCAGACCGGGGCACGTTCGGTGAAACCGTAACGGAAACGGACGACGTGACGACTGCCAGGCAGCGGCGCAAGGAGCGGGAATGGAGAAGGAGACCAGCGGTACGGGGCACCGGTGGCCACTCTGGCCGTGGCTGGTCCTGACCGTCGCGGGGATCGTGGTCACCGCGGTGGCCGCGATCGTGGGGACTGTCGCGAGCTCCAACTCGTCCGGGGGCGAGCCGCCCGCCGCGACCCGGGTGACGATCACCGCGACCCAGTTCGAGACGAAGACGATCACCGCGACGGTGACCGCGACTCCGCCTCCGGGCCCGAAGGCGGAGTTCTCCGACGGCCTGTTCCTGGTGGGCGTGGACGTGCAGCCCGGGACCTACCGGACAGAGGGCCCGAACGGCACGAACGCCGGCGGCTGCTACTGGAGCCGCAGCGACGCGCGCGGCGACGTGATCAAGAACGGCGTGGTCAACAAGCCGGGCTCGGTGACCGTCCGCAAGGGCGAGCGCATCGACTCGGCCGGCTGCCTGCCGTGGCGCCGCGGGACCTGACTCACTCCGCCGGGCGTGCCCGCGACGGCTGGACGCGCTTGGGCTCGCCGGCCATCTTCGGGTACTCGGGCGGGTAGGGCATGTCGCCCTGGCCGTCGCGCTCGTCGCGGGCCACCATCTCCAGGAGCGGCTCGAGCGAGTAGGCCTGCTCGGCGACGCCGGCGTGCAGGTCACCGACCTTCGCGAAGCGGGCCGGCATCGTGTGCACGTCGAAGTCGCCGGGCGCGACGTCGTCGATCTCGTCCCAGGTCAGCGGGGCGGAGACGAGCGCGCGGGGCGTCGGGCGGATCGAGTAGGCGCAGGCGATCGTGCGGTCGCGGGCCATCTGGTTGAAGTCGATGAAGATCCGCTCGCCGCGCTCCTCCTTCCACCAGTTGACGGTCACCTGGTCGGGCATGCGCCGGGCGAGCTCCCGGCCGAGCGCGATCAGCGCCCGGCGCGCCTCGACGAAGCTCCAGCGCGGCTCGATCGGGACGTAGACGTGCATGCCGCGGCCGCCGGACGTCTTCGGGAAGCCGGCCATGCCGAGCTCGTCGAGAAGCCCGCGCAGCTCGTGGGCCACCGTGACGGCGTCCTTGAACGACGTCCCTGGCTGGGGGTCGAGGTCGACGCGCAGCTGGTCGGGGTGGTCGACCTCCGGTCGGCGGACCGGCCAGGGGTGGAAGGTCAGCGTGCCGAGGTTGACCGCCCAGGCGACCACGGCGAGCTCGGTCGGGCAGACCTCGTCGGCGGGCCGGCCGCTGGGGAAGGTGATGCGGGCGGTCTCGACGTAGTCGGGGGCGCCCTTGGGAGCGCGCTTCTGGTAGAAGGCGTCGCCGCGGTTGTCGGCGCGGGTGGAGAGCTTGGCGCCCTCGAAGACGCCGCCCGGCCAGCGCTCGAGCGTGGTCGGCCGGTCGCGCAGCGCGCCCAGGATGCCCTCGCCCACGGCGAGGAAGTACTGGACGACGTCGCCCTTGGTGATCCCCTTCTCCGCGAAGTAGGTCTTGCCCGGGTTGGACACCCGGACCGTGCGCTCGCCCACGGTCAGTTCGATCGCCTCCGCCACGGCGTCAGGTTACCGTGGGGGCATGTCGGTGAACGGGATCCAGGAGCCGGAGGAGAACCCGCGCCGCGGGGTGGATCCGCTGTTCAGCGACGAGTTGCTGGGCCTGGACCCGAACGATCCGGAGGCCCGGGCCTTCGCCGAGCACCTCCAGCGGCAGCGTCAGGTGCACCCCAGCTTCACGGTCGAGGGCTACCTGTCGGACATGACGGACTTCGCCGCGTCCGCGAACCGGCTGGGCGGGCATCGCAAGCTGATGGCGAGCATCCTCGTGCTGCTGATCCTGCTGGGCGTGACCGTGACGTTGTGGGACGCGCTGGTGTACGCGATCTCGGCGCTCGCCAAGTAACGTGGATGGCATGAGCCAGGAGCTAGCCGCCCCGAACGTGGTGAAGACGGACGAGGAATGGCGCAAGGAGCTGACGCCCGAGGAGTACGCGGTCCTGCGCCAGGCCGGCACGGAGCGCCCGTGGACCGGCGAGTACACCGACACCAAGGCGGTCGGCGTCTACGAATGCCGGGCCTGCGGCGCGGAACTCTTCCGAAGCGACACCAAGTTCGACTCGCATTGCGGCTGGCCGTCGTTCTACGCCCCCGAGAACGCGGCGGTCATCCTCCGCGAGGACCGCTCCCTGGGCATGGCCCGCACCGAGGTCCTCTGCGCCAACTGCCACAGCCACCTGGGCCACGTCTTCGAAGGCGAGGGCTACCCCACACCCACCGACCAGCGCTACTGCATCAACTCGATCAGCCTGAAGCTCATCCCGGACGAACTGCAGTAGCAGAGCCAACCCTGTCAGAGCGTCTGGCACTCCGCGCTCGCTTGCCCGTCGTCGTCGATCGTGAGGACGACGAGTCCCCGCTCGGAGTACCGGTGCCGATCAACCCGAGCGTCGACAGTGGTCTCGTCGACCGGCGCGCCGGCTTCCACACCCATGAGTGTCTCCACCGCGTCCGCGTGCCTGGTCACAACTCGCCCGACACCCAGACGCCCGGAGTCACCGAGGACGACCGAACCACCAAGAGCACGCGCCGCGGAAAGAGCACTCGTACCGGCTGGCAAGGTGCCTGGCCGGACCCGCCGTCGGCGCGCGACAACCGACCAGCCGGGCGCGACACCGTACACGGTGGGTACGGGCTGAAGGCCCAGTTGCTCGCCGACACCGCGGCCACATCGCTCGCCAGCCAGCCGATGCAACTCGTCCAGGCCCAAGACGTCGATCGCTCCCCGATGTGTGGCGCGAAGCTGATCAACAGCCGCCACCAACTCCCGCTCGCCGACCCCCACCCGACCATCAATTGCGCACCCAGCCGGCCCGAACCGCAGACCCGCGATCACAAGCCGCTCAGGCGCGACGCCCGCAACAACCTCCGCGACCGCGGCCAGCGCTGAACCAACTTCCAACGGAAACCCGACCAGCGGCAACACGATGATCCGACGCACGGTCCCCCTCCATCTATCGGGGGGACTCGCTGCTCATGCACAGTAAGTCGGCTCACACAACCGAGCAAGAATGGCGTCTAGCCAACTGCCAGCGCGAGTGGCTGATTCGATCGCCGGACAATGACCAACTCCTAAGCGGCAGGTCACAGGTTCGAATCCTGCCGGGGACACCAGGAATGATTCTTTCGAACCTGGTCATGGAGAGATCATGGCCGAGGTTCGTTGTGTTGGCGGCCATGCGGGTTTGGAAGTCCTCAGCCTCGGCAGATGATCACGCCCCACCTCGGAGGCGTCCTCAACAGGAACGACGAGCCGGGTCCGGATCCGAACCGCCGGATACTGCCCCTCGCTGATCATCCGATACAACGTCATCGGAGACACGCCCACGTCCTGAGCTACAGACGCCACTCTTCTGAACTGCGGCAGATAGCCAGGATGTGCGGCAGATTCGTCCATAGATGTTGTCGTCACAGCCAATCTCCGCCAGAGACGACTACCTCCCCAGAATGCAGAGCGATGTCACATAGAGTCAAGCAACCCAGGCGGCCCCATCGGGAGAAGGCATCTCCACCGCCCGGTTCGCTGTCGGTGGCGTTGGTGTCAACGCCGCGGGGAGGTCGGCCCGGCCACCGGCCCGAATGAGCGCGACCCGGCCGAGGAACAACCCGCGAGCGCACGGACGACGCGGACATCCCCGCCCGAGCAGGGCTACCAGGTGGGAACACCCACCGCGGGCGCGAGGACGACGGCGCGTCGATCATCGCCGGTGTCGGCGCGGGGGAACAGCCCCGCGGGTGCGGGGACGACCGAAGGACCAGATCTCGCCGGCGACGGTTCCGTCGTGCGCCGGTGAGCCGCGGGGAGGCACACCAGCACAGATTCACTCGGAGGAACGGATCTCGGCGCCGCGGTTTTGGGCGTCGCGTTGCTGGGCGTTAGATTGCTGGGCTTCGTGGAGTTCGTCTTCGAGGCTGATGATGCGGCAGGCCGCGTCGACCGGGGTGCCCTGAGTGACCAGTTCCCGCACACGCGCGGCCAAGCGCAGCTGGTGACGGGAGTAGCGGCGGTGCCCGCCGGCGGAACGCTGCGGTTGGATCAGCCCGTTCTCATCGAGGCTGCGCAGGAATCCCTGGGTGGTGCCCAGCATGTCCGCGGCCCGGCCCATGGTATAGCCGGGGTAGTGCTCATCATCGAACTTGTCGCCCGCGTTCGGCGCGGTCGCGTCGGGTTGGTCAGGGATCATTCCACCTCCACGTCATAAGGGCCCCTGGGTGCCGGGCACGGCATCCAGGGGCCCAGGGGTTGGGTTTCACCATTGTCAGCCGACCGTGAGTCGGCGTTGTGCACCCGCTATGTCCGGTCGAGAAACGGACCGTGCGGGGATCGCGTATCAGTAACCGAGAACCACCTACCAATCCGATGGGCCTGCGGTACCCGCCCGGCGAGAGACAGCCAGGGCGGGCGATCCAATGATGCGCCCTCTCCCTTCTCTCCTGAAATTCCTTACCTGATAGCCAGGTGTGCCGGAACCACTTCACTGATCGGTTCCGGCACACCTGACCGCCTTCTTCACTACTCCACGGGCACCAGACTTCGCCCGCGTCTTGCACTGCACTAGCTCGGGACCAGCTACCTCTTCGCCTCTTCACTGCATGGTCCCGGGTCCTGCCCGGTCGCCAGCCGAACCGGTCTGCTGCGTGGCTCCGTGCTGCCTGACCGTGTTGCCTCACCTCGCGGGTAGTTACGTCATCTCCCGCGCTCGCGTAACGTTGTCTCTCTCGGTACGAGCAGAACATTACACACACCGGCCGCTGGATGTCTACTCCGGCCGCCATAAATTTTCTAGGGCCTGACGCCAGCTGAGCTGGCCGGCGGATTCGCCCTCCCGGATGCGATGCCGCTGTCGGGACGGATCGAGGAAAGCTTCCGCAGGCGCCCGGAGCGCTTCCCACCGAGAGCCGGGGGCTGCTGCTCGTGGCGGCGGCCGAACCGGTCGGAGATCCGGTGCTGCTGTGGCGGGCCGCCGAGCGCCTGCGAATTCGAGCCGAGGCGGCGACACCGGCCGCAGAAGCAGGCTTGCTGGAGGTCGGCGCGCGGGTGCGGTTCCGGCATCCCCTGGTCCGGTCGGTCGCCTACCGTTCCGCATCGCTCCGAGCGCGCCAGGCGGCCCACCTCGCGCTGGCCGAGGCAACAGACCCCCAGGTCGATCCCGACCGGCGGGCCTGGCACCAGGCCCACGCCACCCTGGCAGGGACGAACAGGTCGCCGCCGAGCTCGATGCGTCGTCCGGCCGCGCGCAGGCACGTGGCGGAATGGCAGCCGCGGCCGCCTTCTTGAAGCGTGCGGTCGCACTGACCGCGGATCCCGCCCGGCGCACCGAACGGACGTTCGCCAGCCGGGACGCCGAGCAGGTCGCACGCCGCGATGAACGCCCCTGGATCCGGCTTGGCGGCCGGCAGCCGGGACGACGCGATCAGCCGTAGCCCCTCCCTCGCCAACCCGGTCGCCTCGAGCTTCGCGGCCTGCTGCTCGTGCTCACCGTTGGTCAGCACCCCGACGACCACCCCGGCGGCAAG